>NZ_JBMDKW010000012.1:0-110456 GCF_057809915.1 Sphingobium sp. FG11
ATCGCACTGGCAGCCACCGTCATCTTCTGGCTCTGATCAGTGAGTCCTGACCCTACGACAGCGAGTTTCCGGAGCTGGCGCGGCGGCTGGTGGATCAGGGCGCGCGCATCATCTTCGTGCCCTTCTGCACCGATTCACGCCTCGGCTATATGCGCGTGCGCTATTGCGCACAGGCCCGCGCGATCGAGAACCAATGCTATGTCGTCATGTCGGGCAATGTCGGCAACCTGCCCAATGTCGACAATATGGACATTCAATATGCGCAAAGCGCGATCCTGACCCCCTGCGACCTGCCCTTCGCCCGCGACGGCATCGCGGCGGAATCGACCGAGAATGTCGAGACGCTGACGATGGCGGACGTGAACCTCGCCGACCTCAGTTGGGCGCGCGCGGAAGGCACCGTCCGCAACCTGCGCGACCGCCGCTTCGACCTCTATCACATCGAATGGGACAGCCACCCCGACCACGCCCATGCGCCGAGCGGCGGGCCGGTGCCGGCGGGCGGGCATAATTCGCCGGGGGGCGGGTGAGAGGCAAAGACGGGGTGGATTGCGGAACGACAGGTTACGGTTGATCGAACGTATCAACAAGACGTGCCATTGGACATGCGTGAGAGGCAAGTTCGAGCTTAACAATCTCGCGTCGGCCATATGCAGGGCTTACAACAAAAGAGACACGCACGCGCGAGTCCCCTCGCACCGGACCTTTATCTGTTGAAACTGAATGAAAAGCCGGACGCACCTCTCCTGCCCCATAGCTAAACACTAGACCGTTGAGGCTCCACTCTTCATTCCCTGCGGTGGTTTTAGTTCCGGTCGGATGGCCGGGACGAAAATAGGTTAAGCACCCTTCTGTCTTTTCGACGTGTCCTAATTTAACAGCTGCGCGAATGTCGGCTGTGTCGCGAACGTCTGTCGCAATCACATATCCGCAGATACCGATCCATACAGCCGCGAAAATCGGAAGTGAGCGACGCCAGCGCCAGCGTTTTCTAAACGCCAACCACGCAAGGCCAGCAAGACCAATGCCCGCTGTTACAAAAATGGCAATGAACCAATATGCCGGGCGGATAATATCGGGTTGGCCGGTGAGATCGAGAACGGTCTGAAAAGCGGGGGCCACGCGTTGACGCTAATGCCTCACCCGAATGTCCGCAATTGGTGACCATCATTTAGCGGCGAAATGGCAAAAATTGGTCGTCAGCAGTCCTCATTCCGCCCAACCTGGGCAACTTCCAAAATAGGATTTCATCTGATCTATCCTGTCCGGTGAAACAGCATCCTCCTTCCACCGGCAGCCGCGCCGTTTCGCCGCACTGTCCCGACGCGAACGTCCGACCGGCGAACAGGTGCCACCTCAAGGCCGCATTCCCGTCGCGCCCGCGTGATCCAGCCAAAGCATCCCTATCCCGCAGGCGTGATCTGTGTGGCGCATCGGTGTCGCTTCACGGGCGCTTTACCGCGACTATTGGCCTAAATCGGCCCCACGACACTGTGAACTTCGCCATCGGGACGGTTTGCGACGCCCGGCACGATGTTATTCTATTCCACCGTCACGCTCTTCGCCAAATTCCTCGGCTGATCCACATCCGTCCCCTTCAGCACCGCGACATGGTACGCCAGCAGCTGCACCGGCACGGCATAGACCATCGGTGCGATCAAGGGGTGAACCTTGGGCATGGTGATGGTGGCGAGGCATCCCTCGCCCGCCGCCTGTACCCCGTCATAGTCAGATATCAGCACCACCTGGCCGCCGCGCGCCTGCACTTCCTGCATATTGCTGACGGTCTTTTCGAACAGCGGCCCGCTCGGCGCGATGACGATCACCGGCACCAGTTCGTCGATCAGCGCGATCGGGCCGTGCTTCATCTCGCCGGCGGCATAGCCTTCCGCATGGATATAGCTGATTTCCTTGAGCTTGAGCGCCCCTTCCAGCGCCAGCGGATAGTCCGTGCCGCGCCCCAGATACAGCACGTCGCGCGCGGGCGCGATATGATGCGCCATCGCCTCGATCGCCTCGTCATAGGCGAGCGCGCCGTTGATCGCGGCGGGGGCTTCGGCGAGGTGGCGGACGATCTCGCGCTCGGCCTTCGCGTCGAGCTGGCCCTTGGCGCGGGCAAGATTTGCGGCGAGCGCGGCCAGCACCGCAAGCTGGCAGGTGAAGGCCTTGGTCGATGCGACGCCGATTTCCGGCCCGGCATGGGTGGGCAGCAGCAGGTCCGCCTCCCGCGCCATCGAACTGGTCGGCACATTGACGACGACCGCGATCTTCTGCCCCTGCGCCTTGGCATAGCGCAGCGCGGCGAGCGTGTCGGCGGTCTCGCCCGACTGGCTGATGAACAGGGCGAGGCCGCCCTCCTCCATCACCGGCTCGCGGTAACGAAATTCCGACGCGAAATCGAGGTCGACGGGCACGCGGGCGAACTGTTCGAACCAGTAGCGCGCCACCATACCCGCATAGAAGCTGGTGCCGCACGCGACGATGGTGACGCGGCGGATCGCCGACAGATCGAAATCGGGGATGGGCAGCGAGACGCGATCCTCCATCCGTTGCAGATAGGCTTTGAGCGTCTGGGCGACGACGACCGGCTGCTCGTAAATCTCTTTCTGCATGAAATGGCGGTGATTGCCCTTGTCGATCATCGCGCCGGACACGCCGGAAATGGTGACGGGGCGCTCGACGGGGTTGTTATCCTTGTCGAAAATCTCCGCGCCGCCTTTGGTGATGACGACCCAGTCGCCTTCTTCCAGATAAGCGATGCGCTGGGTCAGCGGCGCGAGGGCGAGCGCGTCGGACCCAATATATGTCTCGCCGTCGCCATAGCCAACCACCAGCGGCGACCCGAGCCGCGCGCCGATCAGCAGGTCGGGGTGGCTGCGGAACAGGATGGCGAGCGCGAACGCGCCGTGCAGGCGCGGGAGAACGGCGGCCACCGCCTCCTTGGGCGAGGCCCCCTGCTCTACTAGTTCGCTCACCAGATGAGCGACCACTTCGGTGTCGGTCTGGCTGTCGAAAGTGCGGCCGCGCGCGATCAGCTCGTCCCGCAGCGCCTTGAAATTCTCGATAATGCCATTGTGGACCAGCGCGACTTCGCGCGTCGCGTGGGGGTGGGCGTTGGTCGTCGTCGGCGCGCCATGCGTCGCCCAGCGGGTATGGGCGATGCCGGTCGTGCCGGGGAGCGGCTGGTCGCGCAGGACGTTCACCAGATTGGCGAGCTTGCCTTCCGCCCGGCGCCGCTCGATCGCGCCGTCATGGACGGTGGCGACGCCCGCGCTGTCATAGCCGCGATATTCGAGCCGCTTGAGGCCATCGACCAGCCGCTCGGCAACGTCGTCTTTGCCAATGATTCCGATGATTCCGCACATTCTGGACAAGCCCCGTCGCAGCCGGTTGACGATATGCACGCCGCCATAGCGTGCAGGTGTGGCCATGCCATTAATGCCGCCCACGCAACAGGGGCATGGCTGGCGCATGACGAAGAATTCATCGCAATCAATTATCGGGGCCGGATCGTCACCAGCCATATGTCGGACGGCGCGAGCATGCGGAACGGATAGCCGCTGGTGCCGACGCCGCCAGATACGATCATGGTCTTGGCCCCCTGCCGATAGACGCCACAGGCATAGCGGACGCCATAGCGCGACGGCACATAGACGATGCCGAGGACCGGCAGCGCGATCTGACCGCAATGGGTGTGCCCGGCCAGCGTCAGCGAAGGCCCGTCAGGCAAGAGCGGAAAGGGATCGGGTCCATGGGTAAGGATCAGCGGAACGCCGCCTATCCGCCGCATCGCCGCCAGCGTGGCCGGAATATCCGGGCGCGCGGTATAGATGTCGCGCAAACCACCGATTGCCAGCGGCCCGCGCCGCGCCGCCTCATCATCGAGCAGGATGATACCCATCCGGGCAAAGGCGGTGCGCCAATCGGGCCGAGACAGCGCGACGCGGTTCTTCTGGCTGCGGCTGTCATGATTGCCCAGCACCGCCACGACGCCAAGCGGCGCGCGCAGGCTGGCGAAGGGCGCGATGCTCTGCGCCGCGTCATAGGTCGCGCCGCCTTTCGCATCGCCGATATAATCACCGCCCAGCAGGATGAGATCGGGCTTCAAGCTGTTCATCAACGCCACGATCCGCGCCATGCGATCGGGGCTGTTGTCCGGGCCGGACAGGTGTGAATCGGTGAGCAGCGCGACCGTAACCGGATGGCGGGGCGCGCCCGCGGGAAAGGGCATGGCGATATCCACCCGCCGCACCACCGGCATGGCGCGCGCGTTGGACAGCAGCCACAGCGCAAACCCGCCCATTGCCACGAGCAAGATGAGCACCGCGGTCAACCAGCTATGACGCCGGACAAAGCTCATTTGGCGGCTTTGCGCGCCTTCATCTTCGCTCGAAAAGCGGCGGCCCAGCCCGGCTTGCTATCCTGCTGCGGCCTGACGAGACACAGGGCGTCGGCCTCCACATCCTTTGTCACCACACTGCCCGCGCCGATGATCGCTCCCGCGCCGATACTGACCGGAGCGACCAGGGCGCTGTTGGAACCGATGAAGGCGCCTTCCCCGATCTGCGTGCCATATTTGAAGAAGCCGTCATAATTGCAGGTGATGGTGCCCGCGCCGATATTCGCGCCCGCGCCCACGCTGGCGTCGCCGATATAGGAGAGGTGATTGGCCTTGGCGCCCTCACCCAGCACCGATTTCTTGATCTCGACGAAGTTGCCGACCTTGGCCTTCACCCCGATCTGCGCGCCGGGGCGAAGCCGGGCGTAGGGACCGATTTCCGCGCCCTCGCCGATCGTCGCGCCTTCCAGATGCGAGAAAGCGTGGATGGTGACATGATCGGCCACCGTGACGCCCGGCGCGAACACGACATGGGGTTCGATAACGACATCGCGGCCCAGCGCGGTGTCATGGCTGAAAAACACGGTTTCCGGCGCGATCAGAGTCGCGCCGTCCTGCATCGCCGCCAGCCGTCGCCGCGCCTGCCAGGCCGCTTCCACGCCCGCCAGCTCGACCCGGCTGTTGACGCCCGCGACTTCCCACGCCGACGCTTCGATCACGGCGCTTGGCGCGCCGGGCAGCATCACGATGTCGGGCAGATAATATTCGCCGGCCGCATTATCATTGCCGATCCGGTCGAGCAGCACGAACAGGTCGGTCGATCGCACCGCCATCAGGCCGGAATTGCACAGCGTCACCGCGCGCTCCGCTTCGCTCGCATCCTTATATTCGACCATCTTCGCGATGACGCCCTGCCCATCGGCGATGATGCGGCCATAGGCGGCGGTATCGTCCGGGCGAAAGCCCAGCACGACCGCGCGCGGTTCGTCGCCGCGTGCGAGGCGATCCAGCATCGCCTGCATCGTCGCGCTCGTGACCAACGGCACGTCGCCGTAAAGGATCAGCACATCGCCCGCAAAACCGGCCAGAGCGTCATGCGCCTGCGCGACCGCATGGCCGGTGCCAAGCTGCTTGTCCTGCACCGCGATCACCGCCCCGGTCCCGGCGACCGCCGCCTCCACCTGATCGCGGCCCGCGCCGACGACGACCACCTGCCGCTCGGGTCCCAGCGCAGCGACGCTCGCGAGCAGATGCAACAGCATCGGGCGTCCGGCAACCGGGTGCAGCACCTTATGCACCGACGACCTCATTCGCGTCCCCTGCCCGGCGGCGAGGATGATGACAGCAAGCGGGCGGCCGGAAGCGGGGCTGGTCACGGGTCGGAATGTCCTTGGGCGGGGGCTGCGATCTTTAGCCCGCTCTGCCATGTTTGGCTTGCCTTTGCCACTGCGCAGACGGCATGGGCGAGCGATGAACACTAGGAATTTCGACATTGTCGGCTTCGACCTCGACGGCACGCTGATCGACACGAGCGGCGATCTCGCCGCAGCGGTGAATCATGCGATCGGCACGATCGGCCGCCCTCATTTTCCGGCGAGCGCGATCAAACCGTTCGTCGGCAAGGGCGCGCGCGTGATGCTCGAACGGGCGCTTGCCGCTTCGGGCGGGGGCGATCCGGCGCTGCTCGAACGGCTGCTGCCGGTTCTGCTCGATTATTATGCGCAGAATCTGGCGATCCATTCGCGCCCCTATCCCGGCCTGATCGCGGCGATGGACAGGCTGGCGGCCGCGGGCGTGAAGCTCGCCATCTGCACCAACAAGGCGGAACGCTTCACCATCCCGCTGATGCACCAGATTGGCCTGTCCGATCGCTTCGCCAGCATCGTCGGCGGCGACACGGTCGGCGTCGCGAAGCCCGATCCCACGCCGATCCACGAGATGATCGCGCGTGCGGGCGGTGGCCGCGCTATTTTCGTAGGCGATACGATCAACGACATTGCGGGCGCGCGCAACGCGGGCATCCCCTCGATCGCGGTCGGCTTCGGCTTTCTCGACGGCCCGGTCGAGGACTTGAACGCCGATGCCGTGATCCAGCATTTCGACGAACTGGTGCCGCTGCTCGAAAGCTGGCCGGCAGGCTGACCGATGGCCGGCCCGCCGGCGCTCAATCAGATATGGATGGGCTTGCCCGTCACCGCCATCGCCGCTTCCTTGATCGCTTCGCTGTGCGTCGGATGGGCGTGGCAGGTATAGGCGATATCCTCGCTCGACGCGCCGAATTCCATCGCCTGCGCCGCCTGCGCGATCATCGTGCCTGCCACGGAGGCGATGATCCACACGCCCAGCACCTTGTCGGTATCGGCGTCGGCTATCACCTTCACAAAGCCGTCCGGCTCATGGTTGGTCTTGGCGCGGCTGTTGCCCAGCATCGGGAACTTGCCGACCTTTATCGCGCCCTTTTCTTTCGCGGCTTCTTCCGTCAGGCCGACGCCCGCGATTTCGGGCGCGGTGTAGACGACACTCGGGATCACGGCATGATTGACGATGCCGGTCAGACCAGCGATATTTTCCGCAACCGCAATGCCTTCATCCTCGGCCTTGTGCGCGAGCATCGGACCGGGGATGACGTCGCCGATCGCCCAGACGCCGGGGACCTTGGTGGCGAAGTCATGATCGGTCTCGATCTGGCCGCGCTGGTTCAGCTCCAGGCCGATCTTGTCGAGGCCCAGGCCTTCGGTGTTGGGGCGACGGCCGATCGACACCAGCACGACATCCGCCTCGATCGTCTCCGCAGCGCCGCCGGCGGCCGGCTCGACCGTCAGGGTCACGCCCTTCTTGTGGCTTTCCGCCTTCGTCACCTTGGTGCCGAGCTTGAACTCGACACCCTGCTTGCGGAAGATCTTGTTCGCTTCCTTGCGGACGTCGCCGTCCATGCCGGGCAGGATCTGGTCGAGAAACTCGACGCAGGTAACTTTCGCGCCGACACGACGCCACACCGAACCCAGTTCCAGACCGATGACGCCACCGCCGATGACCACCAGATGCTCGGGCACCTTGGTCAGTTCAAGCGCGCCGGTCGAATCGACGATCCGCCCGCCGTCATTGTTCACCTCGACGCCGGGCAGCGGCGTGACCGACGATCCGGTGGCGATGATGATGTTCTTCGCCGTCACAGCCTTGCCGTCCACCACGACCCCGTTCGGCCCGGTGAAGCTGGCGCGGCCCTTGAGCCAGTCCACCTTGTTCTTTTTGAACAGATATTCGATGCCGCCGGTCAGGCCGGTCACCGCTTCGATCCGCTGCGCCTGCATGGTGCCGAGGTCGAGGCTCATCTTGTCGATCTTGACGCCCAGCTTGGCAAGCGCGCCGCCGGCAGCCGCTTCATACAGCTCCGACGCATGCAGCAGCGCCTTGGAAGGAATGCAGCCGACATTGAGGCAGGTGCCGCCCAGCGTCGCCCGGCTTTCCGCACAGGCGGTCTTGAGGCCCAGCTGCGCCGCGCGGATCGCCGCGACATAACCGCCGGGGCCGGAACCGATCACCAGAACGTCATAGTCGAATTGCTGTTCAGCCATACCAATCTCCGTTCGCCCTGAGCCTGTCGAAGGGCTGCGCTTTTCTTTGCCCTTAACAGGAAGGACGGGGCTTCGACAGGCTCAGCCCGAACGGATGTGGTGCTTTCGTCCGACTTTTACAGGTCGATCAGCAGGCGGGTCGGATCCTCGATCGCATTCTTCACCGCGACGAGGAACGTCACCGCTTCGCGTCCGTCGATCATGCGATGATCGTAGCTGAGCGCCAGATACATCATCGGGCGGATGACGATCTGACCGTTCACGACGACCGGGCGGTCCTCGATCCGGTGGAGGCCCAGCACCGCCGACTGGGGCGGGTTGATGATCGGGGTCGACATCAGCGATCCGAACACGCCGCCATTGGAAATGGTGAAGGTGCCGCCCTTCATATCTTCCATGGTCAGCTGGCCATCCTTGGCCTTCTTGCCATACATGCCGATGGTCTTTTCGATCTCGGCGACGCTCATGCTCTCCGCATTGCGGATGACCGGCACGACCAGACCGTTCGGCGCGGACACCGCGACCGAAATATCGGCGAAATTATTATAGACGATCTCGTCGCCCTCGATCTGCGCATTGACCGCCGGAATGTCCTTGAGCGCCATCGTCACCGCCTTGGTGAAGAAGCCCATGAAGCCAAGGCGCACGCCATGCTTCTTTTCGAACAGGTCCTTATATTTTGCCCGCGCTTCGATAACGGCGCTCATATCGACGTCATTGAAGGTGGTGAGCAGCGCGGCCGTTTCCTGCGCGCTCTTCAATCGCTTGGCAACCGTCTGCCGCAGGCGGGTCATCTTCACCCGTTCCTGCGAGCGGCCCGGTCCGGCGGCGGGCGCCGCGGCGGGTGCTGCGACGGCCGGAGTCGCGGCGGCCACCTTGGCGGTGCCGGCGGCGACGGCGGCCTGCACATCGTCCTTGGTCAGGCGGCCATCCTTGCCGGTGCCTTTGATCTTGCTGGGGTCAAGCCCATGCTCCAGCACCATACGGCGCACGGCGGGCGAAAGTGTCAGGCTGCCGCCATCCTCTTCGTCAGCGGAAGGCGCGGGGGCGGATGTTGTAGGCGCGGGCGCGGCAGCTTCAGCCTTCGCGGCAGGGGCCGGTGCGGCGGTCCCGGCGGACGCGCCTTCGTTGATCATCGCGAGCAACGCGCCGACATTCACGGTTTCGCCTTCCTTGGCGATGATGTCGCCAAGCGTTCCGGCAACCGGCGCGGGCACATCGACCGCGACCTTGTCGGTTTCGAGCGACACGATCGCTTCATCGGCCTTCACCGCCTCGCCCGGCTTTTTCAGCCACTGGCCGACGGTTGCTTCGGTAACGGATTCGCCCAGTGTCGGGACTTTGACTTCGGTAGCCATGAGCTGGTTCAGCCTTTCTTCTGGCGACGGATTTCTTCACGGACGCTGTGACCCAGCGCATCGGCGACGAGCGCGCCCTGTTCGGCGACGTGGCGCTTGGCAAGGCCGGTAGCGGGCGATGCCGACGCTTTGCGGCCCGCATAGCGGGCACGCATCGGCGCCTTGTCGGCAAGCCCAAGGGCCTCTTCGATATAGGGTTCGACATGGAACCACGCGCCATTATTGCGCGGCTCTTCCTGACACCACACCACTTCCTCAAGGTTCGGCATCCGCCGCAGACGAACGGCGAGCGCCTCGGTCGGGAACGGATAAAGCTGTTCGATCCGGACGATCTGGGTGCCCTGATCGCCCGAAGCGTCGCGCGCTTCGATCAGATCATAGGCGACCTTGCCCGAACACAGCACCAGCCGCTTCGTCTCTGCGTCAGGCGCCGGATTGGTGTCCGACAGGATGCGCATGAAATGGCTGTCGCCCAGGAAGTCCTCGGTCTTGCTGACGGCCAGCTTGTGCCGCAGCAGCGACTTGGGCGTCATCATGATGAGCGGCTTGCGGAACGGCCGCAGCATCTGGCGGCGCAGGATGTGGAAATAGTTCGCCGGGGTCGTGCAGTTGGCGACCTGGATATTGCCTTCCGCGCAAAGCTGGAGGAATCGCTCCAGCCGCGCCGAACTATGTTCCGGTCCCTGCCCTTCATAGCCGTGCGGCAACAGGCACACGAGGCCGTTGGCGCGCAGCCACTTGCTTTCCGACGACGCGATATACTGGTCGAAGATGATCTGCGCGCCGTTGGCAAAGTCGCCGAACTGCGCCTCCCACAGCACGAGACTCTTGGGGTCCGCCAGCGCATAGCCATATTCGAAACCGAGCACGCCATATTCGCTCAACGGGCTGTCCAGCACCTCGAACCGGCCATGCGGCACGGTGGAAAGCGGGACATATTTCGCTTCGGTATCCTGATCGACCCAGACCGAGTGCCGCTGGCTGAAGGTGCCGCGCCCCGAATCCTGACCCGACAGCCGCACGCCATAGCCTTCCGACAGCAGCGAGCCGAAGGCCAAGGCCTCGCCGGTCGCCCAGTCGAAATTCTGTCCGGTCTTGAACATCTCCGCCTTGGCGTCGAGCACGCGGCGCAGCGTCTTGTGGATATTGACGCCTTCGGGGACCGTCGTCAGCGTCTTGCCCAGGCTGTCGAACAGCTTGACGCTGATCGCCGATTCAACGCTCTGGCGCGTGGTTTCGGCGTCTGCCGGCTTGTGCAGGCCCGACCAGCGACCGGCGAACCAGTCGGCCTTGTTGGCCTTGTAGCTTTTCGCCGCCTCGAACTCGTCCTCCAGATGATTGACGAAGTCACCCGTCGCCTTGGTGACGAAATCATCGTCCACCACACCTTCCGCCTTCAGCCGCGCCGAATACACGTCGCTGACCGGGGGGTGCTGGCGGATTTTGGCGTACATCAGCGGCTGGGTGAAGCTCGGCTCGTCACCCTCATTATGGCCGAAGCGGCGATAGCACCACATGTCGATCACGATGTCGCGGTGGAAGGTCTGGCGATATTCCACCGCCAGCTTGCACGCGAAGGTCACGGCTTCGGGATCGTCGCCATTGACGTGCAGGATCGGGGCCTGAACGCCCTTGGCCACATCGGACGGATAAGGCGAGCCGCGCGAGAATTGCGGGCTGGTGGTAAAGCCGACCTGATTGTTGACGATGAAGTGGATGCACCCGCCGGTATTATAGCCACGGATGCCCGAGAAACCGAGGCATTCCCATACGATGCCCTGACCCGCGAATGCCGCGTCGCCATGGATCAGCACGGGCACCACCTGCTCATGCTTGGTCAGATCGTCACGGAACACCTGCTGCGCGCGCACCTTGCCGAGCACCACCGGATCGACGGTTTCGAGATGAGACGGGTTGGGCACCAGGCTCATATGCACCTTGACGCCGTCGAACTCGCGGTCGGTCGAAGTACCGAGATGATATTTGACGTCGCCCGAACCGCCGACATCTTCAGGATTGGCGGTGCCGCCCGAAAATTCGTGGAAGATGACGCGGAAGCCCTTGGCCATCACATTGGCGAGCACGTTCAGCCGGCCGCGATGGGCCATGCCATAGACGATTTCGCGCACGCCCTGCGCGCCGCCATATTTGATGATCGCTTCGAGCGCGGGGATCATGGACTCGCCGCCGTCGAGGCCGAAGCGCTTGGTGCCGACATATTTGCGGCCCAGGAACTTCTCATACTGCTCGGCCTGGATCACCTTGGACAGGATCGCCTTCTTGCCTTCGGGCGTGAACTGGATTTCCTTGTCCTTGCCCTCCAGCCGGTCTTGCAGGAACACGCGCTCCTCGACATCGGCGATATGCATATATTCAAGGCCGACATTGCCGCAATAATTGGCCTGCAAGATCGCGACGATCTCGCGCACCGTCGCATAGTCGAGGCCCAGTGTGCCGCCCAGGAACACTTTCTTGTCGAGGTTGGTGAGGCCGTGATATTCCGGCGTCAGATCGGCTGGCAGCTTGCGCGCGGACAGGCCGAGCGGATCGAGATTGGCGGCCAGATGCCCGCGCACCCGATAGGTGCGGATTAGCAGCTGCGCACGGATCGCGTCTTCGGCGGCCTGCGCGATATCGGCGTCGGAGGCAGGCTTGCCCTGCGCCTTGGCGGCGGCCTTCACCGCTACCTGCATCTGCATGGGATCGAGCGCGCCGGTCAGGTCGTCGGTGTCGATCGGCGGCCAGTTGGACTTCGCCCAGCTCGGACCTTGTTCGGCCTCGTCGGACGCCAGGGGGAAATCCTGATTCTCGTAACCCATGTCTTTTCGCATCCCATCCGTGCCCCGCGCATTACCGGGGCGGGAAAAGAGGCGGCCAGGGTGCAGCCCGGCCGCCTTATCGGAGCCTTTTAGCCCTTGAGCACTTCCAGCAGGGTCGTGCCGAGTTCGGACGGGCTGGCGGCGACCTTGATGCCGGCCGCTTCCATCGCCGCGATCTTGCTTTCCGCGTCGCCCTTGCCGCCCGACACGATCGCGCCGGCATGGCCCATGCGACGGCCCGGAGGCGCCGTGCGACCGGCGATGAAGCCAGCCATCGGCTTCTTGCGACCCTTCTTGGCCTCGTCGATCAGGAACTGCGCGGCCTGCTCTTCGGCGTCGCCGCCGATTTCGCCGATCATGATGATCGACTTGGTCGCGTCGTCGGCCAGGAACAGTTCCAGCACGTCGATGAAGTTGGTGCCGTTGACCGGATCGCCGCCGATGCCGACGGCCGTGGTCTGGCCCAGGCCCGCGTTGGAGGTCTGGAACACCGCTTCATAGGTCAGCGTGCCCGAACGCGAGACGACACCGACGCTGCCCTGCTTGAAGATGCTGCCGGGCATGATGCCGATCTTGCATTCATTGGGGGTCAGGACGCCGGGGCAGTTCGGGCCGATCAGGCGCGACTTGCTGCCCGAAAGCGCGCGCTTCACGCGCACCATGTCGAGCACCGGAATACCTTCGGTGATCGCGACGATCAGTTCGATCTCGGCATCGATCGCTTCGAGGATCGAATCCGCGGCGAATGGCGGCGGCACATAGATGACCGAAGCGGTCGCGCCGGTCGCGTGCTTGGCTTCGGCAACGGTGTCGAAATTGGGCAGGCCGATATGGGTCGATCCACCCTTGCCCGGCGTCACGCCGCCGACCATCTGCGTGCCATAGGCCAGCGCCTGTTCGGTATGGAAGGTGCCGGTAGCGCCGGTCATACCCTGGGTGATGACCTTGGTGTTCTTGTTCACCAGAATGGACATACTAGTCCCTTTATCTGCTGTGACGTGGCACTTTTAGATCTGTCCGAAGCGGTTCAGGCTGCGCACTTACCTGAACCGATCGGTGAAATGGTTCAGGCGAGCGAGCTGTCGATGCCCTTACAGGCGTCCAGCAGTTCTTTGACCGCATCGACCGAAACGGTGAGGTTCGCCTTGGCTTCCTCGTCCAGCTTGATCTCGACGATCTGCTCGACGCCGCCCTTGCCGATGATGACAGGCACGCCGACATACAGGCCATCGAGACCATATTGGCCATCGACATAGGCGGCGCAGGGCAGCAGGCGCTTCTTGTCGTAAAGATAGGCTTCGGCCATCGCGATGCCGCTGGTAGCGGGCGCATAATAGGCCGAGCCGGTCTTGAGCAGGCCAACGATCTCGCCGCCGCCCGAACGGGTCCGCGCGACGATGGCGTCGATGCGCTCCTTGGTGGAACGGCCCTGTTCGATCAGGTCGGGAACCGGGATGCCCGAGACGGTCGAATATTGCACGACCGGAACCATCGTGTCGCCATGACCGCCCAGCACGAAGGTGTTCACATCCTTGACCGACACGTCAAATTCGTCGGCGATGAAGTGGCTGAAACGCGCCGAATCGAGCACGCCGGCCATGCCGACGACCTTGTTATGCGGCAGGCCCGAGAACTCGCGGAGCGCCCACACCATCGCGTCGAGCGGGTTGGTGATGCAGATGACGAATGCGTCAGGGGCGTTGGCCTTGATGCCCTCACCCACGGCCTTCATGACCTTGAGGTTGATGCCCAGCAGATCGTCGCGGCTCATGCCGGGTTTGCGGGCGATGCCAGCGGTCACGATGATGACGTCCGCACCCGCGATATCGGCATAATCATTGCTGCCGGTGATCTTGCTGTCGAACCCTTCGACCGGACCGCACTGCGACAGGTCGAGCGCCTTGCCCTGGGGAACGCCCTCAACGACGTCGAACAGAACGATGTCGCCCAGACCCTTGAGGGCGGCGAGATGCGCGAGCGTGCCGCCGATATTACCAGCGCCGATGAGCGCGATCTTCTTACGGGCCATATGCAGTCATCCTCCAGGCGGATTTTGGAATTGCCCGACCGCTTAGGCCGATATGAAAAAGGTTTCAACCGCCCAAAGCGCCTCGCTGTCAATTATCTTTGCAAATCATTCGCAATTGCATTAACAGGCGAATCAGCCCTGTCGCCATGCGCCCTTACCCTGACGCATCGCTTCCCGCAGCGGCACACTGCCGGATGCTTTCACCATTTTAGGTGAAAGCATCCGGGCTATTTCGCGCATAATTTGGTGAAATGGCAAGCGGGTCATACCCCGCCCACCACCATATCGGCCGCTATTTGGGGCCATGTCCCAAGGCTAGATAGGCGTCGGACTGCATCTCCATCAGGCGAGAGACCGTGCGTTCAAACTCGAACGCGCCATCGCCGGTAGGGTAGAGATGCGCCGGATCGGCATCGGCCGAGACGAGCAATTTGACCTTATATTCGTAAAGCGCGTCGATCAGCGTGACGAACCGCGCCGCCTCGTTGCGTTTTTCGGGCCCCAGCAACGGTATGCCAACCAGGATGATGGTGTGAAACCGCCGCGCGATCGCCAGATAATCGGGCGCACCGCGCGCTTCGGCGCACAGTCGCTTGAAGGAGAATACCGCGACGCCCTTGAGGCTTTTGGGGACATGCAGACTGCGTCCGCCCTGCACCGGAATATCTTCCGCCGGCACTTTGGCGCGATCCTCAACCGCATGATCGGTCAGGCGGAAAAAGGCCGCGCTGAGCGCCGCCGTGGCCTCCGCTCCGTTGGGGGAATGCCACAAAGCGGCGTCGCCCAGACGGTCGCGCCGATAGTCGGTCGGCCCGTTCAGCGACAGGACGTCGAGCTTGACCTTGATGAGTTCGATGAAGGGCAAGAACAGCTGGCGATTGAGGCCATTCTTGTACAATTCGTCCGGCTCGCGGTTCGATGTGGTGACGATCGTCACGCGCCGTTCGAGCAGCCCGGTGAACAGGCGGGACATGATCGCGGCGTCGGCCATATTATTGACGACCATCTCGTCAAAACAGAAAAGCCGCGCCTCATCGGCGAGCGAATCGACCACCGGCGGGATCGGATCCCCCGTTTCCGACTTGCGCGCATCGGCCAGCCGGGCATGCACGTCGAGCATGAATTCGTGGAAATGGGCGCGCTTCTTGCGCGCGACCTGCACCGAGTCAAAGAACAGGTCCATCAGCATGGATTTGCCCCGTCCGACGCCCCCCCACATATAAAGGCCACGCGGGGCGTCCGGCGCCTTGCGCAACAGCTTCCACAGCGTCGATCCGCGTGCCGGGACCGCCTCCATCTCGCGTTGCAACGAGTCCAGCCGTGCCGCCGCCGCTTCCTGATCGGGATCCGCCCTCAGCTCGCCCGCCGCCACCAGCGCGCGATAACGGTCGACCACATGACTCATCGCGCGACGGAAGGCTTGCGCAAAGTCCCGGCCGCCGCCGCCACCGGCCCATCGCCTTGCACCAGGATCATACGCATGAACAGCAGTCGCCCGGTCTCGCCGAGCAGTTCGACCTCCGCGCGCAGGGGTTCGCCGAACCTGCCAGCCGCCATATATTGAACCGAAAGATCGATCGTCACCGAAGCCGTCATCGCTTCATGGCCCATCGCCACCAGCCCGGAAAAAAGGGCGTGATCGGCGAAGCCCGCGATGAAGCCGCCATGCAGCGTGCCCACGCGATTGCAATGTTCGGAGCGCGGCTCCAACTCAACGATAGCCCGCCCTTCGCCATCGGGACGCAAATAGATCGGCCCCAGCAAAGAGAGGAAGGTGTCCGCCACCGGCTCGATCCATTGCAGCCACCCGGCGCGCGGTCCTTCGGTGACGCGCTGCGCCCTGCCCGTCTCGCGCGCCACAGGCGTCAGAGTTGCCGCTCGACCATCATTTTCTTGGTCTCGGCGATCGCCTTTGCAGGTGAAAGCCCCTTCGGACAGACATTGGCGCAGTTCATGATGGTATGGCAGCGATAAAGGCGGAAAGGATCTTCCAGCTCATCAAGACGCTCGCCGGTATATTCGTCGCGGCTGTCGGCCAGCCAGCGATAGGCCTGAAGCAGGATCGCCGGCCCCAGAAACTTGTCCGAATTCCACCAGTAGGACGGGCAGCTGGTCGAGCAGCAGGCGCACAGGATGCACTCGTACAGACCGTCGAGCTTCTCGCGCTCGGCGGGCGACTGCAACCGCTCCTTGCCCGAGGGCGGCGGCGACACGGTCTTCAGCCAGGGCTGGATCGAATTATATTGCGCATAGAAGTGCGTAAAATCGGGCACCAGATCCTTGATCACGTCCATATGCGGCAGCGGCGTGATCCGCACATCCTTGCCCGCGCATTCATCAATCGCGGTGGTGCAGGCGAGACCATTGCGGCCGTTCATGTTCATCGAGCAGGAGCCGCAAATCCCTTCGCGGCAGGACCGGCGGAAGGTCAGCGTCGGATCATATTCATTCTTGATCTTGATAAGCGCGTCCAAAACCATCGGGCCGCAATTGTCGAGATCGATCTCGTACGAATCATAGCGTGGGTTTTCGCCGGAGTCGGGATCGTAGCGATAGACCTTGAAGCTGCGCACGCGCGTCGCGCCCGACGGCGCGGGGTGATTGACGCCCTTGCCGGTGATCTTGCTGTTCTTGGGCAGAGAAAATTCGGCCATCTATCGCTTCCCTCGTCTGTTAGGCGCGCGATAGCCAAAGGAAGCGCCCGCGAAAAGACCAATATGTCACCTTTTTAATGATTCATCGTGTTCACGCCTGTTAAAGGGCTTTGCGGGCGGCGTCCGGCTTCGTTAGAGAGCACCACGGCACCCGCTCCTTTTGTCTGCTCCCTTATCTAAAAGTGGGCCATGATCGCCATTGCCAATTATGACTTCCGCGCCAGCGGCACGGTGGCGAAATCGATCGAAATCGCGCTCGCCTTGCGGGAAGCGGGTATCGCGGTGCAATTATGGGTTGTGCGCGACCAGGGGCCGCTGCGCGAGCGCGTGCCCGCCGACCTGCCGATCGTCGAGACCGGCGCCGGCCTGACGTTCAAATGGCGTCCACTTGATCTCCTTGCCAATATTATCGGCCTCGCCTTGGCGATCCGCCGGCTCCGGCCCGCCCTCTTCCTGTGTGGCGGCAATCATATGCTGCTCCCCAGTCGGGTAAGCATCTGGCTGAGCGGTCGCCGCAAGGCGATGCGATGCGGCGCGCGCGCCAGCAATTCGAGCCAGCGGGCCGGCCGATCCCGCCGCAGCACGCTCCGGGACATCCGCCTCAAATTCGGCGGGCAGGATTTTGTCGTCGCCGTTTCCGAAGAACTGGCCGATGAATTGCGGGAGGCGCAATTGCCGTGCCGCCTGGCGGCGATCCCCAATGGCGTCGATCTCGATCGAATCGATCGGCTGAAGGCCGCCCCCTGCGACCATCGCTTTCTTCACCAGCCCGGCGGGCCGGTGCTCGTCGCCATGGGACGCCTCACCCATCAAAAGGGGTTCGATTCGATCATCGATTCGCTGGCGTTGCTGCCTGCCGATCTCGGCGCGCGACTCATCATCATCGGCGCGGGCGGCCACAGGGATGTGAGAAATTTGCACGCACAGGCCTCACGACTGGGTGTTGCCGACCGGGTCAGCTTCGCCGGATATCGCGAAAATCCATTCGCGTTTTTGGCAAAGTGCGACCTGTTCGTCAGCGGATCGCGCTGGGAGGGCGCGAGCAATGCCCTCATTGAAGCGCTCGCCTGCGGCCTGCCGCTCGCCGTGACCGATTGCCCCACCGGGAATCGGGAGGTCGTGCAGCGCGGGCCCTATGGCTCGCTGGCGCGAATCGATGATCCGCCGAGCCTCGCCGACGCCATCGCTGCCGAACTGGCGGTAGGACGCTCGCGAACCGGCCAGGCGGCGGGCGCGCGGCACTGGGCGATCGACCATTGTCTCGCGCAGTGGGTTGCCCTGTTGCAGCGGGAACATGATCTCGCCTGAAACGCCGGGGATCGGGCCATCATCGGGACCGGCCAAAATATCGCCATGTCTTTCTTTTGTTCCGCGCGCCGCTTACGGACGCAGGATGACCAGTCTTCCCACCCAGCAGCTTTCTTCACCGATCGGTCCCGTGACGCTGATCGGCGCGTGCGACACCCGCATATGGGGCATGTCGACGGCGGAACGGTGTCGCCGCATGGTGCGGGAGTCGGCCGGCCGGGGCGACAGGCTGGCGGACGGCCATGTCCTCACGATCAGCCTGAACCATGTGTTCGACCCGCTGCTGCTGCGCGAGGTGCTCAGGACGCCGGGCACCGCCTTTACGCTGGACGGCGAACTGATCGTAGCTCAGCTGCCCTCCGGTCAGGGGGATCGCCCCGCCGATGCCATAGAGCTGTCGCACAGCCCCCTCATCTACAATTCCCAGCTGCGCAAGCTGGAGACCCCGTTCGCCCAAAAACTGACGCCGCAAAGCCGCCCCGCGATCGAGCGCCGCAGCTATTTCGGCGCCTACAAGGGCGTGACCGATCTGCTGACCAAATATCTGTGGCCGGAACTTGCCTTCTGGCTGACGCGCGGCGCGGCGCGGATCGGTATGACGCCCAATATGGTGACGGCCATCGGCGCACTCTGCTGCGTGGCCGCAACCTTGTTGTTCGCGCAAGGACTCTACTGGACCGGCATTCTGGTCGGCTTCGTCTTCATGGTGCTCGACACGGTCGACGGGAAGCTGGCGCGCTGTACCATCACCTCGTCGAAATGGGGCGACATATTCGACCATGGGATCGACCTGATCCATCCGCCCTTCTGGTGGTATGCCTGGGGCATCGGCCTGCCGACATGGGGGCTGGCTCTTGATCCCGAGAGTTTCTGGCTGACGATGGCGGTGATTCTCGCCGGCTATGTGCTGCAACGCGTGATCGAGGGCATTTTCATGCGTGCCTTTGGCATGCATATCCATGTGTGGCGGCGGTTCGACACCCGCTTTCGCCTGATCACCGCGCGGCGCAATCCCAATATGGTGATCCTGTTCGCGGCGCTGCTGTGCGGCCGGCCCGATATCGGCCTGATAGCCGTGGCATGGTGGACCGCGATCTCGCTCTTGGTTCATGGGGTGCAATTGATGCAAGCCTACGCCGCCCGCGCGCGCGGCGACACGATCCGCAGCTGGCTGGAAACCGCATGATGAACGATACGATCGTCAAATTCGGCTATCCCGCAACGCTGGTGGCCGCGTTCGATCATTGGGTCGTCCTGTTGCGCCCCGCGCAGCCGACGCTGGGATCGCTGGTGCTGGCCGCCACATCCGATGCGGGAGCATTCGGCGATCTGCCGGCAGAGGCACATGCGGAATTGAAGATAGTGACGGGCGCGATCGAGGCTGCGCTCTCGCGTGCCGTCGGCTATGCCCGGATCAACTATCTGATGCTGATGATGGTCGATCCCCATGTCCATTTTCACGTGCTCCCTCGCTACGAAGGGGAACGCAGGGCCCATGGCGTGACCGTCGGCGATGCCGGCTGGCCTGGACAGCCCGAGCTTGGCAAGGCGGTCAGGCTGGACGATACGCAGGTCGCAGCGCTGACCGAATGGCTCAAATCCTATTTCGCATAACGTCCTTCGGCGACCCAGCGCCCGGTAAGGGCGGTTGCAGCCTCGACATCCTGCGGGAAGTCGACCTCCTGCCAATCCAGACCTTCGATCGAGACGGTGCCCACGCGATTGCCCTTTGCGATCAGGTCGATGGCGCGGAGATACCAGCGCTCGACCCCTTCTGGCGTGCGCATCATCTGGTCGATCTGGCTGCGGAAAATCGCCGGACCTTCGCCGGTGAAGGCCAGCATGCCGATCGATTCGGCGTTGGTATCGGGGGGCAGCAGCCGTTTGCCGATGGCGTGCAGCCGTCCGCTCTCGTCGCGGCTGACCTTCATGTCGTCATCGTCATAATCGCCGCTCTTGACGTCCACCGTGACGGTGATCGCGTCCTGCGCTCCGGCGATCAGCCGCGTCACGATCTCTTCGGACACGATGGTGTCACCATTAAGGATGATGAAGTCGCGATCCATCTCCTCGCGCGCGATCCAGCAGGTGCCCAGATTGTCGGCCACCTGAAAGAAGGGATTGAACAGCGTCCTGATCCGCACTCCGGTGTCGCGATAGAGCTGAAGCGCGTGATCCTCCACCCGCTCGGTGCGGAAGCCCGTGACGACGACGATGTCGGTCACACCATTGGCCGCGAGCGCCGCGACCTGCCAGCTGATGAGGGTGCGGCCGTTGAAGTCGATCATGCATTTGGGCACGTCGCGCGTCAGGGGGAGAAGGCGCGATCCCTGCCCCGCAGACAGGATGATGGCTTTGGTGATGCTCATCGCGCCGCCCTATCGCGCTTTCGTCCGCTTTGGAAGCGGCTGCTGCGAACCCGATTGGCCGTTTGCCCTGCGCCACCGTCCGTCCTAGATGGACCCGCGCCGCACGGGCGCGATGGAAAGGCCGGCAGAAGCAGTGAAGACAATGCGCGGATCGGGTGGAGCGCAGGAAGGGTTCGCCCGCATCCTCGCCAATACCGGCTGGCTGCTGGGCGGCAAGGGCGTGGGCGCGGTGCTGAGCCTCGCCTATCTGGCGATCGTCACGCGGACGCTGGGCGTTGCCGATTATGGCCGGTTTGCGCTGGTGTTGAGCGCCGCGCAGGTCATCAGGACGCTCGTCAGCTTCGATAGCTGGCAGATAGTCGTGCGCTATGGCCAGCCGCATCTGGCGGCGATGGACAAGGCTGCGGGCGGCGACGCGCTCAATCGCGTATTGCGCTTCTGCATCCTCATCGACCTCGCGTCGGCGATCGTCGGCGGTATCGTGGCAGGGGCGATCGTCCTGCTGTTCGGCGGCCTGCTGGACCTTTCGCCCGCCATGGGCTTGCAGGCTTGGCTGTTCTGCATGGTGATGATGATCACCATCCGCTCTAGCCCCACCGGCATATTGCGCTTGTTCGACCGTTTCGATTCCGGCGCGATCGCAGAAACCATGATCCCCGTCGGGCGCATGATCGGCGCGGCGCTGGCGCTGCTGTTAATGCCCAACATCACCGGCTTCCTCCTGAGCTGGGCAGCGGCGGAATTGCTTTGCGCCGCCACCTATTGGGGGCTGGCGCTGCGCATCGGGCGGGGACGGATCGGGCATTGGCGGGCTGGCCGGACGCTCGACGCCGTGAAGGAAAATCCGGGCATCGTCGGCTTTTTGACCGCCACCAACCTCCAGACCACCCTGGCATCCGTCGGCCAGCAGGTCGCGGTGCTGGTTGTCGGGCTGTTCGTGGGACCCGTGGGCGCGGGTCTCTATCGCCTTGCCAACCAGTTGGCCCAATCACTGACGAAAATTTCAACCCTGCTCTCGCGCAGCATCTTCGTCGAACTGACCCGCACTCATTCGAGCCACGGCGCGGAAGCGCTGCGGTCGCTGTTCCGGCGCACAAACCGGCTGGCGATGATCGCGGGCGCGGTCATCATCGCCCTGATCCTGTCGATCGGCCACCCGCTACTTGGCCTGATCGCGGGCAAAGCGTTTCTGCCCGCCTATCCCCTGTTGCTGCTGCTGGGGGTTTCCGCCTGCATCGATCTGGTCGGGGTCAGCTATCGTCCGCTGCTGATGGCGACGGACAGATCGGGCCTTTCGCTGCGCCTGACCTTCGTTTCGACCGCTCTCCTGCTGGGCATGCAGGCGATATTGTTGCCGATCTACGGCACGATCGGCGCGGCGATCGCGAACATCATCGCGTCGATCGCTGCTTTCGCCATGATGGGTCTGGCCAGCCGCCGGGCGCTGCGCGGTCATGCTGTGCCGGCTGACATGCCCGATATGCAGGATCTCGGCTGATTCAATCCCCGATGGGGACGAACGCACCCTTGTCGCGATCCTTCACCACCCGGTCGGCACGGAATACCGATCCGCTCATCGTGATATAGACGCCGGGCGACGCGATCTGCGCGGTGGCGAAGGCCATGCCGAGGTTGAAGCTGGCATCGCTTTCGCCAAAGCGTGCAGGCGCTAAGGCCCCCACCAGCACGATCGTCTTGCCTTCGACATCGGCCAGGATTTTGGCCGTTTCCGTCATCGTGTCGGTGCCGTGGGTAATGACGATATGCTGCTCTGGCGCGGCCAGCACCCGATCCCGCAGCATCGCGCGATCCGCATCGTCCAGTTCCAGACTATCCTTGCGCACGACTTCCTCGATCCGGAAGGCGCGCTTGACGCGCGCGACCTCCAATATCTTCGTTACCACGGTCTCGCCTACCTGATAGTCCGACAGCGCGTCGAAATAGACCTTGTCGATCGTGCCGCCGGTGGTGAGGATCAGCATGGGCGCAGTAGCATCGGACATGGATATCCTCCGGCGATCTTGAATGGGAAAGTTTAAGGCTTCATTCGCCCCGCGCCATCGCATCGCCCCGGTCCCTTGCCGCGACCAGGGTGTCGACAAGCAGGCGGAGCAGACGGTCGTCGGCGTCAAGCATGTCCAGCCCTTTGCGCGTCATACCGCCGGGGCTGGCGACCTGATCGGCAAGGGCCGCCGGACTATCGGAAGCGCTGGCCGCCATGCTGGCCGCTCCCTGCACGGTGCCCAGCGCCATACGCGCCGCTTGTTCGGCCGGAATGCCGATCGCCTCCGCCGCCCGCGCCAGCGCATCGACAAAGCGGAACAGAAAGGCCGGCCCACATCCCGACAGCGCCGTGACCGCATTGAACTGCGCCTCGTCGGCGATCCATTCGGCCTGGCCGAGCGGCGCGATCAGCGTTTCGACTTGTGCCGTTACATCCGTCGATGTCCGTACATCAGCATAAAGCGCGGTCACGCCCTGCCCGATCCCGACAGGCAGGTTCGGCATTGCGCGCACGATATCATGCACCATCGGAAAGCGGGCGCGCAGTTCCGCGAGCGTCGTCCCGGCGAGGATCGAAACCATGGGTGTATCCGCCCGGCAGTGCGGAGCGAGCGCATCGGCCACCGCGCCAATCTGGTGGGGCTTCATCCCCAACAGGACGAGCGTGCCGGCTGGAAGCGCGGGCGGATAATCGGTGACGACAGCAACTCCGTCGGCCACCGCCCGTCCGCTCGGGCGCAACACCGTCACCCGCGCCGGATCAAGCCCGCAGGCAAGCCAGCGCGACAATATCTGCCCGGCCATATTCCCGCAGCCGACGAGAAACAGATGGGGGGGCCAGTCGATCGTCATCCAGGGCCGCTCAGGCTTCGCCGCGGGTTTCGATAAGGCTTGCGGAAATCGCTTCGGACGGACTTTTGCCGCCCCACAGAACGAACTGGAACACCGGATAGAAGCGCTCGCATTCGTCGATCGCGGTTTCCACCAGCAGTTGCGCCTGATCGAGCGTCAGCGTGCCGCCCGGTCCCAGCAGCGCGCCATGCCGGAACAGAATGATGCCGCTCGACGACCATAATTCAAAATGACCGAGCCAAAGCTGCTCGTTGATAAGGCCCAGCGTCTCGTAGACGACCCCGCGCTTGTCGTCGCCGACCCGTATGTCGGGCAGCGCCAGCAATTGCAGCACCTGATCTTCGTCGCGCCAGATGCCGCGCAATTCATATTGCGCCCATGATCCCTGGGTGTTGGCGACGATCTCGTCTTCGCCCACCTGTTCGAAAGTCCAGTCATGCGCTTCGAAATAGGCCGCCAGCATGTCGATCGGCGCGGCTTCCTGCCCCGAATGTTCAAATTCGTCGCTGTCCATCATCCGCGCGCCTTAGCATCGCGAAATCGGAAAGGACAGGCAGGAACATCAGCAAGCCGCATCGGCCTATGCCGCGCCGGCATCCTTGCCCTTGCCACGCACCGACTTGGTCACGACCTCGGTGGTCCGTCCTTCGAGCGCGTCGATCCGCGCCTTGAGCAACTCCACCTCCTCGCGCGCCGACGCCGCCAGCGCCTTGACCGAGTCAAACTCCTCGCGCGACACGAAATCCGCGCCGCCGATCCATTCCTTCGCCTTTTCGCGGGCGGTGCTTTCAAACTCGCGGGTCATGCCGGCGACGGTGCCGGCCGCGCCGTTCACCAGCTTCGCCAGATCATCGAAAATGCGGTTCTCGCTCTGCATGGGTCTGTTCCTATCTGCGCGCCGGGGCGGCGCTGTAACCTATATCTGGGTCCGCAAGGCGGGTGCGACAAGGGTCGCGGCATCGGGATTGAGCCGGCCGATCTCATAGTTGAGATAGGCCGCGAAAACGAGCCAGGCGAGATAGGGCAGCAGCAACAGACCCGCCGCGCGCCGCACCCGCCCGAACAAAATCGTCGTGGCGGCGACGGCGACCAGCAACAGGAGGATCAGGACAAGCGCGCTACCGACCTGATGCGCGCGGAAGAAAAGGGGCGACCAGAGCAGGTTGAGCAGGAACTGGCCCAGAAACAGTGCGATCGCCAATCCCCGCCCCCGCGCGCCGCGCGCATGCAGCACCATCGCAAAGGCCAGCGCCATCAAAATATACAGGATCGTCCAGGCGACGCCGAACAGCCAGCCGGGCGGCATGAGCGCGGGCTTGGCGAGCGCCGCGAACCAGCGATTATCATAGCCGCTATTGGCGAGGCGGCCAGAGAGATAGCCAAGAAAGACGATCACGGGAATGGTGAACAGCGCCCAGCGCAGATAGGCCAGGCGTAATTGCCCCGGTGACGCGATCTCGTTCATCCGTAACGCTGCTCCCCGCTCACGCGCTTTCTGGACATATGGTCTGCACGCCAATCCAAAAGCGCTGCACTCCGACGTTCCTATTCGGCGGCTTCGGGCGAATCCCCAAGCGCCGAATCCAGCCGCCGGCCCACGGTTTGCGGGGAAACCGTGCGCCCCGCAACCCGCGAATAGAAGATCGGGATCAGGAACAGCGTGATGAGCGTCGCCAGCGAAACGCCGAACACGATCACTACCCCGATACTATGCCGCGAGGCTGCCCCCGCGCCGCCGCGCACGACGAGCGGCACGGCCCCGATCACCGTCGCGATCGAAGTCATCAGGATGGGGCGCAGGCGGCGCTGCGCCGCCTGCCGCACGGCCTGCGCGACATCCAGTCCCTCGTCCCGCAACTGGTTGGCGAATTCAACGATCAATATGCCGTTCTTGGCGGCCAGGCCCACCAGCATGACGATGCCGATCTGGCTATAGAGGTTGATGGTCCCCGCCGTGACCGCCAGCCCCAGCACGCCGCCCGCGACCGCCAGCGGCACCGTCGCGATGATGATGCCGGGATGGATGAAGCTTTCGAACTGGGCCGCCAGCAGCAGATAGACGAGCAGGATGGTCAGGCCGAAAATCAGCCAGATCGATCCGCCGGTTTCACGCAGCGACTGGCTTTCGCCACGATAGCCGATCGCCAGCACTTCGGGCGACTGCCGCGCCAGCCCCTCAAGATAGGTCAGCGCCTCGCCCAGCGAATAGCCGGGCGCCAGCGCGGCGGTCAGCGTGATGGCCCGCAGTTTGTTATAGCGGTTAAGCTGGCGCGGCCCGGCGACCTCGCGTATCGTCACGACAGCCGATAGCGGAACAAGTTCGCCGCTGCGCGTGCGCACCTGGATGCGCTCGAGATCCGCAAGGGTCTGTCGTTCACTGTCAGCCGCCTGAACGAGGACCCGATACTCCTTGCCGCGATCGACATAGGTGGTGACCCGGCGCGATCCGAGCAGGGTCTGCAAAGCCTGGCTCACATCGTTCACCGATACGCCGAGGTCGCCCGCACGCTGCTGGTTCACCTCCACCCGCATCTGGGGCTTGGTTTCCTTATAATCGCTATCGAGATTGATGAGTCCCGGATTGCTGGCGGCGGCCGCCGTAATGCGATCACGCGCGGCCACCAGCCCTTCGTACGTAGAACCCGCGAGCACGATGTTGACCGGCAATCCGCGACCGCGGCCAAGGCCCGAGCGCGGCGCGACATTGCCGCGCACGCCGGGCTGATCGGCGATGATCTTGTTGATCGCGTCGGCGACCTTCGCCGTGGTGATCGACCGATCCTCCCAGGGCCGCAGGAAAGCGATGATGTTGCCGCTGTTGAAATCATCCGTCGTGCCGGAGCCAGCCGGCGCGCGGGCGATCAGGACGCGGACCGTACCGTCCTTGCGCAGTGGCTCGAGATCATGTTCGATCCGTTTCAAATAGACGAGCATGCGCGCGAAGCCCGTACCTTCGGGGGCGTTGACCTGCCCGTCCACGACGCCGGTATCTTCGGCAGGCGCAAGTTCATTCGGCAGGATGGAGAAAGCCGCAGCCGCCAGCCCAAGAAACAACAGCACGCCCAGCAGCGGGAGCAACGGCCGGCGCAGGACCCGGTCGAGGCCGCGCGCATAGGCCCCTTCGAGACTTTTGAAGCGATCATCCACCCAGCGCGCCAGCCGTCCGCGTTCGGCGGTCTTGAGCAATTTGGAACACAGCATCGGCGCGAGGCTGAGCGATATGAAGCCCGAAAAGGCGATCGCCGCGATCATCGCGATGGCGAGCTCCCGGAACAACAGCCCCGTCTGGCCCGCCAGGAACATGACCGGCACGAATACGGCGCACACGACCAATGTCGTTGAAATGATCGCAAAGCCGACCTGGCGCGTGCCGAGATAGGCGGCGACCAGAGGATCATCGCCCTGTTCGACGCGATGATAGACATTTTCGAGCACGACGATGGCGTCGTCGACGACCAGTCCGATCGCCAGCACGAAGGCCAAAAG
The DNA here is from genome assembly GCF_057809915.1 of Sphingobium sp. FG11. Classification (NCBI taxonomy): domain Bacteria; kingdom Pseudomonadati; phylum Pseudomonadota; class Alphaproteobacteria; order Sphingomonadales; family Sphingobiaceae; genus Sphingobium; species Sphingobium sp. FG11. The sequence continues at coordinate 26,794 of NZ_JBMDKW010000012.1, forward strand.
CGTCAGAAGATTGATCGACAGCCCGAGCACCCACATGACCGCGCAGGTCGCAAGCAGGCAGATGGGCACGGTGACTGCGGGCACCAGCGTCGCCCGTACCGATCCCAGAAAAAGGAAGATGACGAGGATTACGAGCAATGCTGCTTCCGCCAGCGTGTCGTAAACATTTTCGATGGCGCGGCTGATGAACAGCGATTCGTCCGTACCGACCTGCATTTTCATGCCGGGCGGCATGGTCGGCTGGAGTTGATTCATCAGCGCCTTTGCCTGATCGGCAACCTGGAGGGTATTGGCGCCGGACTGGCGGATGATGCCAAGACCGACCGCCGTCCCGCCGTTGACGCGGAACGCGGAATAGGGATTTTCCGCGCCCTGCTCGATCCGCGCGACATCGCCCAGCTTGACCTGATAGCCGTCCGCGCCGCGTCCGACGACGAGTTGCGCAAACTGTTCGGGCGTCGAGAAGGATCGTTCGACCCGCAACGTCTGGTTCTGGTCCTTCGATTCGAAACGGCCGGCGGGCAGTTCGACATTCTGCGCCCGCAGAGCATTTTCGATGTCGGCTGGAGTCAGTCCGAACGCGGCGAGTTTCCGAGAGTCCAACCAGACGCGGGTCGATGGCCGCGCCTCGCCCGCGATGAAAACGCGCGCGACGCCGTCGATGGCCGAAAAGCGGTCGTTCACATTCCGGTCGAGATAGTCGGTAATCTGAATGGGCGTCCAGCGGGGATGCGAGAAGGAAATGAACAGGATCGGCCGGGCGTCGGCATCGACCTTGCGAATCTCCGGCGCCAGCGCGTCCTCGGGCAGATCCTGAATTGCGGCGCCGACCCGGTCACGCACATCGTTCGCGGCGGAATCGATATCCCGCGAGGGGTTGAACTCGATGTTGATGTTAGACGCGCCGTCCTGCGATGTGGACGTGATCGCCTGAATGCCCTGAATGCCCGCGACGGAATCTTCCAGAACCTGGGTGATGCGCGTTTCCACAACCGATGCGGCAGCGCCGGTGTAGGTTGTTTCCACCGATACGATCGGGGGATCGGTGTCGGGATATTCGCGCACTGTCAGGCTGCGATAGCCGACGATCCCGGCGATGCAGAGCAACACCGCGATGACCGCGGAAAAGACCGGGCGGCGGACGGAAAGATCGGAAAGCTGCATCGGAAGGCGCCCTAGCCGGCCTTTCCGGATGCGCCGCCGCCCTTGGGCTTTTCGCCCGGCAGGCGTACCGTTGCTCCGTCCGTCAGCTTGACCACCCCTTCGGTCACGACCGGCTGTCCCCGCTTTACCCCGTCCAGTATCTCGACCAGCCCGTTCTGGCGACTGCCGGTGCGCACCGGAACCCGCTTGGCCTTATGATCTTCAACGACATAGAGATAGCGGTTGTCGCCATCGCCCACCACGGCGAGTTCCGGCGCGGCGAGCGACTGGCGCTGGCGGGAGAGAATGCTGACCGTCAGCAGCATGCCGGGCTTGAGCGCACGGTCGGGATTGGGCAGGATCGCGCGCACCCTGACCGATCGGGTCGCCGCATCGATCACCGGATCGATCGTGGCGATGGTCCCATTGAACGGGCGGTCGGGCCACGCAGCCGAGAGGACCCGTATCTGCTGGCCCGCGCGGATCGAGGACAGGCGGGTTTCGGGAATGGTGAAATCCAGCTTGATGCGCGAAATGTCGCTGACCGTCGCAATCGGCGTGCCAGCGGTAACGACCGTCCCGGCCGATACTGTGCGCAGGCTCGCCCAGCCGGAAAAAGGCGCGCGAATGACCCGGTCGCCAATCGAGGCGCGCGCAAGTTGCGCGTTGGCGCGGGCTGCGTTCGCCGTTGCGACCTGCTGGTCGAGGCTGGCGGTAGTGGCGAAGCCGCGCGTCTTGAGCGCCTCTATCCGGGTCAGCTGCTGCTGCGCCTGAAGTGCCTGCGCATTGGCGGCGGCAAGCTCGGCCGTTTCCTGCCCCTGCGCCAGCGTCGCAATCACCTGCCCGCGCGCGACATAGCCGCCATCGGCGAAGTGGATCGCGGTGATCCGTTCCGTCACCGGCGCGGACAGCACGACCTGTTCATTGGCAAGCGCCGTGCCGACGGCATCGAGCGCATCCGTAAAGGGCGCGGAACCGATGGGGGCGACCTCGACCAGCGCGGTCGGGCGTGGCTTTTGCGCCTTGCCGCCACCGCAAGCGCCTAGCGCAAGGGGCAGTGACAGAATGATCGTGGCGAGGGAGAAGGAGGATCGCATGGGAACGCGCTAACGGGCCTTTCAGAGCGACGCAATGACGACCTATGTCGCAATTTGTATCGCAACCCATGGAACGAACGGCATCTTATTTTCCGCCAAGACGCGCGTGGATGAGAAATTCGACATTGCCTTGCGGACCCGTGATCGGACTGGGCGTGATCCCTTCGACCCGCCATCCTTGCCCTTCTATCCAGTCACGCACATCGGCGCAGACCCGATCATGAACAACCGCATCGCGCACGACCCCGCCCTTGCCGACCTCGTCCCGGCCCGCCTCGAATTGCGGCTTGATGAGGGCGACCATCAGCGCGCCGGGCCGGGCAAAGCTCATGGGCCGCTCAAGCACCTTCGATAGCGCGATGAAGCTCGCATCGCAGACGATGATGTCGACCGGCTCTGGAACATGGTCGGCGGTCAGAATGCGCGCGCTCGTCTGTTCATGCACGATGACGCGCGGGTCGGAGCGCAATTTCCACGCCAACTGGTTGGTGCCGCTGTCCACGGCATAGACGCGCGCGGCGCCGTTCGTCAGCAGCACGTCAGTAAAGCCGCCTGTCGAACTGCCGACATCCATCGCCACCATGCCGGTGACGTCCAGTGCGAAATGAGCGATTGCGTGCGCCAGCTTGACGCCACCGCGCGAGACCCAAGGATGGTCGCGGCCGCGTACGTCCAGCACCGCATCGTCGGCGACCTGCTGCCCGGCCTTGTCGATCTTGCGGTCGCCCAGATAGACGAGGCCCGCGAGAATAAGCGCCTGCGCCCGCGCCCGGCTTTCAGCCAGCCCCCGGTCGACGAGCAGTTGATCCGCGCGGGCCTTCGCCATCAGCGCACCAGCGCCGTGAGTGTCGCCGGGGTCAGCAGTTGCGGCAGCGTCTGGGGCGACTGGCCGGGCGCATACCATAGATAGAGCGGCACGCCCGAACGGCCCTGCGCTTCGAGGAAGCGGCTGATTGCGGGATCGGCATTGGTCCAGTCGCCGACCATCACCGTGACGCCCGCCTTCTGGAAAGCCGCGCGTGTTTCGGCACGGTCGATGGCGGCGGCTTCGTTCGCCTTGCAGGTCAGGCACCAGTCGGCGGTGAAGTAGAGAAAGACGGGCTTGTTCGCCGCGCGCAGGCTGGCAAGCCGGGCTTCATCAAAGCGAACGGAGTCAGATTGCGCCACAAGGGCCGGCGCGCGGGCAGGAAGAAGCGTGATAGTGACCGCCAGCAGTACCAGCGCCGCTATCCCGACCGCCACCCAGCCGCCCCTGCCCTTGCGTTGCCGGTCGCCCAGCCACCATAGCAACATCGCCACACCCAGCGCCGCGACCAGACCGATCGTCATCCCGGCCACGCCGCGCTGCTGACCCAGTAGCCAGGCGAGGCCGAGTGCGGTCAGGAACATCGGGATGGCGAGGATTTTTTGAAGCGCGCTCATCCACGCGCCGGGTTTGGGCAAGCGACTGCGCCAGGACGGGACATAGGCGAGCAGCATGAATGGCAGCGCAAGCCCCAGCCCGAGACCCGCGAACACCGCCAGCGCTGCGGCGAGCGGCAGCACCAGTGCGGCACCCATCGCAGCGCCCATGAACGGGCCGGTGCAGGGCGTCGCCACGAACGCGACGAGCGCGCCGGTCCAGAATGCGCCCGCCGTGCCGCCGCGTGCAGCGAGCTTCCCGCCGCCGCCGAACGCCGGAAGATCGAACAGCCCCGCGAGATTGAAGGCGATCGCCGTCACCAGCAGCAACAGCGTCAGGATGATGCGCGGGTCCTGCAACTGGAAGGCCCATCCGACTGCGCTGCCCGCCGCGCGCAAGCCCAGCAGCAACCCGCCCAGCGCGAGACAGGTCGCGATCACCCCGGCACCATAGGCCAGCGCCTCGCGCCGCACCGCGCGCTCGTCCCCCCCGGCCCGCGCGAGGCTGAGCAGCTTAAGGCCAAGGATCGGAAAAACGCACGGCATGATGTTGAGCAGCAAGCCGCCCAGCAGAGCGCCGCCCAAGGCCAGCACAATCGTCGTGATCGAGCCTCGCGCGGAGATCGGGACATGGCCGGGCCGCGCGGTGAGCAGGAAGCCGACATGATCGCCGGTGCGCAACACCGCCTGTACCGCGCCCGTTGCGCCGCCCTGCGCGGCGTCCGTCTCGATCAGCAGGCGGTCGCCGTCGCGGCTGATCGACTGGGGCGCGGCATAGCGCGTCAGTCCTTCCGCAAGCGGAAAAAGATGGACGTCGCTCGCCTGTGCGCTGGCGGGAAAGGGTATGGAAAGACGCAGCTTGCCGCCGGTCACGGCGAAGGTCGCCTGCGCGCCCAGGGGCCGGGGCAGATGGGTACGCCAGCGGTCGAACTGCGCGCGCGCGGGGGACGCGATCGCTCCATCGCCCGCGATCAGATCGAGCGCCATCTCTCCGCTTTGCGGCACGCAGATTTTGTCGGTGCAGGCGAGCCAGTCGGCCTGCACCCGCACCGGCAGGCGGGTTCCCGCCTTGACCCCGGACGCCACGTTCAGGCTCGCCAACACGGCATAGGGGCCTTCATAGACGTGGTTCATCAGGCCCGCGATCAGCAACGTTTCGGGCACGGGATAGCGTAACGGGCCGACCGTGACTCCCGGCGGCAACGTCCATTTGACGGTCATGCCAAGACCCACATCGCCCGGATTTTCCCAATAGCCGTGCCAGCCCGGCTCGGGCACCATGGCAAAGGCGATGGTCGTCGCCCGGCCCGGCGCGGGAGTTGCGCTTTCGGCTACCAGCCGCGCGGCGATGTGCGGCGCGCCGCCGCCAAATGCTCCGGGCGCGCCCTGCGCATCGGCGGTGGTTGCAAAGACCATCGCCAATGTCATCAGAAGGACATGAAAAATCCGCATCGGGCCTCTGGTTTCGTGCAACTCAGCGGGCTAGGTCCGGTGGCGCTGCGCGTCAAGGCAAGAGAAGGTGCTGGCCCCATGAAGATAAGCGTCGCCGCTGCCCTGCTGATCGCGACCGCCGCCCCGGCGATGGCGCAACAGCCGGTCTCTCCCCCGGCCCCGGTGGCCATGCCCGCAACGCCGCCCAAGCTGATCGTCGCCATCGCCGTCGATCAGTTTTCCGCCGACCTGTTCAGCGAATATCGCCAATATTATAGCGGCGGTCTCAAGCGCCTGACGCAAGGGGCGGTGTTTCCGCGCGGCTATCAAAGCCATGCCGCGACCGAAACCTGCCCCGGCCATTCGACCATCCTGACCGGCAGCCGCCCCTCGCGCACCGGCATCATCGCCAACACATGGTTCGACCTATCCACCGCGCGCGCCGATAAAGCGGTCTATTGCGCCGAGGATGAAAGCCAGCCCGGCAGCAGCAGCGATAATTATGTCGCTTCGCCGATCCATCTCAAGGTGCCGACGCTCGGGGGGCGCATGAAGATCGCCAACCCCGCAACGCGGGTCGTCTCGGTCGCGGGCAAGGATCGCGCCGCGATCATGATGGGCGGCCCGACCGCCGATCAGGTCTGGTGGCTCAGCCCCAAGGGCTATGTCAGTTACAAGGACATTCCCACGCGGCCGCTGGTCGCAAAGGTCAATGAAGCGCTGGCGAAACAACTCGCCACCGCCAATCCGGGCTTCGAACTGCCCCCGCAATGCGAGGCGAAGGATTTCCCGGTCGTCGTCGGGTCGGGCAAGTCGGTCGGCACCGGACGCTTCGTGCGCGACGCCGGCGATTTTGCCAAATTCCGCGCGTCACCCGAGCAGGATGCGCTGACGCTGGTGCTGGCCGCCGGGGCGATCGAGACGATGGGCCTTGGCCGACAGGCGCAGACCGACATCATCTCCATCGGCCTGTCGGCGACCGACCTGATCGGCCACGCCTATGGCACCGAAGGGACCGAAAGCTGCATCCAGATCGACCGGCTCGATCGCGAACTGGGCGCTTTCTTTGACCGGCTCGACAAGGACGGCATCGACTATATCGTGGTGCTGACCGCCGATCATGGCGGCCATGACCTGCCCGAGCGGCATCGCGAAAACGCCATGCCGATGGAGAGCCGCGTCGATCCGGCGCTGACGCCCAAGGCATTGAACGCCACGATCGGCGCAAAGACGGGCCTTGCCGGTCGGACGCTGATATGGGGCGACGGCCCGGCAGGCGACCTCTATTTCGACAAGGGACTGATCAGCGCCCAGCGCAAGCGGGTGGAGGCGGAGACGCTGAGCCTGTTGCGCGCCCATCCGCAGGTGGAGACCGTCTTTACCAAGGCGCAGATCGCCGCGTCGCCAGCGCCTTCGGGACCGCCCGAAAGCTGGACCCTGCTGCAGGAAGCGCGCGCCGGTTTCGATGCACAGCGATCGGGCGACCTGCTTCTACTGCTGAAGCCCCGCGTCACGCCGATCCCGGATGGCACGAAGGGCGCCGTCGCCACGCATGGCAGCCCCTGGGATATCGACCGCCGCGTGCCCATCCTGTTCTGGCGCAAGGGAATGCGCCATTTCGAACAGCCGCTCGGCGTCGAGACGGTGGACATCATGCCCAGCCTCGCCGCGCTGATCGGCCTGCCGGTGCCCAAAGCGGCAATTGACGGCCGTTGCCTCGACCTGATTGCGGGCGATGGCGATAGCTGCGCGGCCCGATAGCCCGTCAGCCAGCCTGCCGATCTGCCTCGTCCCCTTCTTCCAGCAAGGCGTGGACGCGATGGGGGGCGGAGACTTCGGCCCGGCTCGTCACCTCATAATGGGCGCGCGCCTGCCGGACCTGGCTGTCGGCAGGCAGGCTTTCGGTCAGCCAGACATTGCCGCCGATCACCGACCGGCTGCCCACGATGATGCGGCCCAATATGGTCGCGCCGGCATAGATGACGACGTCATCCTCGATGATCGGATGGCGCGGAATCGCCTTTTCGAGCGCGCCCTTCTCATCCGCCGGAAAGCTGCGCGCGCCGAGCGTCACGCCCTGATACAGCCGCACCCGATCACCCACGATCGCGGTTTCGCCGATGACGACGCCCGTGCCATGGTCGATGAAGAAGCTGTGACCGATCGTCGCGCCGGGGTGGATATCGATGCCGGTGCGTGAATGGGCGATTTCGGAGACGATCCGCGCCACCAGCGGCGCACCGAGATCATACAGGCGATGGGCGAGGCGATGGTGGATGATCGCAAGCATGCTCGGATAGCAGATCAGCACTTCGTCCACACTGCGCGCCGCCGGATCGCCCAGGAAGGCGGCCTCCACATCACTGTCGAGCAGCACGCGCAGGGTGGGCAGGCTTTGCGCGAAGCCGGTGATGATACGGGCCGCTTCGCGATCGACCACCGGCGCCGCCTCGCCTCTCAATGCATAGATGAGTTCCAGCCGGATCTGGCCATAGAGGCGGCTAAGCACGGTCTGGAGTGTCTCTGCGACGAAGGCGTCCTCATTGTGCAGCCGCACGAAGCTGGGACCCAGGCGCAGCGGGAACAGCGCCCCGCACAGCGACGCCATGATCTTGGCCAGGTTGGCGCGGGAAGGGAATCCTTCCGCCCCATATTCGGCATGATGCTGCTGCTCCTGCCGCCAGCGGCTCCGCGCCGCGCCGAGATCGGCCACCAGCCGGTCGATGTCCCAATAGCCTTCGAGGATAGAATCCCCGTCTTCGATGCCTGCCGTCATGGACGCCTCTTGTTGAACAGGCTTGTCGATTACCCGGCTGGCGCGGCGAGCGTAAACGAGTTTTGCTTGTTCGGAACGAGTTTCTGTTTGTACGGCTCGATCACAGCGTCGCCGACGATGGCCTGAGCGCGAGGCGAATTTCGGCGCGCAACCCGCCTTCGGGCCGGTTGATGAGCGTCAATAGCCCCCCTTCGCGCGCGACCGCGCGATCGACGATGGCGAGACCAAGGCCCAGCCCGCGCGTATTGCGGCTGCGCGCGGTGTCGAGGCGCGTGAACGGGGTGAGCACATCGGCAAGCCGGTCATCGGGGATGCCGGGACCATCATCATCGACCCGGACCACCGCCATATCGTCCTCCGCGACCAGCGAAACCCGTGCGCAATCGCCATAATGGAGCGCATTTTCCACCAGGTTGACGATCGCCCGGCGCAGCCCGTGCGGGCGCGCGACCAATTCCAGATGATCGGGGCCGTCATAGAGCACATCGCGATCCTGATCCTGAAACCCGTCGACGATCGTCGCCAGTGTCACCGCGAGGTCGGTGCGGGCGGCCGGCTCCGGGTCCTTTTCGCCACCCAGAAAGGCGAGCAGCGATTCGATCATCTCGCCCATTTCGGCAAGGTCGCCCTCCATCGCGCCGCGCGACTCCGCATCCGGCACATCGTCCAGTCGCAATTGCAGCCGCGCCAGCGGCGTGCGCAGGTCATGGCCGACCGCCGCCAGCGTCTCGGTCCGTTCCGCGATCAGGCGATGAATACGCTCCTGCATGGCGTTGAAAGCGCGGATGAGGTTGCGCACATCATTGGCGCCTGCTTCCTGCACCTCGACCCGGTCGCTGAGGCCGATCCGCTCGGTCGCGCGGGTCAGGTCGCGCAGCGGCGCGAGCGTTCGCTGGATCATGATGCCGCCAACGACCAGCAGTGCGATGACGGGGATGAGCGCCAGACCCATGCGCCCGATCGTAAATTCCCAGCGCCCGCCGGCATGCCGCATCCCGAATTGCAGCCAGCTGCCGTCGGCCAGCACCATGCCGCCGCTGATTTCGGACATGCGCCCCGGCGAGGTCAGGCGCAGGCGCAGGCCCGCTGCTTCCAGCGAAGGCTCCCACGCGACGACCTGCCGCCGCATCCGCTCCAGTTCGGGCGCGAGCGGCGGCGCGGGCGGTGCGGTCGGTGCCCAGTGGATATCGTATCGATCGGTGGTCAACTGGATCGCAAGCGCCCGCCGGTCCTCCGGCGGCTGCTCGATCATCAATTTGCGGGCGATCACCAGATGTTCGGCCAGCCGCCGGGCATCGTCATCCTGCAACGACAAATGGCTGGCGCGCTCGTAGATCAGCGTGCCAACGGCAAATTCCAGCGTCAGAGTCAGCAGCAGGATCGCGAACAAACGGCCGACCAGGCCGAGCGATCGGCTGACATGCCGCCTCAAGCGCGGCTGACCTCGGCATTGAACATATAACCCACGCCCCGGACCGTGGTGATGGGCGCGCCCTGTTCCTGCGTGGAAAGCTTGCGGCGCAGGCGGCTGACTAGCACGTCGATGCTGCGATCGGAACTGTCGCCCATGCGGGTGCGGGACAGTTCGATCAGCCGCTCGCGCGCGATGACCCGCTGCGGATGGCCAAGGAAGCTCACCAGCAGGTCGAACTCCGCGCCGGTCAGATCGACGATTCCTCCAGTGGGGGAGCGCAACTCGCGGCGCGGGAAATTGACGATCCAACCGTCGAAGCGGGCTTCGGTCTCACGATGATCGTCCGGCCCGCGCTCCACGCCGACGCGGCGCAGGATCGCACGGATGCGGGCGATCAGTTCGCGGGTGCCGAAGGGCTTGGGCAGATAATCGTCAGCGCCCAGCTCCAGCCCGACGATGCGGTCGGTTTCGCTGCCTTTGGCGCTGATGAAGATGATCGGCACATCGCTCTTGCGCCGCAACTGGCGGCACAGGTCGATGCCGTTGGTGCCCGGCAACATGACATCGAGCACGACGAGATCGGCCGGACCGGCGTCAAGGGCGATCCACATTTCGGGGCCGGAGGATGCGGGCCGCACCTCATAGCCATGTTCCTGAAGCGCGCGCGCTGTCAGGGTACGAAGCGGCGGATCGTCTTCGACAAGGATGATCGACGGAGCTGTCATGCGGGCTGGCGGCACGGTTGGTTCATAAGGTTGCGAGATAGGGACCGCCCCTCCGGGGGTCAACCGGACCCGCCTGCCGAAACGGGATGCCGAAGATCCAGCAACAATTTGTCATGCTTAGGAAAAGATGCGGGACGAGAGCAGCAAGAATGGGTCATGCCGGACCCGGCGAACCAGGCCCGGCATTGCCTATTTTAGAAAGCGGCGGTCAGCGAAAAGACCACCTGGCCGCTCGAAATCGACTTGCCGTTGCCCTTGCTGTTTTCCAGGACTTCGAAAGCCCCCACCAGATGGGCGCGGTCGGACTTGGAGATGTCGGTGTCGACATAGGCGATACCAACCGTCAGCGGCGTACCCGGAATGGCGGCATCAGCGCCGACCATCCAGTCGAGATATTTGCCGGTCGGCGCGATCGAGGTGCCGCGCGGACCAAGGCCGGGATTACCGTCCGAATAGCCCAGATGCGCCTTCAGCGTGACCGGCGTATTGGGGAGCGCGCCGCTGATGTCGCCCCAGATGTAGAGGTTGTCGCCCTTGGCGCCCGGATCGAAGATCGTGCAGGCCGAATCGCTGCAAACGGTTCCCAGAGCCTTCTGCTTGGGTGCATAGGCGACGCCCAGCAGACCCTTGACCGGGCCAAGCTGCGACGACAGCTTGACATAGGGTTCGGCGAAGTCGGTCGTGTCGGCGCCCGAGGGATACATATACCAGGTCAGGCCGACGTCGAGCGTCGCGCCGCCCAGCGGAACGGCGTAGCCGGCGAACAGGTCCAGCTCCATGTTGGAACCGCCGAACCGGCCCCAGCCGCCGAGGTTCGAACCCCAGGTGCCGGCGTAAAGGCCTGTTTCATGCGTCAGCGTGATGCCACCCTGGACGGCCATGCCCTTGTCGGACTGCGAAACGCCGCGAAAACGATAGTCGGAAACCAGGCCCACGCTGCCGGTGACGGTAACGGGCTTGGTCGGCTCTTCCTGGGCAAAGGCCGGCGCGCTGGACATAAGCGCCAGTGCGGCACAGGCGATTTTATACTTCATGAACATTCCCCTTTGGAAAAGAAATGTTCCTTCCTGCGTTCGCCCATTCCAACGATCGATTGTCATGAATATGGGCGACGGCCTCATCATTATTGTGCAATGCAGCATGCTCAAGCTGCATTTTCGCTTAGTTATTCCTTTGCGTTAAGTCGTGATATTTCGAGCACTGTTCTTGTCTCAATCTGTTCTGATTGTTGCTCAATCATTTCTATATCGATGCACAACATGTCGCATTTACTGAGTGACCAGCTTGCGCATTTTGTCGGTGGCCCCGAACAGCTCGACGGTGGTGCCTGCACTACGGCGACGATCGACCCACTCGCGCAACATCTCCGCGCTCGTATGGTCGATGTGCGCCAGCCGTTCGAGATTGAGGATCACCAGCGCTCGGCTGGGGACAGCTTCCAGCCGTGCCGACAATTTCGGCAGGGTGAGGAAGGTCGCCGATCCACTGAACGCCATTTCATGCGTGTCTCCCTGACTTCCTTCCTCGAGCCGGAGGCCCAGCCTGCGCATGTGCGGGATCAACTCCACCAGCGACAGCGCAAGGCCCACCAGCACGCCGGTCAGAAGGTCGGTCGCCACCACCATGATGAGCGTCGCCGCCCATACGATCGCGGGCAAGGGACCATATTGGTGCATCAGGTGACGGACATGATCGAAGCTGACGAGACGCACGCCCGTCACGACCAATATCCCCGCCAGCGCCGCCATCGGGATTTCGCGCAACAGCCATGGCAGCAGGGCGACGAAGCCCAGTATCCACGCGCCGTGCAGGATGGTGGACAGGCGAGTCACCGCGCCTGCCTGCACATTGGCGGAACTGCGCACGATGACGCCGGTCATCGGCAATGCGCCGGCAAAACCGCACAGCAGATTGCCGATGCCCTGCGCGCGCAATTCCTTGTTATAGTCGGTGCGCGGGCCGTCATGCATCCGGTCGACGGCGGCGGCGGACAGTAAAGTCTCCGCACTAGCGATGAAAGCGATGGCGAGCGCGGTCGCGAGGATCGCCGGGTTGAAAAGCTGCGCCAGTAGGCCCTCTTCGGGCAGGCTGATCGCGGCGACGATGGATTCGGGCACCGTTACGCGCGCCACCGGCAGGCCGAGCGCAAAGGCGGCGATGGTCGCCACCAGCACGCCGACGAGCGCGCCGGGGACCAGCTTCATCGAAGCCGGACGGAGCTTCTCCCACCCCAGCATCGATCCGATGGTCAGCATGCCGACCGCGAAGGCCGTCGCCATATCCTGATTGCCCAGCCCCAGCAGTTTGCCGGGCATGGCCACCAGATTGGAAAGGCCGCTCGGCAAGGGTTTGTGATCGAACAGGACATGGAACTGGCCGACCACGATCAGCACGCCGATCCCGGCGAGCATGCCGTGTACGACCGCCGGTGAAATGGCGCGGAACCATCCGCCGACGCGCAATATACCGGCGACGACCTGGATCGCGCCGGCCAGGATCAATATCGGGCCGAGCGCGGACAGGCCGTGATCGCGGACGATTTCGAACACGATGACGGCTAGGCCGGCCGCTGGCCCGCTGACCTGAAGCGGCGATCCCGCCAGCAGGCCGACGACGAGGCCGCCAATGATGCCGGTAATCAGGCCCTTTTCCGGGGGCACGCCCGACGCGATGGCAATGCCCATGCACAGCGGCATCGCCACCAGAAAAACGACGATCGACGCCGTGAAGTCGCGGCTGAAGGTGCCGCCGGAAAGGGCCTTGACCATGGGCTTACTCCGCCGCCTGCAAATAATCGACGTCGGCGGCGAGCCTGCGGGCATGGGGAAGCGCGACGGGCAGCGGCGCATCCTCGCGCAGCGCCATGAACCGCCCGCTTTCGCCATCCAGGCCCAGAACCTGACCCGCATGGATATCGACATACCAGCCGTGCAGCGCAATCTCGCCGCGCGCGATGCCCGATGCGATCGAGGGATGCGTGCGCAGATGCGCCAGTTGCACCACGACATTTTCCAGCGCCATGTTGCGCAGCTTGTCCGCATCGCTAAGGTCGGCGGGATAATTTTCGCGGCACAGTTTCTGCGCGGCATGGGAATGGCGCAGCCAGGCGGCGACATTGGGCATTGCGCTGAGGTCGGCGTCGGTGGCCAGCGCCTTCATCGCGCCGCAATCGCTATGACCGCAGATGATGATGTCGCGTACGCCCAGCACCATGACGGCATATTCGACCGTCGCGGTCACGCCGCCCAGCTGGCTGGCATGCGGGGGCACGATATTGCCGGCGTTACGGCAGACGAACAGGTCGCCGGGGTCGGCCTGCATGATATGTTCGGGCACGATGCGGGAATCGGCGCAGGATATCATCAGCGCCTTGGGGCTTTGCCCGTCGCTGGCGAGCCGGTTGTAAAGCGCGCTCTGGTTCGGGAATACATGCTTCTCGAAATGGAAGACGCGACCGATAAGCTCGTTCATAAATCCATCCTTGGGCTGAGCCGGTCGGGGGCGGACCGGCGGGGTCAGACAAGAATAGGGATCGGGCTTTGCTGCGACGCAGCGCTTTTGTTAAAAAGCATGTCTGGACTGTTCAGCGCCAGATGACGGCGGCGCTGAACATGTAACCGGCACCCCGCACGGTGACGATCGGGGCATTCGCACCCTGATGGGTCAGCTTGCGACGCAGGCGGCTGATAAGCACGTCGATGCTTCGATCGGAGGAGGGAGCGGCCCGGACTCCGGCCATTTCCATAAGACGCACTCTGGCGATCACCCGTTGAGGTTGATCGATGATGACTGCCAACAGGGAAAATTCCGCCGCCGTCAGGTCGACGATCGCGCCCGCGGGATCGCGGAGTTCGCGACGGGCGAAATCGACGACCCAGCCGTCGAAATGCGCTTCATTCTGGCGCGGCGAGGCGATGGTTTCCGCGCGTCTGCGGCGGCGCAGCACGGCGCGCAATCGGGCCGCCAGTTCGCGCGTGGAATAGGGTTTGGCGATATAGTCGTCCGCTCCCAGCTCCAGTCCAACCACCCGGTCGACTTCGCTGCTATGCGCACCCACAAGGATGAGGGGCACGTCGCTGCGCTCGCGCACGTCGCGGCACAAGTTCCGACCATCGGCCCCGCGCAGATCCGTGTCGAGCACGACCGCGCCCACGGCCATTTCATCCATGGCGCGCCAGATGTCGGAGGCGGAGGCGGCAGGCAGAGCGCGAAAGCCGCTCTGCTCCAGGGATTGCCGCACCTCCGGGCGGGCATCCCCCTGCCGCTCCGCCAGCAGGATCAGGGGTGGACTCATCCGCCCTTGACGGTCAGCGCATGGATGCTGTCCAGTTCACTCGAAAGCACGGCGCCATCCTGGCGAGCGACGGCGGCGGCTTCGGTTGCGTGGGCGCGCGTGTGGCGAGCGACGGCGGCCTCGATCTGCGGACGCGCGCTGGCGCAGCTGCCGGCATAGGTGTCGGCCAGCGGCGCGAAATGATGGATCGACTTGCTCAGCGCGGCAACGGATGCACCCCGCCCCTCGACGGCGCGATGAACGACGAGGTCGGCCTTCCAGCGGCAGCGCGGCTGCACTTCACGCATCGGATGGACGGCATGCACCTGATCCAGATGAAGCGTGGAGCGGGTCTGGTAGTCGGCGGTGTAGGCGTTGGACGCATGGTCGATCTGGGCGCTGTGCACAGGACTCGACAGCGTCGCGAGCGCAATGCTCGATGCGAGGCTCAGGAACATGGGGTTTCTCCTTTGCGACCGGAAATGCTCGGCAATCTGCCGGTCGGTCTCGCAGGATTTAGGCGGCGTGATTGTCTCTGCTATTTGCCGTCCGTAACAAATCATTGCTGGCAGCAAACAAGCGTCCCGCGCCTAGAGGCTGTCTCGAAATGCGCGAAAGAGCGCATTTCTAAGGCCGCACCGGCCCTCACCCCCACCCGACCGCCCACAGAGTGTATCCTGAATGGGCGGCCGGGTTGGGGGTGAAAGCCGGTGCAGATGCGCCAAAGGCATTTCCAGACAGCCTCTTAGCAGAGGGATTCCGCCATGTAGAGACGCGGCATGATCGGTTCGCCGATCACGTCCCCCAGCGCATGGGCCACCACCGCCTGAAGCCATTGCGCATCGCAGGCGGCACGATGGCGGGCGGGATGATTCGCATCGGCGAAGGCCACCGCCGCCATGATGGCGGATTCCCCGATGTGTCGCTCATCCAGCAACATGGCGACATGATCGATCGCGAAGGGCACGGGCGCGCGGGCGGCCATGGCAAGCGTCTCCAGCCAATATTGGTCGAGCACGCTATCGGCGACGACGCGATGACCGGCCACGAGGGCGGCAAGTTCGCCTATCACTACTGCCGCCGGCTGGCCTTCGCGCGCGATCCGGTCGCGGCTGAGACCATGGAGAGTCTGCGCCTCATCCGTCCAGTCCCAGTCGGCCCAGTCCTCGCCCGGCTGGATCAGCCAGCTGCGCACTATTGCCGGCCCGGCGATGCCGACCTCGATCGGAAAGGATCGTCCATGGCGAGGCAGGCACGACGCTTCGAAATCGATCGTGAGGATGGTCACGTCACTCTCCGTTGTTCGCGCGTACCCGGCTCCCCGTTCCGTGTCCGCAACTTTGGCTGTCCCCGCCCTCTTTCGCGCTCAACTATGTCAGGCTGAAGTCATTTTCCATGGAGTTTTTCGCATATGACGCGAGGCGCCCTTGAGTGACGATCAACGGTGCGACAGTCGCCGCGCAGGCCCTGCACGACCAGATGCAAGGCCTGTCCCGCCGCCTTAGAGGCTGATTTCGAAATGCGCGAAAGAGCGCATTTCGAGACAGGCCCTTAGAGTTTCCAGTTCACTTCGGCAGTGAACGAACGCTGCGGGAACGGGTGGAATAGATAATATTTCTGGTTGCCCAGATTATCGACGCCCAGCGCCAGGCTGAACTGGTCGGTCACGCGGAACTGCGCTCGCGCGTCGATGACGAGATATTTGTAAAAGCCCTGATAGGTGTTGCCCACGACGTCGTTGTTCTCGAGCGTCGCATAATTGCGGCTGGCATAGCGAGCGGCAGTGGTCAGCGCGACCTGATCGCTTGGTCGCCAGGTCAGCACCGCCGTCCCCTTCCAGTGTGGCACGCTTGGCAATAATTTGCCTTCGGAGTTCGGAGAGACGCTGTTGCGGCTGACGACCGCATCGGCATAGGTAAGGCTCGCCTGCAAATCGACACGCGGCACGATGTCGCGCCGGTCGATCGCCAGTTCCACGCCCCGCGCCCGGGTGCGATCGACATTCTGGACGAAGGTCGTACTGACCCCCGTGCCGCCGACGAGGGCGGCCTGTGATATGAGCGCGTCGTCCACGATCTCGTTGAACAGGGACAGGCGTACCGATCCGCGATCGACCCGATGTTCGATCGCCAGTTCGGCGGATCGGGCGCGTTCGGGCCGCAGGTCGGGGTTAGGATTGGTCAGCAAGGTGCCAATGGACGTCGCCTGGTAGAGTTCGCCGACCGTGGGCAAGCGCCATGCCTGCCCCAGCGACAGGCGCGCGCTCCACGCGCGGTCCGGCCGCCATTCGAGCGACACCTTGGGCGAGAAGCCGGAAAAGCGGCGCTCCGGCTGGATAACGGACGCCCCCGACGCGACGAGATTGAAGCCATCCCAGGCCCGCCACCATTCCTGCCGCCCGCCCAGAGTCAGCGAGACTTGCGGCCCAAGCTTCACCACATCCTGCGCCCACAGCGCGAGGGTGCGGCTGCGCCCCCGCGACGCCGTGCTGAGCGCGCCTTGCGTCGCGTCCTCCAGCCAGTTCGACGCCAGATAGGTCGCGGCCCTGAGCGTATAGCGATCGGCATGGCCGCCGACACTGACGATATGCGCATCGTCCGATCCCAGGTGCAGCGCAGCCTTGGCATCCAGCGTCAGCCAGCCGGTGCCGTCCTGTCGCTGGATCGTGCCGGGACCGCCGGCAAAGGCGGCGGGCAGCCGGTTCACGCTCGCGCCGCTGGTAGCCGCCGAAGGATTGGCCTGCCGGTCCCGCGCATAATCATAGGCCGTGCCGATAATCTGCCAGTCGAGCCGGGGCGCATCGCCCTGAAGCGAGAGCGCGTGGGACATATGGCGGGCTTCGCGCCGGTAGACGGCGGAGTTGAAGCCCGTCGTCACGCCATTGGTGCCGGTGACATAGGACGGTGCGTCGGCAGCGTCCCGCAGATAGGTGTCGACCGTGCCGCGCGTGTCGTCCGTCCAAAGCCCGAGCACATAGCGCAGGCTGACCCCCGCCCCCAGATCGAGCGCGGCCTTGAGCTTCCATGTATCCTGCACATGATGCTCCAGCCCGCCAGCGCCCAGCACGCGGATTGGCAAACCCATCCGGTTGACGTCGGCAAAGCCGCCGGTCGTACCAGCCGGATTGGCTTTGCCGGCGATCGAGATGATGCTGACCGGCTGGCTGTTCGCGGTCGTGCGCGTCACGCTGCCGAACAGCGAAAGCGGGCCGAAGCGATCGCCGATGGAGCCGGAAAACTGCCGCGTCGGCAATGTCCGGTTCGTGCCGTACAGGCTGGATTGCTGCACGTTGACGAGAGCGGTGGCGCGCGCCTCCAGCTTGTCGGGCAGGCGAGTGGTGATGTTGACGACGGTGCCGATGCTGTTGCCCGAATAGGCGGCGGAAAAAGGACCGTAGAGAATGTCGATCCGCTCAATCTCTTCGGGCGTCACCAGCGACCAGCGCGGACTGCCATTGCCATTATTATTGCCGATCAGCGCCGACAGTAGCGCGCCGTCGGCATAGATCAGACTGCGCGCCGACGCGCCGAGGCCCGAGGTGCGGGTGGCGATGGGCGCGAAATTATCGCCGATATGCCGTTTGCGCACGACGAGACTGGGCAAATATTTGATCGTGTCCTCGACGCTGACGGCGTTGATCGTGCGGGCGATTCCGTCCTGGGTTACGGCGACATGCGTGGACGGCGCCTGCTCGATGGTGGCGCCGGGGCGCTGACCGTTGACGATGATCGGGTCTTTGCCGCTCTCTGTGTCGTCGGCGAGGGCTGGCGTCGCGGCCAGCCCGGCGGCCGCGAGCGCGATGATGGATATGCGCATGGGAAATGTCCCTGTTCGTAAATATGGGCGAGCCGACGGGGCGCGTCGGATCGCACGTGCCGCTCGCATATGGAGCATGAAGTGGAGCCACGGCCGCCTGTGCGGTCGCGGCGTCAGATCAGCGCCGGTGGCCCGCGCAACGGGGGCCGAAGATAGGCTATCCGCCAGCCGGGGCTTCGCAGGAGCGGCGCGAAACCGATCGCCAATATCAGCGCGATCGCGATCGCGAGCAATATCGCGTCGACGCCGGCGGTCGATGCCATGGACAGGGCGGAATAGGGGCAGATGCCCTCTCCCTTGCCATGATCCTTCTGCTGCCCGCCCGACTTGCCCTCCATCGGCACGGCGATCTGCGTCGTCATGAGCTGGCCGGTGGCGTCGGCGCAAATCTGCACCGTCAGGACCTTGGCATCCTGAACGATCATATAGCCGGTGGGGATCGCCGCCTTCATGCACAGCATGACCGTCACCAAAAAGATGGCAAGCGCGCGGTGGCGGGCAAAAAAGGCGCGGATCAACGGCATTGGCGCGGGTCCATAGTGGCTTTGCCCGTACGAGTCACGCCGATAGATGCCCTCCCTTTCAAGACAGCCACCCGCCCGGCGACGCTCTCAAATAAGACCTTCCCAATCGGTCCATAGCCTGCAAACAGAGGATATGGATGCGGCGGACGAAGATGGGCTGGAAGTCGCCTATGGGGTGCATCGGGCCGAACTCCTGCGCCTGCTCCTCGCCAGAACAGGCGATCCGGTCGAAGCGGAAGACCTGTTGCAGGAATTATGGATCAAGGTCAGGCAGCAGCCCGCCGGTCCGGTCATCAGCGGCAAAGCCTATATTTTTCGCATGGCGCAGAACCTGATCGTCGATCGCCTGCGCGCCCGTCAGCGCCGTATGGAGCGCGACAGGCGGTGGTCCGACACGACCACGGACTTTGCGCCTGCGGGAGTCGAGCCTGCGGACCGGCGCAAGACCGCCGAGGAGGAGATGCTGGACCGCGAGGAAATCGCCACGCTCGTTTCGGCGATCGCCAACCTGCCCGAAGGCGCGCGCCGCGCGTTCGAACTGCACAAGATCGAGGGGTTGAGCCATGCGGAGGTAGCGGACAGGCTGGGCATCAGCAAAAGCGGCGTGGAAAAGCATATGGCGGTCGCCATGAAATATCTCAGACGCGCATTGACGGGCTGAGGTCGGACATGGGCATGACGTCTATCCATCGGCACAGGGACCACAGAAAGGACTCGCCATGACGGCGCGGTCGGACATGGACGAAGCGATGCTCGACCAGGCCGTGGCCTGGCAGGCGGCGCTGCAACAGGATGATGCGGACTGGGACAGCTATATGGCATGGCTGGAGGCGGACCCGCGTCATCGCATCGCCTTCGATTCCGTCGCACTGGTTGCGGCAGCCGTGGATGAGCACAGGACCGCCATCGCGCCACTATTGAGCGACCACGGGGAACAACATATGCCGCGACCGCGCGTGCGGCGTATCCTTGGCTATGGCGCCGGGGGCCTTGCCGCCGCCATCGCACTGATGGTGGCGATCCCGATGTTCAGCCCGCAGCAGATGGACCAAAGCTACAGCGCCGGTGCCAGCGCCAGCCGGACGGTCGCCCTGGCGAACGGCGTGAACGTCACCCTGTCGCCGGCGAGCGGGATCGTCGTTCATGGCAAGGATGCGCAGCATATCGAGCTGACGCGCGGCGAAGCGTTTTTCGACGTCCGTCATGATCCGGCCCGATCGCTTACGGTGTCGGCCAATGGCTACAGCATTTCCGACATAGGCACCCATTTTGCGGTGACCGTCGGCGGCAGCGCCTTTCGCGTCGGCGTTTCGAGCGGACATATTGCGGTTTCGTCGCCCGCCGTTCAGCAGGCGATCCAGGTTTCGGCCGGGCACCAGCTGATCGCTAATGGTGACGCTGTGACGCTCTCGCCCGTGGCGAAGGGTGACGTGGGAAGCTGGCGTTCAGGGCGTCTTTCCTACAGCGATGCTCCGCTTTCGCTCGTCGCGGCGGATATTTCCCGCTATGCGCGCAAATCCATCAGGATCGACCCATCGTTGGAGGCATCGCATTTTTCGGGGACGCTGGTCATCGGCGACGGGTCCAGGCTGCTGGCGGACCTGGCTGCGGTCATGGGGGTTCGGGTCATTGCCGAACCAGGTGGCGCTCGCATCGCTGCTGTTCCTCGCTGAGCTTGGCGGTCCGACGCCCGTCGCGGCGCGCGAGGCAAGTTACCCGATCGACATACCTGCAGGCCCGCTTGGCGAGAGCCTGACGCGCTTTTCGCAGATCACGGGCATTTCCGTCGGCCTGCCCGGCGACATGCCTCGCATTCGCACGCGCGCCGCGACAGGGCGCATGTCCGCCGACGCCGCGTTGCGCCGGATGCTCGACGGCAGCGGGCTGCGCGCCCGGCGTTTAGGCAGCATCTACCGCATCGAAACCGCCCCCAGGCCCGCCCCTCCGCTTCGGGTAGTCACGCCCCCTACCCCGCTAACGGCCGATGCGCCGTTCACCACTCTGATCGTCACCGCACAGAAACGTCGCCAGACCTTGTCCTCGCTCCCCCTGTCGGTGGCGGTCGCGACGCTTGGCGATATGGGGCGCGGTTCGACATCCGCTTCCAGCAACGATATCCTGTTCAGTACCGAAGGCCTGGCGATGACCAATCTCGGGCCGGGCCGGAACCGGCAGTTCATCCGCGGCGTCGCCGACAGCCCGTTCAACGGCCAGAGTCAGTCGACCGTGGCCGTTCAGCTCGATGATGCGCGCGTGACCTTCGACGCGCCCGATCCCGATTTGCGCCTGATCGACATCGATCGCGTCGAAATATTGAAAGGTCCCCAGGGACCGCTTTACGGATCGGGCGCGCTGGGCGGCATCTACCATATCGTCACCCGCCAGCCCGAACTCGATATGTTTACAGGCGCGGTCCGGCTTAACGCCGAACATGTCCAGCATGGCGGGTTCGGGTCTGGCGTCGAAGGCCTCGTCAACATTCCGATCGTCACGGACAGGCTGGCCCTGCGCGCGGTCGGCTACCGGATCGTCAACGCCGGCTGGATCGACAATGCGGATGGTCGCAACAACAGCAATTCCGCGCAGACGGTGGGCGGACGCCTCAGCCTGCGCTGGCGACCCGCGCAGGACTGGACGGTCGACATCGGCGTCCTGCAACAGGATCTCAATGTTCGCGACAGCCAATATGTCGTCGATGGCATGCACAGCCTGAAACGTGCCAACATGCTGCCCGAACCGACCGACAATGATTTCAAGATGGCGCATGCCACAATTGAAGGCGCTATCGGCGGCCTTCGGCTGGTGTCGGCCACCAGCTATGTCGATCATGGCCTGACCTATGCGCTCGACGCCAGCGACGCCGCGTCCAGCTTCGGCCTCACAGGTCCCGTCCGCTTTTCCGACAGTCGCGCCTACACGCTGTTCAATCAGGAGTTGCGCCTGTCGTCCGAAGGGATCGATCACTGGCTGATGGGACTGTCCTTGCTGCGTACCACAACCGACGGCACATCCGGCGTCACCGGCAGCGGTGAGGCGATGCAGATCGTCGAGCAGCTCGACCGCAGAACGAGCGAATATGCGCTGTTCGGGGAAGCCAGCTGGCGGTTGTTCGGCGCGATCGACGCGACGCTGGGCGCGCGCCTTTCCCATTTCACGTCAGTCGATGAACTGGCCGAGCGATCCGGGTCGCGCGCGCTCAGGGACAACAAGACCATCCTGTCACCCAGCGCTTCGCTGTCCCGGTCGCTGGGCGATCGCGGCATCCTCTATCTGCGCTATACACGATCGATGCGGCCGGGCGGTCTTGCTCCTGCCGGGGCAACCATATCGGGCCATTTTGACTCGGACGAACTCGACATGCTCGATCTCGGCATGCGCCGCGCGTCCGCCGATGGGCGGCTATCGCTATCGGCCAGCGCCTATGCGGTGCGATGGGACGATATCCAGTCGGACTATCTGCTGGACAATGGGCTGATATCGACCCGCAATGCCGGGCGCGGCCGGATATTCGGCGCTGAGGCATCGGCGAATTGGCATATCGACGCCCGCACCAGCCTCACCATCGGCGGCGCGGCGCAGGACGCGCGGCTGACCCACGCGCAGGATGGCCTGGAACTCACTGACACACGCTTGCCGGTCACGCCGGGCCTCAGCGGTCGCCTGTCCCTATCCCGCACGCTGACCATTGGGGTCTGGGACGGTCAGGCGACCGCGCAGATCAATTATATCGGAAGCGCGCGGCTGAGTTTCGACAGCGATCTGGATCGCGAGATGGGCGAATATTCCGTGGTTTCCGTCCATGGAGAATTATCGCGAGGCCCCTGGACGATCGCAGTGAGGCTCGACAATGCGCTGGATGTGACGGGCGACAGCTTTGCCTTCGGCAATCCCTTTTCGATCCGTGACGACCAGCAATTCACCCCGATCAGGCCACGAACAATGACGCTGTCCATCGCCCGAAGCTGGTGACGGCGGACCAGGCTTAAGTTCCTTCAGCGTGCAACTGCGGTTGTGCTGCGGCACAGCGTCTTGGCTTCGGGCATGGAGCAATCATTGTCACGGCCCGGACATGAATAGGGCGCAGATGAGGGCTTGTTGCATATCGATGAGCGGGCGATGGCCGGCTTCCAAACGAAATTGACATGATGCGTCGGCTGCTTGTTTCCATTCACGACGTTGGTCCGCGCTTTGAGGCGGAGGTCGACCTTCTGCTGGAACGGGTCACGCGCCATGTCGCGCCGGATCGTCTGGCGATGCTGGTCGTGCCCGATCATTGGGGCGAAAATCCGCTGACGCCGGGCACCCCGTTCGCCACCCGGCTGCGGACATGGTCGGACATGGGCATCAGCATGTTCGCCCATGGCTGGTTTCACAAGGACATGGCGAACCATGAGGGCGCGCTGGCGCGGTTCAAGGCTACGCACCTGACGGCGGGCGAAGGCGAATTTCTGGGGCTGGACGAGCGAACGGCGCTGGCGCGCATGCAGGCCGCGCGCGATCTGATCCAGGGGATTACCGGCCGCCCCGTCTCCGGCTTTATCGCCCCGGCCTGGCTTTATGGACCGGGGGCGATGGCCGCGCTCGCGCAATCCGGTTTCGCGCTGGCCGAAGATCATATGAAGGTGTGGCATCCGGCATCCGGCCGCATCCGGGCGCGTGGCCCCGCCATCACCTGGGCCAGCCGAAGCCGTGGGCGGATTGCCTCCTCGCTCCTCGTCGCGCGAATATTGCCCCCGCTCCTGCGGTTCGCGCCGGTCGTGCGCGTGGCGGTACATCCGGGCGACGTCACCCAATCGTCGCTACTGGCGAGCATCGACGATGCGCTCCGGCGGCTCTGCCGGACGCATGTTCCCGCGCGCTACGACCATCTGAACCCCGCGATCGAGACCAGCGTTGCGCATCCTCACCTTCCTGCACAGCTTTGAACCCGGCGGGGTCGAGCGCATCGCCCTTCGACTGGTACGCCACTGGCGCGGTCTGGGCGTCGATGCGCCGCTTTTCATGGGCCGCAGTGCGGGCGCGATGCGCGAGGAACTGGCCGCCGACCTGCGTTATGATACGCCATGGACACCGCCGATCGCCATAGGCTGGTGCGAGACGCTGTGGATGATCGTCACGCTGCCCGGCTTTATCCAGCGCACTAAGCCCGACATCCTGTTCTGCGCGGGCAACAGCTACGCGGTCGTCGCGGTGGCCATGAAGCTGATGCTGGGGAAATCCTGCCCTCCGATCCTGGCGAAGATCAGCAATGACCTCGATCGGATGGACATGATCCCGCCCATCCGCATGACCTACCGGCTGTGGCTGCGGATTCAGGGCCGCATGATCGACCATTTCGTCGGCATGGAACAGCCGATGGAGGCGGAGATCGCCGCTGCCATTCGGCCGGGGCGCGGGCGCATCACCATCATCCCCGATCCCGCGCTCTCGCGGGGTCAGATCGACAGATTGCGCGCTGCCCGGCGCCCGGTCGCGGATCGGGCGGGATATCGCTTTGCAGCCATCGGCCGACTGGCGCCGCAAAAGAATTTCGCGCTGATGATCCGGGCCTTTGCAGTGGGCGCCGGGGCGCAGGACAGGCTGGTCATCTTTGGCGAGGGACCGGAACACGCCGCCTTGCAATCGCTCATCGACACGCTCGGCCAGCACGACCGGGTCCTCCTGGCGGGTCATGTTCCCGATCCAGCGAGCCGCTTGCCCGATTTGGACATGTTCCTGCTGTCATCCGATTATGAAGGCGTGCCGGCGGTCCTGCTGGAAGCGCTGGCGGCGGGCCTGCCGATTATCACGACACGATGCAGCCGCAGTATCGAGGCGATGATGGACGGGGGCGCGCTCGCCCATATCGTCCCGCCACGCGATGAAGCTGCGCTCGCCACCGCGATCCGACACGCGGGCGCATTGCGGCAGGACGCGGCGGCGAGCCGACGTCAGGCCCACCGCTTCACCATCGAGGACGCTGCGGAAATCTATCTTTCCGCATTCGCTGTCACAGGCACGACCCACGGGCATGGCAAAAAATGCGCGACGCCGACTGAGGCGTGATCGGCATGGCGTCGTCTGAGCGCCGAGTTCCTAGCGAAGAGCAGTCTATGACCGGCATGTCCGTTTCCGATGCCCTTGTTCCCGCCCATTCCAGCCTCGTCGACAATGCGCCGTTCGGCCAGATTATCGACCCCGCGCCGTTGATCCGTTCGGGCCGCAACTGGACGCG
This sequence comes from Sphingobium sp. FG11, assembly GCF_057809915.1. Classification (NCBI taxonomy): domain Bacteria; kingdom Pseudomonadati; phylum Pseudomonadota; class Alphaproteobacteria; order Sphingomonadales; family Sphingobiaceae; genus Sphingobium; species Sphingobium sp. FG11. The sequence continues at coordinate 51,608 of NZ_JBMDKW010000012.1, forward strand.
CTGGGCCGGGCCGATCGTTTCCTTGCTCATCCTGCTGGTGGCGCTCGATCAGTTCCGGGGGCTGGACTTCCGCCATCTCTGGAGTTTGATGCCATCCTCACTCGCCTTCTGGGCGGCATTCCTGCTCTATTATACCGCCGCGCCGATTTCCGAATGGGTGATCTTCCGTCGGCTCTGGTCCATTCCGGTGGAGGGGTTCGGCGCGCTGCTGCGCAAGCTGGTCAGCAATGAAATATTGCTCGGCTATATGGGCGAAATCTATTTTTACGCCTGGGCGCGCCGGAACGCGCAGATCACCACCGCCCCGTTCGGAGCGCTCAAGGATGTAACGATCCTTTCGGCGCTCGCGGGCAATGTCGTGACCTTGCTGATGGTGGCGTTCGCGCTGCCGATCTTCAACGCGCTCGACATCGGGACCGGCCGTTGGGACATATTGGGTTCGGTGGCGTTTGTCCTCGTCACGTCGCTGGTGGCGATGCTGCTGGGCAAGAGGTTGTTCACCCTGCCCCGCGCGGAATTGTGGCGCGTGACCGCAATCCATCTTTTGCGAATCGTGGCCACCACCGTCCTGGCGGCGGCGATGTGGCACATGCTGCTGCCCTCTGTAGACCTAAGCTGGTGGCTGTTGCTCGGCACGCTGCGCCAGCTCGTGTCCCGCCTGCCCTTCCTACCCAATAAAGACGTGGTGTTCGCCGGCATGACCGCCTTCCTGATCGGTCCGGGCAACACCATTGCTTCGGCCATGGCGCTGATGGCCTCGCTCATCCTGGCGGCGCATCTGCTGGTCGGGATCATGCTGGGCGCGACGGAACTGGCGCGCGAAGGCCGCGCCCGATGACCCCGCTCCTGCTGATCGCTGCCAGCATGATCGCGTCCTCGCCAGAGCTTGGCAAAGCGGAAGGGCAATGCCGCCCGGACGAACATGGGCCGGCCTTTCTGGTGGAGGCGAAGGGGCTGAAGGATCGCAAGGGCCGGCTCAAGCTGGAACTCTATCCGGCGACGGACGATGATTTTCTCGCGGACGACAATGTCCTGCTGTCCGCCGGCAAAATATTCCGCCGGGTCGAAATCGGTGTCCCGTCATCCGGTCCGGTCATCCTCTGCATCCGCGCGCCTGCGCCCGGCACCTATGCCATCAGCCTGCTGCACGATCGCGACGGAGACCGGAAATTCGCCGTGTCGACAGACGGCATCGGCTTCGCGGGCAATCCGAAACTTGGCTTTTCCAAGCCCAAAGCCGCTGCGGCGAGCGCCTCGGTCGGCACCGGCCCGGCGCGGATATCCATCGTCATGAACTACCGCAAGGGGCTGCTCTCCTTCGGCCCGCTGGAGAAATAGGCCATGCGCATCGTCGATGTCTGCGCTTTCTACGCGCCGCAGGGCGGGGGCGTAAAAACCTATGTGGAGCGCAAGTTGCGCGCCGGGGCGGAGGCGGGGCATGAGGTCATCATCCTGGCTCCGGGTAGCAATGCCGATATCGTCGAGCGCGACGGCGGGCGGATCGTCAACCTGCCCGCGCGGCGCTTTCCGCTCGACCGGCGCTATCATTATTTCGATGACGAAGCTTCGCTCCACGCCATGCTCGACCGGCTGAAGCCGGATCTCGTGGAGGCATCCTCCCCCTGGTCGAGCGCCGCGATGGTGGCGCGCTGGCCGGGGGATGCGCCGCGCGCGCTCATCATGCATGCCGATCCTCTGTCCGCCTACGCCTATCGCTGGTTCCGATCGCTCGCGCCGCGCGACCTTATCGATCGCGGTTTCGGCTGGTACTGGCGCCATCTGCGCCGGATGGATCAGGCATTCGACCTGATCGTCAGCGCCAGCGACAGCCTGTCGAAACGTCTGACGGCCGGGGGATTGTCACGGGTGGAAACCCTGCCGATGGGGGTGGAACCGGGCATCTTCTCTCCCCAACGGCGCGACGAGGCGTTGCGCGCCCGCTTGCTCGAACGCTGCGGCCTGTCACCAGACGCGGCGTTGCTGATCGGCGTCGGCCGCCATGCGCCCGAAAAGCGCTGGCCGCAGGTGATCGAGGCGGCGACTTCGGCAGGCTATCATCATCCTGTTGGCCTGGTGCTGGTGGGTGACGGGCGGGACAGCGCTCGCGTGCGCCGCGCCGCCACGCATAATCCGCATGTCCAGTTGCTGGCGCCGACACAGGACCGCGCGGTGCTCGCCGATCTGCTCGCCAGCGCCGATGCGCTGGTCCATGGTTGCGAGGCGGAGACATTCTGCATGGTCGCCGCAGAGGCCCGGGCGAGCGGCCTGCCGGTCATCGTACCGGACGAAGGCGGCGCGTCCGATCAGGCGCAGGGTGATGCCGGACTCCATTATCGGGCCGGTCAGGCGGACAGTCTTGCACAGGCGATCACGCGCTTTGCGTCCGGCCGAACCTGTTATCGGGCACGCGCGACACTATTCGCGTCATCGGTCATAACAATGGACCAACATTTTCACCGCCTGTTCGATGCCTATGCCGGCTTCGGACGACCCGATCGGCGCGCGGCATGACCACGCTGCTCAAGATCAAGGCGCCGGAGGTGCAGCCGCAGAGCCGCAAAACAGCGGTTCCCCGTCCAGAGCGACTGATGGCGCGGGATCGGCCGGGGTTCCAGCGCCGCTTTTCCTGCGGCTGCTGGCCGATGATGGTCCGCATCATCTGGTGGGCCTTGCGAACCCGCGACTGAAGGTCGATCCAGGTGGGGGGTAGCCTTAGCGAGCGACGATCAAATCGACGCCAAGAGTTTTCGCCAGCATCGCCCGGTGGCAGCCGCCCGGAACGTCTGGCTCGGATTGAACCAGACACCCCTACCCTCCTAGCAGAGCCAAACTCTACCAGACATTATACGAGGGGTCGGCCTTGCCAAAAGCATGGCGAATGCGCGGCAAGGGGTCGTTGGTCACGAACGCCTGATTGGACAGGACGTTATTGGCTTCGGTGCCGGCGCCATAGCTGGAGATCGCCTCCTTCAGCGGCCCTTGCTCGAGGAATAAGCCCCATTCGGGTATGAACCAGCGCTCGGCGATCCGCCATTCGCCATTCCGCCGTTCGAACCGATCCAGGTTGCGGAAACCCGACAATCGAACGATCTGATCGCCATTTTCGGTGCGCTGATGAAAAATCTTGTTGGAATCGACATAGGTTTCGACATGCGCGACATCGCCGTCAAGGTCGATCAGCACCTGAAGCGCAATATACTGGATCATCTCCCCGATTTCTTCCATGACGGTCGATGTCCTGTTGGCCACCTCGGCGAAGGGTAGATCGAAGAAAGGCGCGTGATGGTCTAGCGCATCGTCAAAAAAGCAAGTGCGCATCAAATCCCCGTCGCCGCGGGACTTGGCGCGACAGTCGCGATATATGACGTTGCGGATTTCGCGTTCATCGAAAAGAATTTGTATCTTTTGTTCCATTGTCAGCGCGCTGGAGTCTTTTGGCTCGAACATTCACGCTCTCCTTTAATGAATAGGGGGCATATGGATGCGATGTCCCACCGGATTCAATCGAATAATGCTAACACGGCCGATGAGGGATGCTCATTTCTGACTGCGTTTTTCTCACGCTATAGCGGCTGATGTTGTGAATGAGCAGCCGGCAAATATGTGTAAAAAGCCGGGTCGAGGGAGGATAAAAATGTTCCGTGGTCGCTGGTATGTCGTTTCGTTGCTCGGCACGCTTTATATCATGTCCTATCTGGATCGGCTTATCCTCACGCTGATGGTGGAGCCGATCAAGTCCGGCTTTCACCTGACCGACACGCAAATCGGGCTGCTCATGGGACCGGCCTTCGCCTTTTTCTTTTCGGCCTTCGCCTTGCCGCTCGCGTGGCTGGTGGACCGGGGCCATCGCAAGACATATCTGGTCGTGGGCGTGACGATCTGGAGCATCTGCACGATCCTGTCCGGTTTCGCGACGTCGTTCGGAATGCTGTTTGCCCTGCGCATGGGGCTGGCGCTCGGTGAAGCCGTGCTGTCCCCGGTTGCGATTTCCATGATCGGCGATCTCTTCGCGAAGGAGGAACGGTCGACGCCGACCGCGCTATATGTCTCGTCAGCCACCGTAGGCATCCTGCTGAGCTATCTCGCCGGCGGCGCCATCCTCGGCTGGGCCAGTGACGGTAGCCTGGCCAGAACATTGGGCTTGGCAGCACTCGCACCCTGGCGCCTTTCGCTTGTCGTGGTGGGACTTCCCAGCCTGCTGCTGGCCATATTGGTGCTGTTCACCATTCGGGAACCGCGACGCAGCCATGTGGCCGCAGTGTCCCAGGCGGTGGCGGAGTCCGACCCGGAAAGATTCGGCATTTTCGCCGCCCGACGCGAGGCGATGCAGTTCTTCATTCCCATCCTGATCGGCAACGCTCTCGCCAGCCTCATATTATATGCCGCCCTGTCCTGGTATCCCACCCATCTCATCCGCACCTTCGGCGTGAGCGCGACGCATGCGGGCTATATTTTTTCCACGGCGATCCTGCTCGGCGTGCCGCCACTCCTTGCAACGTCCGTCTTTGCCCAGCGTATCGCGCGTAACGGACGAAGGGACCTGCTGCTTTTCATTCCGCTTCTGCAAATCCCGCTGGGGCTGCTGTTCTTCATTCTGGCGCTTTCTCAATCCTCCCTGCTTACCGCATCGATCTTCATCGCGCTGGGCTACAGCCTGCTTGCGTGTGTGAGCGGACTGGTCATCGTTTCCCTGCCCATGACTGCGCCCCCCGCGTTTCGCGGGAGGCTGACGGCGGTATTCAACCTCGCAAATAATCTTGTCGGGGCAGGCTTTGGCGTCTTTCTCATCGGCTTCCTGTCCGACACTTTCTTCAAAGGCCCGGACTCGATCCGCATCTCCCTCCTCGTCACGACCTGCGTGACGGGGCCGATCATGTGGCTGTTCTATTTCCTTGCCTGGAAACCGTATCGCGCCGCTTGCTATCGCAAGGACAATGCGTCCGCTTCGGAGGGTGCTGTCGGCGGCGCGTGAGCGCAAGGCGGCTCGAGCGGCGGCAGGAATCCCCCCCCAAGCGTGGGATGATCCGCCGCTCGCGATTTATAGAATGTACCGCTGGCGCAGGGCGCGCGCCGGAAGCGCAGCGCCTTGGTCATCGCCATCATATCGTTATTTAAGGCCGGGCACATCGAGGGAAGTTCTCGGGAGGGCGTAGCGGGCCTGCTGCACAAACGCCAAATCCAGCCACCCCGGCCGGGGGTAGCTGGATCCTGACGCATATTGTCGTGCGGTGGTGGGGGGGGTTATTGTCCGAAAGCGACCGTCACACGGAGCATGATTTCCCGTCCCCGGTTGATGACAGCGTAGGTGTCAGCCGGCGTCCCGCCTGCCACGGTGCCGGAGGCGCCTCCCGTAAAGGCCAGTTGCTGCCCGCCCGCCCAGTAGAATTTATTGTTCAGATTGCGACCGATGAGCGCGACCTCCCAGGCATCCTTGGACTCGGCAATGCGCGCTGTGGCGTCCAGCAGGGCGCGTTTGGGCGAGATCAGCCCAGGGGTCAGGGCGGCGTCAGTGGGAGCGCGGCCGGCAAAGGTGACATCGGCGGAAAGGCCAAGCTTGAGCGCCGCGCCAAGCGGGGTCTCGTAGCTTGCGCCTGCATTCCCCGACCATTCGGGCGCGTTGATGAGTTGCCGCCCGGCCAGATTCTGATTGTTACCCGTCTCGCCCGGCAGGATCGGGCGGGAATTGCCGCCGCCGATCGCCCGGAAGTCGCAGCCCTGCGCCTGCGACTGCCCCCGCCAGCACGGCCCGAAATAGCTGAGATAATTGGCCTTATTATAGCTCAGAGCGCCCCTGAGAGTCAGTCCTTCGACCGGGGTGCGATAGTTCATGTCGAACTCGATGCCCTTGGTCCGCACACCGCCTGCGTTGCGGATCGTGCCGATTGCATTCTCGAACGCGGTAATTTGCAGGCCGGTCACCTTATAGTTGAAGACCGACAGATTGGTGCGCAGCGCACCGTCGAGCAATGATGCTTTCACGCCGCCTTCGAAACCCTTGATCTTCTGCGGGGCATAATCAAGCGCGACGCCGGGCGTTGACGTGCTGCCATTGAAGCCGCCCGACAAAAAGCCCTTCTTGAAGGAGCCAAAGAGGGTCAGCCTCTCCGTGGGCCGGTAAGTCGCGGTAATTTCCGGCGAGAAATCGTTAAACGAAACCTTGTCCACCGGCGTTACATAGGGCGTCATCGGGTTGACCCGCGAAGACGTCAGATCCGCAAGGGTGATGGGGAGCGTCTTCTTTTCATGCGAATAGCGTCCGCCCGCCGACAGCTCCAATTGCGACGTCACGTCGAAGCGGGCCTGGCCGAACATCGAATAGGCGGTGCCGTCCTGCGTCGTGCGGGACTGGACCAGTTCGAACGGATTGTCCCGATTGATAAAGGCATGGGTGCCGGTGGTTGACCGCGTGTCGGAATAGATCCCGCCGACGGTGAAATTCAGCGGACCGTCAAAGTCGCTGCTCAGACGAAGCTCTTCCGAAACCTCTCTGTTTTTGTAAAAATAGTTGGCCGGAAACTGCGGCAGACCGAAGCTGAAGCCATACATCAGGATCGGCACGACAGGGTAGGTCCCGAAATGATCGACGGCGCTGAAATCAACTTTGTAAAAGCCTGTCACGGACGTCAAATTGATCGAGTCACTAAGCTTATAGTTCAGTTCAAGCCCGGCAAGGATCTGATTTTGCTTCGACCAGGTATGACCGTCGCCGAAGTTCGCCTCATAGGGCGTAAAGGCCGTGCTGACATTGTCGGTGCGATTGACCTTGTTGTCGGCTTTACAGTCGCTGACCACTCCGGCGAGCTGCACCGTTCCAGTGGGGCAGTTGACGATCTGCGCATTGGCGGTGGGACCGGCGCCCTTGAGCTTGCCATAGGCAATCTTGAGACGAGCGCTGAACGCATCGGTCGGATCGAACTTCAACGTGCCGCGCACGGCCCATTCACTGTTGCGCGGACCATAGCGGTGGAACGGCGGGTCGATGCTGTCCGCCGGGACGACGCTTTTCACCCAGCCGCGCATGTCCGAACCATAAATGGCGAGGCGCGCGCCAAGCGTGTCCGTCAGCGGGCCGGACACAAAGCCTTCGCCGCGCCACTCATGGGCGTTGAACTCATAGCCGACGGACGCCTTGGCCTGGAAATTCGGCGTCGGATCAGCGCTGCGGATCGAAATGATGCCGCCCGGACTGTTCTTGCCGAAGAACAGCGACTGAGGCCCCTTGAGCACCTCGATCTGCTGGAGATCCATGAATGCCAGACGGCGAACGCTCGACTTCGCCACCTGAACGCCATCGATGTTGAACGATATCGCCTGGTCGCCGAGCGGATTGGTGTCGGGGCCGGACACGCCGCGCAGCGCGATCGTACCGCCCTGGGTGGAGCCGCCGGCGCCCAGGATCGTCAGGCCGGGAACCAGCTGCGCAATCGCGTCGGCACTGGCGATCCCGCGCCGCGTCAGTTCCGCCCCGGTGACCGCGGTCAGCACGACCGGAACCGCTATCGACGTCTCGTCGCGCTTGCGTGCGGTAACGATGATGTCGTCGGCAGACACGACATTGCGCACATTGGCGCGATCCTGCGCCCCGGCAACGCACGGCGCCAAGGTAGCGAGCGCGGACGTGACGAGCAGAGCCGATCTTATGGCTGAATTAATCATAGCGTTCCCCTCCTGTTATATATTTATATATGCGCGACCCGAATTATTCGTCTAATGAATAATTTTCATTCCATGATGCAACAATATCATCACCCTAATAATTTTGTTGAATGACAAAAAAATAAACTCTTACTAATAATGAATATCAGCCCAAACAAGGCGAATAACCTACATAATTAATATTCTAATCTATTTCTAATTCCTAGAATCCAGATCTTTTCCTTAACCATTCGATCATTAGGCAAGCGAGAGCGATCCGCTTCGTAAGAAAACTGTGATCGCCGTCTAAAATCACCTCGTCGAACCCGCGCACGCCGGCATCGCGCATCGCCCGCGCGATCGGCCTGTGGGCTTCGTCCAGCGGCGACACGACGTCACGCGCTCCGCCGACGAGCAGCATGTTTTTATCGACCATGCGCGGCGCTTGAAAAATGGGACTCATGCGGTCGTTCTCAGCCGGCGTCATGGCGTTCATCGTCGCGACGACGTCGACCCTGCCGGCGGTCCGGGCTTTCACCGGCTCCATGCTGGCTATGATTTCAGGCAGCAGCGGGGCGGATCGGTTCGCGGGCGCCACCGCAATCGCCGACTGGATCAGCGGATCCTCGGCGCAGGCGGCGATACTGACATTGCCGCCGCCGCCGCTCAGCCCCATAACCGCAATGCGGGTCGCGTCAGTGCGCCAGGGCTTGCCTTGCGGGGTCGTGATATCGCCATCGACGGTCGAGCGGACATAGGCCGCGGCGGCCAGCAGATCGTCGATCGACCCTGTCAGCGTATAAATATGCTGATTGTCCCACATGCCGCGCGGATGAAAGGTCATCACATTGATCCCGGCCGTCATCAGCGGAATGATGACGCTTTCAAGCCGGTCGCCGCCGAACATCTGCGGACTAAGGATGGCAGTGCCTTTTGGCTCGCGCCCCTCCGCGATCCATACCGTCGCGTGGACGACGGAACCTTGGCTGATGAAATGGGTGACGAACTGTTCAGGCGGGAAATCAGGATCGAACGTGCAGGGATCGCATACAGCGGAATCCAGGATAGACCGGAGGTCAAACATCCCCCTCTCATTCATCATTTGATCCTAGCTCGATATCGAAAACGGTTTTGCGCCGATATGCACGCCGGTGCAGACCCAAAAAAGGCATATGGTGATGCTGCACAGACACCACGGCGACGCTCTCAACATTGGGCATCGTCATGGCTGGCGGGCAGCTTCTGCTGCGGACAATATCATCCTGCATGCGCAGATGCTGCAGCGGATGCGCGCTCCGCGTATTTTTTGAGCCCATTGCCACCCCTCTCAGCCAAACTTCTCAGGCTTTTATATCTGTCAGGATATGAGCTGGACGATCGAACTCAATCGACTAATCATAATGATGGTTATGAGTGCTGCTCATTTAGGCAATTTCACAACCGCTCGATCGAAATTGAGCAAAAAACTGCCGCCGGAGGATCCATCTGCTCGCGCCAAGGTTTGCAGCAGTGGTCCGTGAGGTTTGTCGTGGGAAATGAATACGCGTTTGCGGAGCTACTGCGGCTTCCTCGGCCACCCGTCCGTAGCCGCAGCGCAATTGCGGCAATATTATGTACGGCGCCATTGCAGGCCGTCGAGACCAGATTATTTCGCCCCCCCCCAAATCATCGGTACGGAGCGATCATCAGCGCAATGGCGGCAATTTCATATCCCGCAGGACCGCCTCGAGCGCTACGGCGGCGTCCTCGTGCATTTCGGGCGAGGGATAGTAGCTGTTGGTATCTTCGACCTGATGGACGGTCGGGTATGTGACAGTGGCGCGCTTGCCGGTAAAGCGGCTTACAAGGGGATAACCGCTGCCGCGTGAGGTGACACACACGATCAGCGCGTCGGCGCGATCACGGATCTTCTGCACATCGCTTCTGTCGATATATTGCGGGAAAGCGGTCGCCGCCGTGGACCCGACCTGCCTGATCGATCTGCCCCCCGCCTCGATCGGGCGGGCCGCGAACCATAGGAGAAGGGTCGGCACGGTCAAAGCGCGCAGCAGCTCTTCATAATCGCGTGCCCATGAGGCACGACTTTGGGCGATATAGATGTCCAGCTTTTCCGGCTCTTCCTTCTCGATCCGCGCCCAGGCCAATTCCGGCTCGACCATATCGCCGTGCCGGCTATCGAACACTGTCTGCGCCGCAGGCGTGGTCTGGATGCGGTCATTGCTCGCCAGCCGCGCCGACATCACCTGAACGATCGCGAATTTCCCGCGATTGGCATAGTCGATGATCGCCGGATGGGCGTTATAGAAGGCCGCCGATATCCCGCCCACGCCCGTATTCCAGCCAGGCATGCCGAGCTTGCCGGCAAGGATCTGCGTATAGGTAACAGGCGAAAGCACCCCGAGGGTATGGGCCGAGCCGAAGCTCGTGAAAAAGCTGCCCGTGGCCGCCGCGCGCGGATCGAAACGCGGCCCCCGGAAGTGCAGCCGGGGCATGTTCTCCAGGCTGTAGAAATCATAATCTACAATCTCGTGGTGCAGCGGAGCGTAATCCACCGTGAGGCCGTGCGGGAGGCGAGGGTCATCGACCCCGATCGGACGCCGGCCATCTGCGCTCGCCTGCGCGGGCAGGCACTGGGCCGCGATCCCGGCGGATGCCGCCGCCATGCCGGTTATCAGGAATTTTCGGCGATCGGGCGCATATTTCATATCCGAGGTCTCCTGAAGATTGTGGATCGAATGGGGGTTGCTGCGCGTGAGCAGCTCAAGCCAGTTTCACGGAGTTTCATCGCGCTCGATGCGGTTGCGCCGCCAGATACCGTCCCATCGTCAACAGCAGGCCACCACCCACCAGAAACAGGATGGCCGTTACGTAAAAGCTGACGCTGTAACTGCCGGTCCGTTCCTGCATCCATGAAAACAGCATGGGGCTGATCGCGCCCGCGCAGGCCGCCGCCGCATAGATCCAGGAATATATGCGGGAAAACACACTCTGTTCGAAATAACGGGAGGTGAGGAGCGCCAGAAGATCCAGTTCAGCGCCCGTGGCGAGGCCAATCAGCGTCGCCGCCATGATGGCCGACATAAGGGAGGGGTCCGATGTCAGCAACAGACAGCCCAGCGCGGGCGGCGCCAGGAACATCGCGCCGACACCCGGCGCCCAGAATCTGTCCACCAGCAGCCCCACGGCAAGGCGGCCAACGATCAGGGACGCGCCGAATGCCCCCTGGGCCATCGCCGCGCGTTCAAGCGTGAAGCCCTGATCCGTCAGCGCCGGAATGAAATTCGGCATGACGCCGGAAATGGCGAAATAAATGCAGAAAATCGAGGTCAGCAATACCCAGAAGCGGTATTGCCCGAATATGCCGATCGTCGTGGCGCGAACGGATGACACCGGGCCGGACGATGGTAGCGGCGTCGGCCCGTGCCTGCTCTCATCCGGCGTGAACATGAAATACACCGCTGGCACCGCCACGAGAGCAGGCAGGCAGGCCAGCGCGAGATAACCTGCGCGCCAGCCATAGCCACCGATCACCCAAGCGAGGAAGGAGGGCAGGAACACGCCCGCAAGCCCCGCCCCGGACAGCACGATCGCCAGCGCGATACCCCGGCTGCGATCGAAGGAGCGCGTGACCGCTCGCGACCATGTGATGGCGCCCGCCCCTGCGCCGATCAATGCGGTCAACGCCATGACCGCGTAAAATTGGCCGATCGACTGGACGAACGAGGTCAGCGCCAATCCCAGCGCGGTCGCGAGCAGACCGACAAGGGCCACCCGTCTGGCCCCGAACTTTTCGAGCAGAAAGCCGGTGACTATGACACCCAGGCTGCTGAAGCCCTGGCCGAAGAGGAGCGAGGTTTGAACCTGTGTCCTGCTCCAGCCCATATCGTGGCCGAGCGAGGTCACGAACGGCCCGATGCTTATGGTCGCGAGCGTTCCCATGCAAAAGGCGCAGCCGATGATCGACGGAACCAGTATGCGCCATCCGCGACGGAACTCATCCCCGGCGGGGGACGCTGCGGCAAAAGGGATAGCGTCGCTTGCGGCATTGTTCATGACTGCACCTCTCCTGCCCGGACCGCCTCCTCGCGGCGCTCAACGTTATCATCGCACCTTAAGGGCGGCCGGTCGAACACGCGACCGCCCGCCCCCGGTCGATCAGAAGTTGAAGCCGATCGTCGCGCCATAAGTCACCGGCTTGGCGAACACCTCGGAAAATCCAAAGCCGTTGCCAAATGTGTACATCGGGCGTTTTTCATTCGTGAGATTGTCGCCCCAGACGCGAACGAAATATTTTTCGTTCGCCGCCCGCCATGTCAGCGATGCGGTGACATTCGACCAGGACGGGATCGACAGCGGGCCTTTAAGTGGCTGGGTGTCGAAGCCCGCATTATAATAATAGGACGAACTGAACAGGATCGACGAGCCTCCCGACAAGAATGTCTTATAGTCGAAACCGAGACTGACGGTCCATTTCGGCGCAAAGGTGAGGTCGGCGCCCGACGCATCCCGACTGATCGCGACCGCGCCGCCGGACGGCCCCGGTACAAAGACCGCGGCGTTTTCGAACTTCTTATATTCCGCGTGGAGATAAGTGGCCGACGCCCGCAGGTTGATCTGGTCGTTGACGGCAACGGTCAGGTCGCTGTCGACGCCGTAGATTTCGGATTTGGCCGCGTTGCGCAACTGGCTCTGCACGGTGACGGGATCGACGAACTGGACGGTGATATCATTATATTTGTAGAAGAAGCCCGCGATATTAAGGCGCGCCCTTCGATCGAACAACTCGCTTTTCAGGCCGATTTCATAGGCGTCGAGCACTTCGGGATTGAGGGCAGCCGGTTGCCCCGCCGCCGTCGCAAACGCGGTCGGCACATAACCGCCGCTTTTGAAGCCCCGGTTGTAGCTCAGATAACCCAGTATATCGTCGTTGAACTTGTGATCGTAGGCGAGACGCCAGGTCAGCTTCCTGAAATTTTGGTGCGTGTCCGCGCTCCTGCCCGCGATCGGGATTTCGGTGCCGGTCGTATCGACATAATAATTCTGGTTGCGCAGCCCTTTGCGGTCAGCGCTGTAGCGAAGGCCAACCGTGATCCGGTCGCTGTCGGTCAAACTATAGGTCGCCTGTGCATAAGCGGCCTTCGCTTCGGTCGGCATCCGGGCGCGCGTCGGCGAGAAATAGGGCGCGACGAACGGCTTTCCCGACAGCGATGCCGGGTCGAAACCAGCGGACACGCCGACGCTGAAGGCCGACGGCTCAATCCTTGCGACATTCTTGTAATAAAACAGGCCCAGTATCCATGTGAGCTTACCGCCACCATTTGATGACAGTTGCAGTTCTTCCGAAAATGTCCGGCTTCGTTCGGCCTGAAACGCGAACTGGCTGGGGGCAGATGTGCGATCCGCATCGACCGTGATCGTGGCTCTGGCATCCTGATAGGCACTCGTGGATATCAGGTCGATCCCGTCGGACACCCCGAAGCGAACCTTGCCGATGGCAATCTGGGCCTTGGACGATATGTCGGGCACGAAATCGAAGGATGACTGATAGTCTCCTGTCGCATTGATGGTCCCGGCGGGGAAAGCGACATGCATCCCCTTTATATTATGCGTCAGAACGCCAGCATTATTGTCGGTCCTGTAGCGAAGATAGGTCGCCTCCATATCGAAACGATCGGACGGCGCCCATGACAGCTTGGCCATGGCGGCATAGTTGTTGACGTCGCCGACCGTACCTCCGCCGACGATATCCTTGATATAGCCGTCGTCATTCCGGTACGAGCCGGACACCGCCAATCGGAGCGTGTCGGTGATGGGCACCGAGACATGGCCCTTCGCGGCTACTTCGTGATAGCGACCATAGCCAAGTTCAGCCCCATATTCGAGATGATCGCCGGGCTGGCGCGTGACGACATTGACCGCGCCGCCGGTGGCGTTGCGGCCGAACAAGGTGCCCTGCGGCCCCTTGATGACCTCGATCCGGTCGATCGTGCCCAGATCGAACAGCGCCGATGATTTGGAGGAGAGATAGACGCCATCCAGATAGACGGCGACCGGGCTTTCATAGGCGACGCTCGATATGTTGCTGCCGACGCCGCGGATGAAGGGCTGGAAGGACGTCACGGTCTGATAGGCGACGAGGCCCGGCACGGCGACCTGAAGGCCCACGGTGCTGCGGATATTCGCGTTGGTCAAACCTTGCTCGGTCACGGCGGAGACCGCGATCGGAACATCCTGAAGGTTTTCGCTGCGCTTTTGGGCGGTAACGACGATATCTTCGAGGGTTGCTCCGGTGGAGGCCGGTTGCGTCGCGGAAGCGGGCTGCTGGGCCAGTGCCGACGTCGACATCAATGCAGCCATGGCATAGCCGCACCGGCTGCTTTTAGACAAGTAACTCCTGATCATGAAACCTCTCCCCATGTTTTTCACATTATTATTTTGAGCAAGACTGGTCGTTGGCGGCCGACGCTATTCCGACCGTATTGGATGTTGCCCATGCGATCTCTTTTTGAGAGCGTGCATGCTCAGGATCAGCGTTGCATGCGCGCCAGCCCTTCAAAACCAACGGTCCGCAGATAGTCCCGCTGAACCTCTTCGGTGAACGCGTTCATCCTCGAAGCACCCGCATCCATGCCCACTGTCGTCCGGATCGGCCGATGGCCCGGTTCCATCCGGATCAAATCCAGCACGAGATCGGCGACATCGCGGGGATCGAGCGAAATTTTGGACGCTTCGAGCAGCGGCCAGAGCCGTTCGCCCAGAATAGTATCCAACCGGCCATTGTCGCCATATTCACTGACGACCGTCTGGTCAGCGGGTCCGATCTGGTTGGTCGCCAAATTGGTGGCGAACGGCCCCGGCTGGACGATGACCGTGTCTATGCCGAGGCCGGAAACCTCATAGCCCAGCGATTCCGCCAGTCCTTCCAGGGCGAATTTACTTGCGGTGTAAATTCCCAACCCCGGCGCAATCACCCGCCCGCTCACCGAGCCGATCGTGATGATGAGGCCGGACTTCCTCGCGCGCATATTGGGCAGCACGGCCTTATACAGCCGAAACGGACCGAGGAGATTGGTTTCAAGGATCAGTCTGAACTGGTCGGCGGAAAATGCCTCGACCGGACCGGCGGACATCAGCCCGGCGCAGTTAATCAATATGTCGATATCGGATATCTGATCCAGCACCTCATGGACGCCCCTGATGACGGAATAGTCATCCGTGACGTCGATTTCGAACGGGACGATCGGATGCGGGGCGCTGATCGCATGCAGGTGCGCCGCATTCCCGGCATTGCGCCCATGCACATCGCGCATACCGGCGAACACCCGAAATCCTTGCAGCGCAAGCACCTCCGCGATGATTTTGCCCATGCCGCTGCTTGCGCCGGTGAGCAGGACTGACTGGGCGCCGCTCATGCCAGTTCCCCCTCGTCTTCCCTGACGAGAACCTGTTTGAGGTAACTTTCCGGGCGGCTCTCATCGATGATCCACTTGCACATCCGGCGCATCGGTTCGATCGCGTCCTGCGGCCCGGTGAATACCGGCGAGCCGGACCCGCCGAGGGATACGATCCGCTGGGCGCCGTGGATCGACAGGCGGTCGCGCAATTGCGCCTTCAACGCTTCAGGGTAGATGCCGATCGTCTGGGTATAGGCAGTCACCGCGCGGACGGGAATTTCCAGGTCGTCGACGGGCACTACGTTGGCGACGCGATTGGCGAGGAGCTTGGCGAAATCCACCGGCTCGTCCATCTGCGACACGACAACCGCGCCTTCGCGCCCGCCGCCGTAAATTTTATGCCAGGCGCTGCCAAGGCGGAGCGCGCTCATCTCCGCTTCCAATGCCGGCTCCATGCGCACCGCCGGGCCGCTGAAATGCGGGGGCAACGCCCGGATTTCCTCGTTCAGCATTTCGCCAAAGGCATTGGCCTTGTCGAGGCCCGCCTGATCGGTGCCGCTTTCGACATAGATGACCCGCGCGTTCGAACAGGCTTCCTGATTATAGACGCCGACATCCAGCGCTGCCAGGGCGGCGGCGGCGCGCATCGTCGCTTCATCGACGAACGTCTCCCGACCGAGGATCGTCGAGGACAGCTTGGGATCAAGCGTGATGAGGTCGATGCCGGGTTGCAGATATTTCGAGATATGCGTAATCGACGCGAAGCCGCCCCAGGCGATGATCTTTTCAATGTTGGCGGGACGATACAACCGCTCTTCGACGGCTTCCGTGCCGCCCTTCCAGTAGGCGACGCTCAGGTGCCGGGTCAGGGGGTGATCGGGCGCCATGTCGATCATCGTTCTGGCGATGGCCGATGCAGTCAGCGGATCGTTGGACGGCGTCTTGATGATGGCGTCGCCGCGCGTCACTGCATTGCGGGCGATCGTGATGGCCGCGACCTGTGGCACATTGCCCGCGATGACATGCACGCTGCGCGCGCCAAAGGCCCGGATCGCGGCGCGCCCGCCATTGCCGATGGCATGTTCGACCCATCCCTCGACATGATCGATGCCGATGGTCCTGTCGACCGTCTGGCGCCACTGTTCCTTTGCGAACAGCTTGTGGAGATTGGCGTAGCAGTCCCGCAATATGCCTTCGGAAAGGCCCGAGGTGTGCAACGAGAGGTCGAGCGCGTCCTGCACATAGCTGTTGGCCCTCAGATGCAGTCGCGTCCCCAGTTCTTCGAGATAGTCGAGTATGTCCTCGAAACTGATGGCGTAGAGGTCGCTCATGGCCGATGGCCGGGTCAGCGCGAGTTCGGACATATATTTGCCCACCGATGGCGTCACGAGTTCGGTGGCGCCATCGCGCCCGCCGAAATGCGCGTCATAGTCTTCGATCACCCTGCCCCGGATGACGAGCGGCACTTTATATTGCGTCATGTCAGTCCTCCACCGAAGCCATCAGAAAGGCCAGGGCATTGTCATGCGCTTCGGGCGCGCCGGCACAGTTGATCTTGTCGTCGCCGCCTTCCGCTTCGCTGTACCGGCTGATGCTGTTCGCCATCACCATCGGCGTGGTGCGGCCGCACGCGCAGGGTTCGTACGAAACCGTCACCTTGTCCCCCGTCAGGAACCCGCCCCAATAGGTCGTGGCGCCAAGGTCGAACACGCCGAACCGGCCGGTCTGCTGGCCCTCTCGCGGATAAGGCTCGCCGGTCGCGGGATCGAGCACGAACGGGATCTGAAACGGGTAGATGTGATAGTGACCATGTTCGCACGACCGTGCCGAGGCGATACATTCGGTCATGCCATAACCGTCGCGGATTTTGTCGACGCCCAGAAATCCGGTGATGACCGCTTCCCAGTTTTCCGGCGGTGTGCGCCCTTTCCAACCGCCGCCGAACATGATGTTGCTGTTGCGGGCAAAGATGTTCGACAGGCCCCGGTCCAGTCCGGCCTGCGCAAGATCGTACAACTGGCCGACCCATGCCAGCATGGCCACGGGACGCCCGCCGAGCGATTTGGCGACGGCGTCGATGAAATCGCTCATGCGGGTGGGGGCTTCGGTCATGCTGCGGACATATTCGTCCCGCCGCGCGATTAGCGCGGGCGAAAGACGCACCTCGCCCAGTTCGCCCTTCTGCGCGGCGAGTTGCAGCCGCCCGCCAAGCGACAGCGCATCAGCGCTCATTCGCCCGTCGTTCAGAGCAACAAGCATGGACTGATCGCCGCCGAATACCGTTTCAACCATCCGGTTGAACATGCGCTGCTGCGCGAATGCCCCGGTCCGGTAGGCGGGGAAGATGACGGGCACTTCGTCCATCGGCGGCACATCGGGACCGGACCCCTCGTGCAGCAGGCGCCAGCCCTGGACCATCAGGTCGGTTTCAGCGGTGCCGCGCGGCAGGAACGACAATTTGCCCGATGTGCCCCCCGAATGGAGAACCCGCACCGTTGTCTGCGCATCCAGCATCATGATCCAGTCATCGATGGTTTCGACACCATCGAAGTTCAGGCCTGACAGATCCGCCGTCGTAAAACCGGACAGCCATTTGGTCAGACGATCGAACTGGGACTTTTCGACGAAACTGACCGGATAGGACTTATAAATCGAATGCTGAAACAGCAGCTTCGCGGCGTCGTTGATGTCAGATATTTGGTCGACGCCTTGCTCATCCGCCAGCTTTCCCAACATGGGAAGTTTCGACTTTAAATTCTCGAACCGCTCACGCAAACCGCTAAGAGCAATTTCCTGCAATTCTTGCGTAGGAATGGAATGGAGATCGTCAATCGAATAGTAAAATAGACCGGCAAATCTGTCGGCTTCATCCACATGAAGCCCCCACGACTTTGCCTGTTCAGAATTATCCGACATCCTGTTCTCCATACTATATTTCCATCAGGATCGGTTATGCCGCCCGGTGGGTCAACTGGGCAAAAAATCCAGTCCTAAATCGGCGGCCTGCCGGAATCGTCATACCGGGCCGCAGGCCACGGGTTCCTTCGTGTGCAGGCTGGCGGGCGCGCGCCTCGTCCTTGCATCCCACCCCGCGAAACGACATAGTCGGGCGGGGTCAGCACAGCGCGGAGAATGCTGGCGGCTCGGGGGATGGTGAGGAACGGCAGTGACATTTACGATTGGATTCGTCGTGCATGAAGGCTTCCAGCTTCAGCATGTCGCCGGCCCGCTTTCCATTTTCGAGGCCGTGCCGGGCTATGGCGCTCCGGTCTATCGCGCGCTGCTGTTGTCGGAACAGGGGAAGCTGGTTCGTTCGTCCGCCGGGGTGTGCGTCGATACGATGGCCTTTGACGAAGTCGGCCGGCTCGACATTCTGTTCATCAGCGGCGGTTATGCCTGCTTCGAAGCGGAACGCTCGCCCGCGATAGCCGCGTTCATCAGGGATCAAAGCGCCCATTGCCGTCATGTCGCCGCCATTTCCAGCGGAACGGTGGTGCTGGCCGCATCGGGCGTTCTGGCGGGACACAGGGTCACGACCCACTGGTCGCTAAACGGCGAACTGGCCGATCTGTACCCGTCGATCCAGATTGAAGGCGACGAATTCCTCGTCCGGGACGGCAAGTTCTGGACATCCACCTCGGTCATGGGCGGCGCCGATATCGCCCAGAGGATCATCGACGAGGATCTGGGCCATGACGCCGCCCGACGCGCCACGCGCGAATTGCTGAGCCATCACCGGCACAGCACCAGCG
Organism: Sphingobium sp. FG11; assembly: GCF_057809915.1. Classification (NCBI taxonomy): domain Bacteria; kingdom Pseudomonadati; phylum Pseudomonadota; class Alphaproteobacteria; order Sphingomonadales; family Sphingobiaceae; genus Sphingobium; species Sphingobium sp. FG11. The sequence goes on from NZ_JBMDKW010000012.1 coordinate 70,389, forward strand.
ACGGCCAGATCATGGATGGGGACGAACGGTTCAAAGGCCTCATCAACTGGGCGCGGCAGAACCTTTGTGAAACATTATCGGTCGAGCAGATGGCGGAACATCTGGGCATGCACCCGCGCAACTTCGTTCCCGCCTTTACCACGGCATTGGGCCAAACCCCGGCCAAGGCGATCGAGCGCATCCGGCTCGAAGCCGCCCTGGCGCTTGTCGGCCGGTCGGACATGCCACCATCGGCGATCGCCCGTCAGGTCGGCTTTGGCAGCGCCGACCGGATGCGCCGCGCGTTCCTTCGGGTGTTCGGCGTGCCGCCGCAAAGCATGCGCGAGATAGCCCAGGCCCGCTCCGCTCGATTGAGGACGGGTCGCATTGAAGAAGCAACGCCGGTGCCAGCCATGTCGTAAGACCGATTGTCAGCTCGCCGTTATGCTCAGGGACGACGGCGGCGATGACCTTCTAATATCGACATCGACATTCTCTCGATCGAACATACGCCCGGCCATGGTCGGGCCTATCGGGAAAACCAAAGCGGACACGCAGCGTCCCGGCAATCTACGCAAAAAAACAAGGATTAGGAGGAGTTTGCAGCGCCGCTGCATCGCGCAGCACCAGCCGACCGCCAACCCTGCCCCGCATTGTCTGGCGTCATTCCCCATTTCCTCCCGCGCGTTGGCCCCTCGCCCTGTCTGCTGCGGCGAGCAGGCTCTTGGCGGTGCCAGACGCCGCATCGGGCGTCATGGTCACGGCCACGCCATCTGGCCCGTCGAGGATCACCAGTCCGTCTTCGGCAGACGCGATGCCCGGCTCTGTCTCGGGCTGCCGCGCGTTCGCATTTGGATTCATGTGTCGCTCCGTCATGGGATGAGAGGGTCAGGGAGTGGAGGATGCGCGATGTAGAGATAATTGTAGCGCGACAAGAGTTTCTGGAGTCTTGGACAAGAGTTTCTGGAGCACTAAAAGCGCCGCGCAATAGCGATCAACCATCGCGTGCGGACAGGACCGCCGCGGCGCGATGGTCCACCTCGGCACCTTGGATTCACACGCATCTCAGACGCTTGAAATCATCGTCTGAGAACCGCCTCAGACGTGCAACGACACGTCAGAGCCAGGCCATCGGCGCGCCATAGTGTTTGACCGAATAGCTCTCGATTGCATCCACGAAATCCAGATTGAGGCTGGGCACGAATGGCAGGAAAATGACATCTCCGAGCGAACCGTTAAAGGGCTGAGCGCCGGCAGAGTTAAGACTACCCAACACCCACCCCTGCGTCGATGCGGCATTGTTGTGAGCGATCGACGCATAATCTTTGCCATTGACGCGCGCGAACAGGTTGTCGCCATCGGACCCAAAGAGCAGGACTATCGGCTTGCCGTAGCTGACGCTGCCGCATGCCAGCAGGCCGGTGCCATGCTGGACGTAGAGCGCCCCGCCCGTCGTTACATATACGAGCGTGCCAACATTCGATGACGTCCAGCTGCCCAGCACCGTGACCTGAGCGGAAGGGGCCGGAAGGCGAAAAACGACCGCCATGCCCCAAACGCCCGAGCGGCTCGGGGCGCCAGTCCATGCGGTGATGAGCCTGTCATCGACGCCATCGAATTTGAAGCCAGGGAAGCCGCCGAACTGGCTCTCCCAGAAAATGGGCTGAGAAGACGTCGTGCCCTGAAGATAGGAAATGCCAGTTCCCACCTTGGGGTTGACCGCACTCACGGCGGCCGAGGTCGGGTCTTTTGTCACCAGCGCCGGATTGGTCTGAAACCATGTGATGCCGGCACCGAAGTCACCTGCGACAATGCGTTCGTATAGCCCCTTGACCGTCGGGCCGGAGATATTCTGGGTCAAAGTGACGACGGCGTCTGTCATGATAAGGTCTCCTCGAAGCGGACGAGCGGTTGACGAATGGTTGCCGGGACGTTGAAGCCTCGCGCAGCGAAGGGGCTGGCTACGTCTGTGGTGGCGTAGATTTGCCCGCGACCGCCCGCCCAGGTTTCGAGCGGGTTGGTGTTGTCGAGCGCATAGCGAAGCCTGTCGCCAGAGGCGGGAGCGCCTGACAGCGTGACCAATATGTTCGTGCCGCTGATCGCCACGCTGCTGACTGTCGGGCCGCCGCCACCGGGGCGGCTCCAGACGAAGCCATATTTATCGACAGCCGCGACGCGGTCAGTGTCGATCGCGAGCGCCAGCGCGCCCGTGGCAAGACTGATCGGCACGGTGACGACATTGCCCACAGCCGTCATCCCGCCAGCCACTGGCCACGTCGGATGGAAGGCGGTGGCCTTGCGACGCACGAACTCCCGCGCCAGCGCGACCCGCTCATGAACGATCATGCGGCCAAGCACGCTGCCATGGATGTCCGGCCCGGCCTGATCTTCTAGTGGCCCGTCATACATGACGCTGGCGAGCGTCGTCACACCGGCTGCATAGCGCTCACGTCCGACCCTGAGCTGCGCCAGCGCAGCGGCGTCATAGGCCGCGCCCGAGCTGGTCGAATTGGTCTGGAGGATGAACACCTTGTAGGCCGCGTCGCCGGAACCCTTGTTCGTGCCGTAGAGAGGAACGACCGTGTCGAGATAGCTGTTCAGCGTCGTATAGTAATCGCCAACCGCGCCAGCCTCACCCTGGATGAAAATGAAGTCGTGCCGCAGCGTGCAGCTGTAAAGCCGCGCTACCGCCCGCGCGCGTCGAGCCGCTTCGAGGGCGTTTTCGTGGTTGAAACGGCTGGCGGTCGCCGGAAAGAATTTATCGAGCTGATCTGAGCCGCGCCAATTTGTCGCAACGCTCATCGGCGGCACGCGGCGCGAGGTGTCGCGACGGTCGAGATCATATGCCGCCATGACCATGAGCGCGGCCGGCAGCTGGCCGATGGCGCCGCCGTAGCTTGGCATCGGCATGCCGGAAAAATCGGCAGCAGCGGGCGATGCCGGTATCGCGCTGTCGCCATAGCTGTACCAGCCGTCCGTCACAATCAAATGCCGTGGGCCGGGCACGCCGGTGATCAACTGGCCGGTAATCGACCCGTCGCCAGCATTCGACTGCCCCTGATATTGAATCAGATCCACCACATTGTCGCCGGCATCCGCAATGGCGGCGGTGGAGCCGGTCAAGCGCTGACGGACATCGCCGACATAGCCATCGGCTTCCTGGATCGACGCGTAGCGAAACAGCCGGCCGAGACGCACGTTGAACGCCCGGTGCGGCCCGAGAAACTCGGCCGGCGAATGATATTCCAGCCGCTGGCGCAGCGCCCTGGTCGGCACCAGGTCAATCCCGCCTTCCAGCTCATCAACAACCAGCGGACCGCTGCCCGAGCGGCTGGCGAGAAGCGGGAATATATGATTGCCATTGTCGCGACTGGACGAACGGCGGCGCAGCATCGGCGGCGCCACCAAGGCACGCTCGCCTTCGTCATAGCCGATCAACGCGCGCTGGCCGTCGCCCATCACCGGATGCACGGCGCCCTTGTCGCGATCGGTGCTCGCCGCGCGCACGACCGTGCGAAACGCCAGCGCCGCACGGGCTTCGTCATAGGCCAGCGCTGCGCTTCTGTTCTGGCCCTCGATCAGGGGCAGGCGTGGCCCTTTATCCCGATCGGTTGAGACGCGCCGAAGGATCGGCGCGGCAAGACTGCGCTGGCGAACCAAATCATAGCCCAGCACTAAAGCGCCCGGACGATCGCGCAGCATCGATATAATTCCGGCGCTGCTGTCGCGGTCGCGGCCTTCGGTCAGAAGCAGCCGCGGCATGGCAAAGCCGCCCAAAATAGCACTGTAGCCCAAGGCGGTCGCGGCGGTGCGGTCGCCAAGGAGCGACAGCCATTCAGAACCGCTGTCGCGATCTCTGCTAGGCGCCTGCTCGAAACGCGGCAGGCGAAAACGCTGTGTGATCAGATTGAAGCCGAAGGCGGAGACGCCGCTTCGTGATCCGAGTAAGGGAAGTATCGCCCCCTCACGATCGCGGTCCGATGAATAGGATACCGTGATCGACCGTATAATAGGCTGAAGCTTCAGAAGATCGACTATGAAGCCCTGGCCGTTGTCGCCGACCACAACGCCATAGTGCGTAGGGCCATCGCGATCACTCGGATATTCGCGAATGCCGTCGGCCGCATCTTGCGCGTCGAGCTTGGCTTGCTCTGCATCGTCACGGAAAACCTCAGCCTCGTTTCTCGCCGTGAGCACGAAAGCGCCATCGTCGATCACCTGCTGCGCGCCACTGGTTGCAGCGACCACCGCCGCGATCTTGATATCTGCCTCGGCGATCTTGTCGACAACGGCGGCCGCCGCCTCGGTCGCGATCTGCTCAGGCCGGGCGAGCCAGTCGGCCAGTGGCAACGGCGTTTCACCGGCCTCGCTCATAAGCGCGACATAGGATTCATACGCCGACGGACCGATCTGGCCGCCGCCATAGTTGACGTCGCTCATGGCCTTGTGACCTCCTGGTCGATGATCACGCCGCCGGTGCGCGAATAGACGACTTCGTCGCCCAGTGTGCCACGGAAGTCGAACTGCATGAGCCGGATCGGCCAGTTAACTGTGCGCTCGGCAGCAATTGTCAGTTCGACCATGCCTTTGGTTCCGGGCGGAGCGCCCAAAGCGGCGGGATCGATGACCCGCACATCGAACGGCTCCACGATGTTGCCGCCCCGCAGCTGGGCCGTGATGTCCCAGCCATCGGGCGCCATCGGCAAGGGCAGGCGTATGCGCAGCGTGGCGCCGCGCTTGTGCCGGATCGTGTCCAATAGCAAATTGTCCGTCGTCATAGCTCCTCTCTCGCGCGTGCGCGGGGAAGCCTCGCCCCGGACGGCTGTCCGGTCCGATCAGATTAGCGTGAACGGAACCATGTCGTGGCGGCGGCGACGAACTCCCAGCTACCGCCATCATCGGCCGCCACCGCGGCGAGCGGTGCGCGCAGTGTGTTGCTGCCGCCACTCATCGTAAGGGTTGTCACGGCCGAGCTGGCGCCGGTGCGTAACTGGAAGCTCTGACCATCAACCGGGGATGACGGCATGTTGATGGTCAGCGTCGCTATCGTCGAGCCATGATTGAGATAAACCCGCTTGTATAGCGAGCTTGTGTTGGACGGCGTGACCGTGCTGCCGTTGGTCGGTGAAAGCACCTCGACCGCAGGCGCTGTGCCTGCGGTCGAGCGCAGTGCGGCCGCGTCGGCCATGGTTAGAAGACTTCGGCCGAACGATGTCGTCGCCAGCGCGGCGATGGCGGCCAAATCGCTGTCATAGGCCTGCACGTCCGTCCCGATCACGGCGCCGGCCAGCGTCCTGAGCGCCGCAGCGTCGGCCAGTGTGAGGACAGATCGGCCGAAGCTGGTGGTGGCGAGCGCGGCAATCGCGGTCAGGTCGCTGTCGAGCGGCTGCTTGCCTGCCAGCGCCGTCGTCATCGTTGTTGCGAAACTCGCGTCGTTGCCCAGCGCCGCCGCCAGTTCGTTGAGCGTGTCGAGCGTCGAGGGCGCGGCCGCCACGACCTGGGCGATGATCCATGTCGCAAGGGCGGAGAGGGGAAACACCGCATCGACCGGCGCGGACGGGTAACCCTGCGCGCCGATCACCCGGTCCGTGCCGCTCAGCGAACTCGCCACCGTCGCCGTCGATGATTTCAGATTGCCCGCCATTTATACTGCCTCCGTAACCCATTTATCGCCCGTCTCGGTCAGCCATTGGGCGCCGCCTTCGGTCAGCCAGAGACCGGCCGGCGCGACCGGCGTGATCGTCACGCTGACACTCCAGTTGCTCGCGCGATAACCGAGCGTCATCGCGCGCACCTGCACTTCATATTCCGTGCCGCTGTCCACCGGCCCGCTGCGCGCGGTGAACGCATCCTCATCGACGCTCATCAACATCCATGTCCCGCCCGAGGTCGGGCGATACTGGACTTGATAGACGAGATCCGCGCGGCCCTCGTCCCAGCTCGCCTCGATCGCGACGCCATTGCCGGCACCAAGTACGATGGGCACCTCGGCCAGGGTCAGGCCGGTCGGCGCCGGGATGACGATCGGCGTGGCGACGCCGTCGCCTGGCGATATCGGCGGAATGCCTTCCTCGGTCGCCGCATCGAAATCCCAGTCCGAACTTCGCACCTCGGCCAGGCTGACGCTGATCGTCGTTTCCAAAGGGGTGATGTTGAGCTGAAGGCCGCTCTGGATCATGAAGTCGGCGCTGACGCCCAGCTGCGCGGAGTCCAACCGGCAGAAGCGGCGGCCGAGCAGGTTGAGGCCATAGAGATTGAGCGTGGCGTCGATATGCCAGCGGTCGCCGAGGCGTGCGATGGTCAGCTTGCCCACTCGCACAGCCTGGTTGTGGTGCGGCGCATAATAGAGCTGCACCGCCTGCGGGCTGGTGTTCGGGTCGGTCGGCGACGCCGGATCGTCGATCGTCGCGCTCTCCTGCTCGCGATAGCCGATCGCCGCTTCGGTATAGAGCATCTTGAGCGCGCTCACCCGCTGCTGGGCTTCGGGGCCGATCGTCGCCTTCATCGCCCGGATATGATCGTCGGTCAGGACGATGTCGGGCGCTTCGTAGCGGCCCACATGGAGGTTGAACTTATAGTCCGCGCCTTGCCAGCAGAAGCCATCGACCGCCTTGAGCATGTCCGCCAATATCTGCCGCCGCTCGTCATCGGCCAGCGCGTAGCTGGCCCAAAGTCGCCAGCGCGCGACCGATGCACCCGTCACCGTCACGCACGCCTGATCGGCGATGTCCGCCTCGGCCGCGATATTGGCCCAGTTGATATTGTCATAGCCCAGGCCATAGCCGTCGGGGTGGGCGATATAGTCGGCGATCACCAGCGCGCCATTATCGCTCCATGCCCAGGTCGATTTGTCGTTCAGCCGGTGCGACCCCGCCCCGCCCGCCGTGCTGTCCTTGCGCGGGTCGTACAGCTTCGCCGCCTTGGTAATCTGGCTATAGACCGGCATCTGGCCATTATAGACGTCGCTGAAATATTTCTGCTTGACCGGGTCGCACAGGATCGCGGCATGGGCGCAGCCACGCTGACGATGCGCGCTGGTCCATTCCGAGAAGCGCGCGGTCAGCTGGCTGATCGCCGTCTGATTGTCCGTCCCCGACCGCGTATAGATGTGGATCGCGCCCCGATAACTCGATTCGGTGACCGTACCGCCGCCGTTCACCGTCACCTTCTTGTCGTTGATGCGATGCTCCAGGATGCTGTCTTCCTCCCCGGTGCCGAGCGTCACGACCATGCCGAGCTGCCCATCATAGCTTTCGAGGAAGCTCATCAGCCCGCCGCCATGGACGATGCCATAACGCCGCTTCCGCGACGCCACCGATTGCCGGATGATCGACTGGTTGTCGGTGGGCTTGGGGCGCTTCGGCCCGAACAGCAGGTTGGCGAGCAGCGACAGGCCGAGCGTGAAGCCCAATGTCACCACCGCCGTGATCGCGGCGGCGGCCAGTCCCGTGGCGCCGACCGCCGTGATGATGAGAGCCGCTAGCGCTTGGGGCAAGGCGCCCTCCAGGTGATGAGGGCGACGGTGCGGATCGCGACCAGCGACTGGTCACCGCGCACCATCCAGCGCGGCGGCGGCCCGGCCGACAGGCAGATTGCGCAGGTCAGCCCCATGTCCGGCAGATTGACCACGCCCACGTCGCCGCGCGCGGGCCGGTCGGCAATCTCCCAGCCCAGACCGTGCATCAGCTCGCCCGCGTAAGCGCACAGGCCACCCTTCGCCCGCAACAGCGCGGCCATTTCACGGCGCGTGCCATGGGGCGGCAATGCGGGTTCCGGCACGCCGCCGACCGCACAGGCGAAAGCCCAGACATCCTGTCCGCAGGGAAAGGGATCGCAGGGCGTCGAGGCCCAGGCGCAGATGGTGTCGGCCAGTATCGGCTCGATCCGGGCGCTCAATAGTCCGGCCATGTCACCACCTTGTTGACCAGGCTGCCGACGAACTCGAAGCCCTTGTCGCCGGGAAAGCGGCGCTGCTGGTCGGCGTCCGTATACATCGCCCAGTTCGGCCGTGAGCGCAGCGAGAACAGGCTTTCGGCCGAGATGGTGACCGATCGGTCGCCTTCCTCGGTCAGGCTGAAGCTGGGCTTGAGGCATCGACCGCAGGCGACGGGATAGGGATTGTCGAGCGGCCGCTGATTGTCCGGATCGTCCGGATCGTCCACACCGAAAAACTGCATCAGCACATAGACCAGACGGCCTTTCACCTCCGCCTCGAACTCGTCCCGCGCCAGCCGCATGATGTCGGCGTCGATCGCCGACAGGACGAAGGTCATTTCCGGCGCCTCGCCGTTCACGGCCTGCTCGATGCCGCTCATCGACCCGAAATTGCCGATGCCCTGCCACTGCGCGCCGTCATTCGTCTTGAGCATGCCATTGCCGCGCCACAGCCGCATCGGCGTCGTGGTGAAATCGAAGCGGACCAGGAACGCGCATTCGACCCGCCCGCCGCCCAGCGCGGCGGCGATCGTGTCAGGAAACAGGCTCATCGAACGTCTCCTCCAGGTCGATGGTCGGCGTTCCCGCGCGCAGGTTCTTGAGCATCAGTTCGCCGCCATCGTCGCTTGTCAGGCGGCAGATCATGGTGGGCCGCAGCTTGAGCCGCGCGGCGACATAATCCGTGCGCAGCGTCGGCGTGCAGCGGATGGTCGCGACCGATCCTACCCAGCTGACGATGGTGGCGAGATAGGGATGCTCGCCCAGGCCGAAATGCAGGCCCGCCTTGAGCAACTGACCATAGCCGCCGAAATCCGCGCTGATCGTGCGCTGGCCCTGCACGCCCGTGACGGTGACGCCGGCAAGGTCGCCGGGCGGCACCCCGGCCGGCAGGTGCCAGGGATCGAACACCGGCACGCGCACCCGGTTGGCGCGGCCCTCCAGCAGCCCAAGGATGGCGCGCCAGGCGGGCACGTCATCGTCAAAGATCGTGTCGAACTCCATCGTCAGGCCGAAGGGCGGCCGGATCGCCGGCACGGCCTGCGTGAACTGGGACAGGCTGCTGGTCAGGCCCACCGTCTTGCGCGGCGGGCGGATGACGATGTTGCGCGGAACCAGGGTGGATGGCCAGTCGAACAGGCTCATAGACCGCGCCTCGACAGATTGTCCTTCACCCGGCCGCCGACGACGCTGTCATAGGCTACCAGCCCCTCTTTCACGCCCGCGCGTACCATCGCCATGATCTCGCTATTGCCCCGCGCGCCCGACACGCTGATCTCCAGCTTGCCGGGGCCGGCGTTGCCGCGCCCCATGCTGCTCAAAGTGCTGTTGGGCCGCACCATCGCGCCCTGGGCAGTAGAGATGATCGGTTCCGGCCCGCGCTCGCCGACGATGCCGAAGGTGCCCGTCGGGATCAGGCCGCCATCGGCAAACATCCCGGAAAACAGCCCACCCAGGAGACCGCCGCCACCGCCGCCACCCATCCGGCCCAGCACGCCGCCGATCCCCGTCTGGCTCATGACGTTCATCCACTCCTGGTCGCCCGCCATGAACCCGCTGCTGCCGCCGCCCAGAAACTTGGTCAGGGCGCCGCCCAAAATCATGTCACCGCCGCCGCTCGATTTGCCACCGCCGAGCAGCGCGCCCAGCAACCCGCCGCCACCCGATCCGCCACCTTCGCCTGGTGCCGGCCCGAACAGCAGGCCGGCCAGCGGCGCGATGATCGCGCGCTGGATGCCGATGCGTATGAGGTCGGCGATGATCTGCTTGGCGACTTCCTTGAACGCGGCGCCCAGCGATTTGGCCTGCATGATGACATCGACCAGCTTGTCTTCCAGCGTTTGGAGACCGTGGACCGCCACATTCTCCATCTGGTCATTGAGCGACGTGTCGAGGCCCTTGACCTCGCGCAGATAGCGCTGGCCGGGGCTGGCGAACTCGCGATCATGCGCCTGCTGGTCATAGGATTTCGCCTGATCGAGCTTGTTGAGGGCGTCGCGCGCCTCCTTCTTGGCCTGCTCGGTCGCCGTTTGGCTGGCGATGGTATATTCGAGCGCGGCGCGCTTTTGCTTGTAGGACTCGTCGAGAATTTGTTGCTCGATGTCGCGGCGCTTTTCGCGGATCGTCGTGATCTGCGCCTGCTTCTGAAGCAGGTCGATGTCATTGGAACGGATCGCCTGGGCGACCTCATAATCCTGCTTGGCCTGCTCTTCCTTCTTGCGCTGCTCGATCAGCTGGCGCTCCAGCTCATCCTTGACCTTGAGCTGCGTCAGCAGCGTCGCCTTCTGCGCCGCCGAATAGTCCCGGTTGTCGGTGATCCGGCGCGCCTGCTCGGCCGTCGCGATGTCGAGCTGCTCCAGCTCGATCTTGTACCGATCCTCGACGGTGCGCGCCATCTGCTGGCGCAGCTTGATCGCATCGACCATGAGGCCGGACAGGTCCCGGCTATAGGCTTCCTGCGTGCGCTCCCTTTTCTCCTGCTCGCGCTCGGCCTCGTTATTCTGCTTGTCGGCCCCGGCCGTGCTCCACTCGATATGGAAGTGGCCGCGCTCCTTCAGGATTTTGGTGAGGCGCACGCCCTCGTCCGCAAACGCCTTGCGGATGGAAGCCGGCGTGACACCCGCGCCGAACGCTATGTCCAGCCCGTTTCCCTTCTCATGCGCGCTCGATCCGGGCCGGGCGACGGGATTGTCTGCGGGGCGGCCGGCGCTCACCCACTGGTCATAGAGCGCCTTCTGCTTGTCATAGGACCGCGCGACGCTGGTGACGTTCCAGCCCTCGCCACCGGCGATGCGCCTGGCATCGGCGATCGTGATCTCACGGCCAAACTGACTGTTGCTCGCGCGGCTCTCCCGTTTGGCGTCCTGGGCCTTCTTCAGTTCGGTCGCTTCGTCGCGATTGATTTGAGCAAGCTCGGCGCGAAGCTTCGCGATATCCTTGATCGTCTCCCGCGCCCTGTTGCGCAGCCCGTCGAAGCCCGCCTTGATTCGCACGGTCGGATCGGTGTCGAATTTGGCCAACGCATCAGCGACTTTGCCGACCGCGTCCTGATACCCGGCCTTCAGTCCCTCGATGGCCGCGTCGTTTTTCGCGATCAGCGCCGTGGTCTTGTCCACCTGACCGCCCGTATAGGCGCCCGCCGCGCCGCCCGTGCCCTGGCCAGCATTGGCATTCGCGGAAGCCTGGTCGGCAGCCAGTTGGGCGGCGAGCTTCTGGCGAAGCGCCAGAGCCGCCTGCAATGCCCCATTGGCGTGCCTGACCTCATTCGCCGCCGATTCGAGCGTGATCTCATTCGCCTTTTTCTGTTCCGCGCTATATTCGCGCATCGCGGCGGTGACCTCGGCCAGGCTGTGCCTGCTGATGTCCAGCTTCTGCGCCCAGGTCTCGCTGGCCTTGCTCGCCTTGTCGGTCGCGTCTTCCGTCTCGAACAGCTTGGCCACGAGCGGCCCCAGGATCGAAACGCCGGCCATGATCCCGATACCCCATGGCCCACCCATGAACGCGGCCAGCTTGCTGGTTCCGCCCGACATCAGCTGGACCGCCTGCGTCACCTGGCCGATTTGGGACGAGAAGATCTGCGCCGGACGCGCGCCCATACTCCACATCGTCGTCATGTCGTTGAGATTCATGATGAGCTGCTGGGTGCCCGCGCGCTGCGCGCCGGTCGCCGTGGTCACCTTGTTCGATGCGGCAGCGATGACGTTCGCGGCGGACCCGGCCTTGGCGCCCGCCTCAACCAGCGCGCCGCCCATCCTGGTCGCACTGCCGGACGTGGCGTCGAGCGTCTTGCCCAGGCCCCGGCTTTTGGCCTCGGCCTGGTCGATGCCGCTATTGAGGCCACGATCGTCCGTGCGCAGGACGAGGACGGCATCGCCGAGTGTCTCAGCCATTATTCTGCCCCGGCTCGACCACCGTCATCGCAATGCCCATCGCCGCCAGCTGGTCCGGTTCGGCCCGCTTTGCCGACGCCGCATGCGCGCGACCGCCCGCCGTCTGGCGCAGCTTTTCGGTCATCGTGCGCGCGTCATGCGCCTCGAAATTGCCCGATGCGAGGCCGGTGGCCTCGATCGCGCTGAGCTGCTCTTCGGCATGAAGGCGGGGCAGCATCTTCATGTACGCGCGAACCAGTGCCGCAGGCGCTTTAGCCAGCCACCACTGCGGCGTTCCGCCATAGAATCGCTGGAGCCTCGGGAGGGTCGTACCCCAGTCCACTGGGCCATCGCCTCCGGACCCATCGCTGTCTCCATCGCTCCCGCCACGCCCAGCTTGTTGCGCAGCAGGAGACTGGTAAAAACATCGACCACCGCAATCCTATGCGACCCGCTCAGCCGATCGAACACATCGGGGGGCACGTCGATCATGACGGCGCGCGCCACCTTTTCGTACAGTGCGTCCAGCTCGACGGCGTCGTCTGCATCGTCGCTGGCGGACAGGGCATCGATGCGGCGGCCCCACACGCCGAAGCGATGCCCGTCCAGGATGGAGACTTCGTCGGCGCTCAAAATCTCGTAACGCTTTCCGTCGATCGAAATCACCGGGCGCACGATCAGCGTGTCGAGGTTGAGGAGCGGTTCGGTCACCAGCCATCCTCCTTATGGGAGTGGGGCTTGGTGCTGGGCGATGATCCGCCCGAACCGCTCGGCCGGCGTCGACGCCGCCAGATCCTCCAGCGCCGTGAACTCCAACAGGAGGCCGGATGGCTGCGCTTTGCGATAGACCAGTTCGGGCGAGCTGGAGGGATAGCAGCGCGGCACTTCATATTGCGCCGCCATCGTCTCGGCATAGGGCGATACGCCGCGCGCCAGCAGCGCATATTCCTTGACGGCGGTGCCGTGACTGAGGCCGATCTTCTTGAAGCCCGCCGTGCCGACGCCGGCCGCTGTGGTGCCCAGCGTGTTGCTGCCCAGCACCGTCTGATATTGTTCCAGCGTCAAATCCCACAGCGTCAGCCGCGCGATCAGCTCTTCCTCGTCCAGGAACGCCTTGACCGGCCCGGTCGCGCCGGCCGGGCGGACTTTCTGGAAGGTCCGGGGATGCGAGACCGTCACGCCCTCGCCGGACGTGTTGCGGCTCTGATTGGTGCCGACCTTGTTCCAGCTGCCAGACGGCGCGGCGTCGATCAGGGGGAAGGCGGTGCCGACCGGGGCCAGCCAGAGCGAAAGCGGCGCTCCGAGGATTTCATAGGGTTGCATGATATGTCCTTTCGACAGGTCTTGAGAGGCAGAAAAAGCGGGTCTGAGACGCGTCTCAGGGATCGGGCGCGGGGATCGATTCGAGCGCGTAGAAGATCTGGAAGGACTGGAAGACGCGGGGCCAGTCGGTGTCCGGCTCGCGTCCCGACGAATAGCCGCCCGCGCTGTTGACCCAGTGGACCAGCGTGTCGGCCGCGACCCGGCGCTCTACCCTGCGCAGGGCGAGGCCGGCCCGTTCGACCAGCGCCATCGCGTCGCGCGGCGTTGCGCCATAGCCGAATAGATCGACGCGCTGCGTGTCATGCTCGACATTGCTGTCGCCGGTCAGGGAAATGCCGCCCGACGGCCGGATGACGATCGTGTCGCTCCGCATCGATGCCGCCTCGTGCGCGGGCAGCTCGCCGCCGAACACACGCGTCAGGTTGAGGTCCGCCTTCAGGATCGTGACCAGGGCGCCGACGGGATCAGCCATCGCTGCCTCCAGTGCCGGCGTCATCGCCGCCGCCCGGCGCCGACTTGTCATAGGCCTTGCGGATATTGTCGCCGAGGCGCGGATAGGTGGCGTCGGCGGCGGGGCGCAGATAGGGCTGCGCGCGGATCGTTACCTTGCCGACGAACTTGACGCCGCCGTCCGGCTGCGGGATCGCCAGCGCCTTTGCCGTCTTGGGAAAGATGACGCCGCCCAGCTCGTGGATCAGCGCATAGCGCACGTCATGCACGCCCCACACGCCCTTGACGCCATTCGCGATCGGGGCGGCATAATCGACGATATCGATCCCGCCTTCCAATATGCCGCTCCGGTTCTGCCATGTGTGGTTGGCCTTCGCATGGGTGACGGCCTGCGCCATGGTGTGGTTGATGCCGGCGATCTGCGCCGCGCGCATCCGCTCGGTCACGGCCGGCCCGTTCCAGATGAGGGAGCTTTCCGCCATCAGCTGATCGCCTTCAGCGCAGCTTCGAGATGGTTGTGCTTGAACTGCACGCGCCCCTCGATCCGCCAGCGCCCGGCGTGCAGCACGGTGCCGCCGCGATCGGTGATGTTCGCGATCTCGTCCGCCTCGGCGATATCGGCGCCGACAGCGAACATCGCGCGCATGTCCTCGACGAGGGCCGTCTTCTGCCCATCGACCAGCTCGCGCGAGGCGTCGGACCAGGCGAAGCATGGCAGGGGCGCGCCGATCGGCGCCATCTGCGGCGCTTGCGGATTGTTCCAGGCGTCCTTTCCGGTCACCTGGTTGCGCTCGATCTGCGCTCGCATGGTGAGACGGGCGCCGATCATGCGATCATCAGGGGAGCCGCAGCGGCCCCCACGCCCTGGTGAAGATCGACGGCGCTGCCGGCGCTGCGGCCACGGCTATAATCGTCCCAGACGGACCGGCCCTTCATCTGGGCGCTGCGGCCCGTGACGGGGACGAGATTGGGATAGTGGACGGCCAGATATTGGCCGATGCCGCTATCCTCCGCGACTTCGGGAAGCAGCGCCTCGATCTTCCTGAACACCGCATAGGACCAGGCCTCGCAGAAAATGTCCGCGCGCTGGCGCTTGCGGCCCGGCTTGCACCGTTTCAGCTGGCTGGCGATGTAGGTGGCCCGCGCCGCCTTCAGCTGCCGGAACAGGACGGCGAAGGCATAGGTCGCGACTTCGGGGGCGGCGCCCCGGCCGATGAACGTCCGGTCACCCTTGGCGCTGATGAAGCCCTCTACCCGAAGCGCGCGCTGCACCGCCTGGCAGAGATAATTCTCCCAGCGCGGCGGTTTCTGCGTTCGGGAAGCGCGGGCTGTGGCCTCCTCGATGTCGGCCATGGCCAACTGCGCTTCGGTGACGCCATGCTCCTCCATGAGCGCGCACGCCTTCGCGAGCGCGCACGCCTTCGCGAGCGCGGCGGCCGCCTCATGCTCATTGGCCGACTTGGCCAGGGCGAAGCATTTGCGGATTTTGGCGAGAAGAGCCTTGTCGATCATGCCGCCGCCCCCAGCGCCTGGACGCAATAGTGACAGATGCGCGCTGGCGCCTGGCCGCGCGCACCGTCCCATTCGCCCGGATAGTCTGGCCCCTTGCCGCGTGGATGCGTGTGGAAGCTGACCTGGCCGGTCGGCAGGTCGATATAGAGAACGTCGCGGTGGAAATCCTGTGCCGGATCGATGCTCCAGCCCCAGGCGATGCCCAGATCATCGGCGCGATCGGTCAGGTTCGCGGCAAGATTGTCGATCGCCCAGGATTTCTTTTCATAGGCCATGCGCCGATAGGAGCCGCGACCGCGCTGCCCGCCGCGATAGACTTTCGCCCGCTCGCTCGCCTTGCAGGCGCGGAACAGGTCGATCGCGACCAAGCCGCGCGGACCGGCCAGCTGCAATTGCTGGTAAAGCGCCTTGGTCGCGTCGCCGTCCGATCCGGCATAGACTGCCATGATATCGGCGAGGGTGTAGACGCGCACGATCACGGCCCCGCTATGGCCCGCGTCGCGGGGTTTCATGACGATGTCGCCCGCGTTCATTGCTCGCCATCCAGAACGCCCGACCCGCCGACCGCGCTGGCGGCCCACAGGAAACCCGTTTCAAACTCGGTTTTCGCCGCGGCCAGCGACCGCTTGTCGATGCCCGGCTGGCCCGCCATCGCGTCCAGCATCGCCTTGACCGCCATCATAGCTTCGCCGGTCTTTTCGAGCAGATCGTTCACGCGATCCTCCCGTCGGTGGCGCGATAATGGGTGTCGGCGAGCATGCCGGTGCTGCGGCGCTCGACCATCTCCAGCCAGCGGCTGTCCTGAAAATCGACGCGGACGGGATACCAGGCGAACCAGCGGCTCCACCGCTTGCCGGGGCCGATCGCGCGGCGCTTCGCCCAGATCGCGCCGACGACGACGCCGCCGAA
Organism: Sphingobium sp. FG11; assembly: GCF_057809915.1. Classification (NCBI taxonomy): domain Bacteria; kingdom Pseudomonadati; phylum Pseudomonadota; class Alphaproteobacteria; order Sphingomonadales; family Sphingobiaceae; genus Sphingobium; species Sphingobium sp. FG11. Next base: position 86,363 of record NZ_JBMDKW010000012.1, read on the forward strand.
CAGGAAGAAGGGCGAGCCGACCAAGAGGACGAGCAGGCCGATGGTCTCGACGCCCCAGCTCGGGATGATCTGTCGCGGAAACTTCATGCCATCACCATCCCGCGCCGGCTGGCCAGCGCCGTGAAGATCGCTTCCCGATCGGCGACGGGATCGCCCGAGAGCGTAAATTGATAGTCGCCGGCCCGCTCGCTCTTGAGGCCGCCGCGATAGGACAGGTCGAGCTGGATCAGCTTGATGACGGCTTCGTCGCGCGCGGCCTGCTCGCCGATCGGCGTGTAGGTGACGCGGACCAGCGGCGCCCACCAGGCCCGCCCGTTCGGCCCGCCCGTCAGCCGTTGCAGCGTCCGCCCGCCATGCTGGATCGCATAGTCGCCGGTGGCGAGCGTGATCTCATTGCCGGAAAGGCCGCTATTGCCCGGATCGACCTCGACGATCGTGACCGGTTGATTGACGTCCAGCGGGCGCGCCAGCCGCAGCGTGCGCAGGGTGCGCGAGGCTGGATCGGTCAGGTCGCCCAGCTCGACGCTGTGCGCGCCGGCCGGCCCGAACCGCGCTTCCATGTCGGCGACGATCCCGTCGATCATCGCCTGAAGCTCGATATCGGACAGGTCGGAACCCGCGCGCGCCCTGACCAGATCGACCAGCGCCATGGATCAGCCCTTCGTGCCCTGGGCGGGCTTGCCCGCGCCCTTATTGTCGGCGCGCCGCGCTTCCTTGTTCGCGGCCGGGGCCGCTTCCTTGTCCTGGGCGGGTGCGTCGGCTTCCTTCACGGGCGGCTCCTGTTGTGGGGATGTTTCGGAGGTGACGGGCGGCGGCGGTGGCGGCACATCGTCGATCGGAGGTTCAGGCTGAGCAGGCAGGCCCGGCTCATCACGCGCGATCGGCGCGCTGGCGAGCGTGGCGATCTCGTCCGGTACTTCCTCGCCGATGCGCGGGAGCGGCAGGCCCAGTGCCTGCGCGGCGGCGACCTGGCGTTCCAGCACCGGCAGAAAAAAGGCGAGGCCGGGAAGCGGCGCCCATTGATGCGCCTCGTCACCGACGAACTGGAGCGCCTCGACCTTCAGGCTGGGTTCCTTGAGGATATCGAGCAGATGACCGATATGGATTTCGCCCTTGGCGAAGGCCCGCCAATCCGCTGTGAAGTCGATCCCGTCGACCGTGATCGGCGGCGCACCATCCACCGTCGCCACGCGCAGGATCGCATCGGTCAGCGTGCCGTCCGCGATATCGCCATCAACCAGGCCGAACTTCTCGGCGGCGCTGTCGGGGATGTCGTCGCCGGGCGAGGCGTAGAGCGTGGCGGCGCGTGGATCGCCCGCCGCGACCAGGGCGGTCGTGCAAGCGGTCAGATAGAGCCTGGCTGTAGCTTTCATCGGGATGCTCCTCAGAGGGTTTCGTAGAGATCAACGATCACGGCCGAGCCATTGAGCGCCGAACTGAGAGTGACCGTGTTGCTCTCCAGCGCGGTGGGGGAGAAAGCGACAGTCGGTGCCGTGCCCTCGCGAACTCCGCCCAGGAAGGCGAAGAGCACGCTGTTGCGAGTAAGCAACAAGCGCAGGCCGAGCTTCGCGCCGGTGCCGACGCGCACGCGCTCGGTATTCGCCACCGCATAGGCGGGCAGCGTCACCTGCGTGATCGTCCTGAACGCCTTGTTGCCCGACACGACGGCGACGCCGGCCAGCGCGATCGTCTCGGTAATGATCTCGCCGCCGATATTGGTGCCGACGATCACGACGTTGCCAGTGACGTTGGCGTCATTGCCCTTGACCGTCAGGCAGCGCGCGATGTCCGGCTGGCCCGCAAACACGGTGACGACGGTGGTCGCGCCGCTGGCCATGGCCGTATCGGCCAGCACCGCGCTGTTGACGCCGAGCGCGGCCACGCCGAGCAGCAGCGATAGGACGCGCGAGGAGGAACCGGGAACTTTCATGGCTGTGTCTCCTGGGAGGACGGAAGAAGGAGCGCCCGGCCAGTGCATGCTTGCACCGACTGCCCCCCGGCTCGGGCGCTCCTGACGACTGGCCGTTAAAAGGCCAGTGACCTTTAGAGGCCTTGACCTTTTAGAGGCCCGTGACCTCGCAGAAGGCGGCGGGGCGGAACACGACCAGGACGGCACGCATGTCGCCGCGCACGGTGCGCTTGCCCTCGGCAAACTGGGTGCCGACATAGCCGATCTGGATATCCACGCCCTTGCGTTCGAACAGGCTGATCCAGGCGGGCTGGAACGAACCCGTCATGCCCCAGCCGGCCGCGATCGCGTCCTGCTGGATGACGGGCAGGCCCCACAGCCGTTCCGGTCCGGCCTCGCTCGGGCTGCCCCAGATATAGACGCCATCGGCCGTCCGCATCAGGCGGATGCCCTGCCAGTCGGTCGGATGCATCAGGTGATGGGTCGGCACCGCGCGGCCGACCAGGCGAACCTTGGTCATGCCCTTGAAATAGGCGTCGGGCACGGGATCGGCGCCCTTCGCCTGCGTCTGGATGCCCGCCGTATTCTTGATGCCGCGCAGGTTGGGCGTGCTGCCGTCGCCCGCGATCGACTGATAGTCGAGGTTCTGGCGGATGCCGAAGGTCAGGCGTCCATTGAGATAGCCCGACATCGCCGGCACATCCTCCAGCTGCTCGTCCGTGACGGGCACGCTGTCCGTGATCTTCTCGACATTGCGGCTGCGCTCGGTGAAGGCGAAGGTGGATTCGGCGAAGGTGCCGCCCTCGGCCGTCCCCGCCGCGCCATGCGTGCGGGTCGTTTCCTCCATATATTTATAGGCGGCCTGATCGGTGCGGAACATCGGCAGGATGTCCAGCAGCTGGATTGGCCGCGCGGCCATTTCCACGAAACCGGGCGCGCGGATGCTTTCCGGCGCGAAGCCCGCACCGCGCGACATCAGCGTCTTGGAACCGATCGTGGCGAACGCCGCGCCCTTGGCCAGCATATCCGACGGCCACAAATCCTCGAAATTGAAGGTGATGCCGCCCTTCTCGCCGCGCGTGGCGAAATCCTGATACCGCTTTTCCTCGGAAACCAGCTCGCCCAGCGACTTGATGACCTGACCGCCATCCTCGCCGCCCTTGCCCTGGCCCGGCAGCGGGAAGCGGCGGCGCGACTTCTCGCGATCGGCATGCTCCTTCGCGGCCAGCTCGGCCCCTTCCAGCTTTTCGGCATGCTCGGCGATCTCGTTGATCTCGGCGTTCATCGCCTTGACCTTCTCGGCCACCGCGATCGAGCCTTTCACGTCGGCGCCCAGGCAGGTCACCTTCCGGAAATCATAGCCCTCGTCCGACTTCGCCTCGGCGAATACCTTGCCCAGTTCGTCCTGCTTGGCGACGAGCTTTTCGCGCGCCGCCTTCAGGGTCAATTCCGCTACCGACATATATTTGCTCCCGCTCACCGGCCCGTTGATGTTGGAGCCATATGGCGGGAGGCGCGGGGGCCGTTCGCCCCGGACGCGTGTCCGTGGCTGAGCGGGCCGACGATGGAATGGGGTGGCATGCCTGTTACCCCATCACGGGGGCGACGCGCAACGCCGACGACGGCCCGCCGCAGGACGGACGCGCCGGCCGGGATCAGAACGGCCCGAAAAGCGATTTGAGACGCTCTAAGACAGCAGGCGATGCCGATGGAGGCCCACAGAGTGCGGAAACACTCTGGCGGGGCCTCCTGAGCCTCCTACGGGGCCGGCCAGATCAGCTCTTGAGATGGTCGCGCGCGAGGGTCTTGAGATAACCGGCCAGCGCCGTATCGGTCGCGGCCAGTTCCTGCGCGCTCCGGTCGGTATCGGGCGCCAGCGCCTTGCCGATCGCCAGATGAATATCGGCCAGTTGCTTGCGGCCGGTCGCGGTCAGGCTGGACGGATCGGTGGCCAGCGCGCCCGCCAGTTCGCCCAGCTGGGTGATGAGCGGGGCGAAGGCCGCATCCTTGAGCGCCTTGATCGCCAGCGTCCCCGTGCCCACGCCCGCGCCGCGCAGCACCGGCGAGATTTCGTCAACGTCCAGGCGCTTGAGCACGCGCACCCGATTGCCGTCGCGCTGCTCATAGCCCGCGTCCATCACCTGGAAGCCGTAAGACCATTCCTGCACCGGCCGGCCCTTCGACAGATCGAAGGACAGCGCCGCATGCCATTCCTTGCCCGCCTGGCTCGCGAGGTTGAGCGTGAAGTCGGCGACGGCCCATCCGTCCGTCTCGTGCAGCCAGGCCTTGCCGAACGGCATCGATCGCCGGTCATGCGCCGGGATCATCTGCACCCACTGGCCGCCGCCTTCCTTCCAGCTGAAGGCGCCGGGCGCATAGGTATCGCCGTCGCTGTCGATCGCGGCCAGCTGGGCGATGCGGGCGCGGCCGGTGCCGGCCTCGTCCATCTTCTCGATCGTCACGCTCTTGGTGATGCCCGAAAACATCATGACTCTAGTCCTCCTCGAAACTGGGTGCGAAACTCAATGTGCCGTTGGGATGCTCGGCCGCCGCCATGGCCAGCGCCGCATCGGCCGACACGATCTGGCCGTTGCGGGCCATGTGCGTCAGCAACGACCGGCCCGGCCCCAGCCGCCCGTCGAATATGATGAAGCTGCCGACGCCGGCCGCCCTGCCGCGCTCGATCGTCGAGATATTCTGCGCATATTTGGTCTCGGTCCGCGCGATCACGCGGGCGCGCACTTCGGCGCTGGCCCATGGACCGCCCTCGACATGGCCGCCGATCCGGTTGGCTAGCGCCTGCGCGCCTTCACCCGCCGCGCGCCCTTCGGCCAGCGCCTCGTACAGCGCGGACCGGCTCTGCCCGGACAGGTCGATGAGGCCGGCGCGCCGCCCGCCCGCCGCGACGATGGCGCGCGCCACCTGGTCGGGCATCGACGCGCCGAGGCCCGCATGTTCCGAGGCTTCCTGGATCGACTTGGCGACTTCCAGATATTGCGCCTCATAGCCCGCGCGCATCCGCCCCGACCACGCGTCGATGCCGAGCTTGTCCAGGATCATCGCGACCAGCAGGTCATCCGACTTCTCGCCGCGTTCTTTCGGAAGCGACACATCCGCCTCCAGCAGCGGCAGCGCCGCGTCGATCGCCGCCGGGCCCAGCCCGTTGAAGACGCTTCTGAGCGGCGTCTCAAACGCCTTTGCCAGCGCGTCGCCGCTCCGCTGCGTCATCAGCACGAAGGCCTCGCCGCGTTTCATCGCGTCCTGGCTGGCGCGGCGCTCGGCCTTGCTGCCTTTCGGCGCGGGCACGACACGCGGCGTCGCCGGCTGGCCCTCGGGCACTTCGATCAGGTTGATCGGGCGCAGGTAGAAGCGGTGGCTGTCGTCGGCGTCCTCCCCGATCCCGACGCGATATTCATAGACGGTGATCCCGCCCGTCGCGAGCTTCTTGCCCCAGCGGTCGGTGCGCTTGTCCTCATCTTCCTGGAGCGCCAGCACCTCGCTCGTGTCCCAGCTCACGACCAAGCCGGCAGCATTGCCGAACTCGCCCAGCAGCGAACGCTGCAACTCGTCCGCCAGCATGCGGGCAAAGGGCAGGACGCCATTGTTCCAGGCGAGCTTGCGCATCTCCTCCATGGTCGCGCCGACCTTGGTCGCTTGCAGGCCCGCGCCGAAGCCGACCACGGCGGCCGGCACGCCCAGGCATGCGCACACGCGCTCTTCGGCCACGTCGCGGCCCTCGCTCATGTTGAGCTGCTGCGGGTTGAAGCCATAGGCCTGCACGTCGGTCGGCGCGCCCATCACCAGCGGCCCGCCGCGATTGTCGCCGCCGAACGCCTGTTTGAACCAGGCCTTGGTGGCTTCGACATCCTCGGGCGCGGGCATGGCCCCGCCCTTGGGGCTGATGACGACGCCGGGCACGCCCATGTTGCGCAGGAGCGAGGCGACGAAGTTGCTGCTTTCCAGATCGATGAAGATCTCGCGGATGACGCCATCCATCGGCGAAAGCCCCATGCGGATATTGCGCGGGTCGATGCCATGGCGGAAATGCACGACATCGGCCGGCTCGATCTTCATCGCCTCCATGCCGCCGCCTGGGCTGTAGCGATAATAGCTGATGAAATCGTCGCCCTGCTGCGACCATCTGGGTTCCATCATCCAGTGCGGCACATACCATAGCTCGGCCGGCCGGCCGGCGCCGTTGCGCACGATGATCCAATAGGCGTTGCCGGAAATCAGGAAGCTGACCAGCGTCGCCATCCACAGCGCGATATCGCCGTAAAAGGGATTGGGCTGCTGGATCAGCGCCAGCATGGGGTTGGCCTGGACATCCTCCAGATCGCCTTTGCCGGTGCGCCGCTTCACGCACAGATTGGCCTCGGGAAGCGCGCGGCCGATCCACAGCACCGGCGCTGTAACGACCGAACTGTCCAGCCCGTCGCCGACTTCCTTGCGATAGTCGAACCGCGTCCGCTTCAGCAGCTGCTGCACGAAAGGCACGCCGCCCGGATGAAACATCGAAGTGACGGCCTTCGCCGCCTTGGTGAGCCAGCTCATCCGGGAATCCAGACATCGTCAAGGGTGAGGGTACGGCCGGTCGGCGCCGCGATCATCGGGCGCCACTGGGCGGTGTTGGCGCTGGACGCCGCATGGATCGCCAGCGCCAGCGCCCAGAAGCGGTCCGAGTGGCCGTCTTTCGTGCGCTCGGCCGTGAAGCGGATATTGCCCGCCGCCGTGGTTTGCTTGGTGACGGCGCGAAGATCGGCGCGGATTTCAGGGCGGTATGGGATGCGGAGCCGCTTGTCCTCCATCTTGCCGCGCACCGGATAGGCCAGCTTTTCTTTTACCTGAGCGGTAAAGGTGACGCCTTCGACCGCATAACCGCCGAACATTTTCTGCGCGTCATCGACCCAGCCGATGCCAAGGCCGGTGCCGTCGAAGGCGGATCGCTGGCAGCGCTGTACCCAAGGCCAGATGATCTTTTCCTGCTCGCCCTTGGTCATGTTCTTGAGCGATTCGACGTGGCGCGTGTAGAGAACGTCGCCCAGCAGCTCCAGCACCCACAGGACGGTCAGGTCATGCTTGCGGCCGATATCGAGGCCGAGGAACAACTGTCCGCCCTCTACCCGCGCCCAGTCGGTTCCAGCCGGATATTCGGCCGAGGCGATCAGGTCATATTCCAGGAACGCCGCGTCGTCGTTCGCCGGCTGGCACATATATTCCTGGAGGAAGCTTTCTTCGTCGGCGCAGCCCGACTTCACGAAGTCGAAATAGGCGGCTTCGTCCATGGCCTGGCGTTCGTCGTCGTCGGGCAGGGACTGCTGGAGCTTGTAGAGGAAGCCCTGATCCAGCGCATCCTGAAGGGTGACGGTGTGCAGGTTGATGCCCTTGGGATTGCCGCTTTCCTTCACCTCGCGAACCAGCTGGTTGAAGAAATTATGACTGCCGCGATGCGTGGAGATCAGCTCCATCGAACCGCCCCAGGTGATGCCCGGATAGGCGATGGCCCACAATTTCCGGGGATCGGGATGAAGGGCAAACTCGTCCAGTATGCGCCCACCGCGCTTGCCCGCCTGCGCGTCGGCATTTGACGACATGGAGTTGATGCGGCGGCCGTTGTCGAAACTCAGCACATAAGCCGTCTGTCGCTGATCCAGGTCGATCACCTGTTCGCCCAGGTCACGCGCCGCCATGTCGAGAATGCCGGTGAAGAGCTTACAGTCTTCCAGGAACAGCCGCGCCTGAACGTCGTCCCGCGACGAAACCCACTGATCAAAGCGCGCACCCTGGCGTCCGGTCCGCGCGGCGGCGGCATAGGCGGTGGACCAGCTGATGCCGATCTGCCGGCTCTTCTCCATGAGCTTCAGCCGGCCTTCGTCGGCGATCCATTTGCCCTGAAACGGCAGGAAAATCGCGTCGCGATTGGCCGGGATGATCCTGGCGTTGCCCATCAACCGACCCCAAGCGCGCGATTAATCTCCGCCAGCGTTTCGGGCGAAACGCCCGCCTTTTTGCCCACGCTCTCGATATCGGCGCGCGCCTTCGCCAGCCGCTGGGCGACATCTTCTTCCAGCTTGCGCCGCGCCTCGGCGGACGATTTCTGCGCGAGGACGGAAGACTGCACGGCGCGCGCGATCTCCTGAAGGCCCTTGCTGTCCACCTTGCCGCCCTCCAGCAGCTCATAGGCGGCGACCTTGACCATTTCGGCAACCGCGATCGTCACCTGGTCCGGGCCATCCGTGCCCAGGTTGGTCACCATTTCCCCGGTGATGTGGCGCACTTCGTCCAGGCGCCGGAACTGGATCGCCTTGCGGATCGACCAGCGCGAAAAGGCGGACTTGCTGACGCTGCCGATCCCACGATCGGCGAGGCGCGCGTTGAACTCTTTGAGGATCGCCGTCTGCGGCATGCTCCGATCGCGCAGCTGCTCGGCCGCCCACATGATTTCGGGATCGGCATCGTCGGGCAGCTGGTCGATCGACGACAGCCGGCCGCGCCCGTCACGGCGATCGGGGCGCGGATCGGAGCCGCCGTCGCTCATCTCAGTTGTCGTCGCCGGGACGCGTGATGCCCACGACCACTTCCCGCTCGGCAACATGGTTGCGGCCGAGCTTCGTGACATGCGCGATCATCACCGTCCCGGCCTCGCTGGTCTCGATCGCGCCCAGCTCGGCCAGCTTGAGCAGTTGCGTGCGCACCCATTCGCGCGATCGGCGGATGGCGAAGGCGTCGAGCACCCGCATCAGGCTGACCTCGTTCATGCGGCCGTCCACCTGGCGGACCAGTTCCTTCAGGATGATCAGCCGGCCATCCTCGTTCACCTTGGCGTCGTAGCTCATGCTTTCTCTCGCAGATAATCGTCGATGCGGCGGACGGTGTGGACGATCGTGCCCAGTTCGCTCTGCTGGCGGTTCGTGATGCCCAGCAACTCGACCAGTTGCAGCTTCACCGCGCCCACATCGTCTTTGGTCGGAAGATGGGCCAGTTCGCCCTCGACGCGCAGCTGGCGGTCCTCCATCAGGTCAAGGCGATCCTCGACCTTCTTGACCCGCTCGGCTTCCGCCCCGCGCCCCTTTTCATACCAGGTCCACAGCATGTTCGCGCCGCTGACCAGCAGGGCCAGCAATGCAGTCAGGTTGACGCCGCCACTTTCCACAATATCCCCCGTGCCGCCCGATTCCGTGAGCATGGCCGACCCCCTCAGGGCTGGCCGTCAATGTCGATCGAGGCGGCCCGCTTCCAGGCGTCGATCAGATGGGTGAGCCTCAGCGAGTTGACGGTGCAGGCGTCGAGATCGGCGGCATCCACGATAGCGGCTCCACCGGGCCGCACAGCGCCGCTGGACAGGGTGGGAAGGCCGGGCACTGCCGCGCCTGCGCCACCACCGGCACCGCCGTCTGCACCCGCTCCTGCGCCCCGCAGGCGAGCAGCAAGGGCAGCGCGAGCAGCGGCAAGGTCCGTCCGATAATCATATGTCACCTCCGCAAGATGGCCCTGCCATTCGCCCGCGACCCGTGCGGCATTGGCGCGGTCGCGCCGCGCCGCCTCGATCCGGGCGGCGGCGACCAGGCCGACGAACTTCTGCATTTCCGCTTTCTGGCCTAAGAACTTGCCGTGCCACGCCGCCGCCTGGGCCTGCCGGTGCTGGGCAAGCTCACGCGCCTGTTGCAACGAAACCGACAGCCACAGCAGGTTGAGGACCAGCAGCAGGATGAACAGCCGCACCGGCCGTTCGACCAGCCAGCGGAACGCCCGCGCCAGCAGCGCGAGGCCGGGGCCGATGCCGGATAGCAGGCGAAACAGCGCGATCATGCCGCCACCTTCGGCGTCATCGTCCGCTCTGGCGGCAACAGGGTGAAGCAGGCGCGCATTTCGTCATTGCGGCGATTGTCGAGGCCGGTGACGACGACGCCCCCCGCCTTGTTCCACAGCGCGAATGCCTGACAGGCGCCGTACCAGTCGCCGCCCTTGAACTGCCGCGCCATGGTCGATCCGCAATAGCCGGCGACCCCGATATTATAGGCGACGCTGATCGCGGCGCCGAGCTGATAGACGCTCCGCTGGAGCATGGGCGTGCATTTCAGAACGCCAAGGCCGTAGTCGCTGCGGATCGCCTTGTTGAGAAAAGCGTGGCATTCGGCCAGTGTGTAGGGACGCATCTTCACCCGCGTTTCGCCGGTGCAGACGGTCCATTTCTTGACGATATCGCGATAGGGGACGGTGCGCGTGCCCTCCCATTTCTCGATCAGCCCGCTCGCAACCTGCGCCGCCGGATCGCTCACGACGATCGCGGTTGGCGCCGTCACCAGCGCGGCGGCGGCGGCGACGCCGACCAGGGACCGGCCCGATGCGTCAGCCACGGCGGAACCCCGCCTGATGATAGAATTTTTGCCCTTTGCCCATGCCCGCCTTGTGCGGGAGGTAAGCGGCTCAAGCGCCCCGGACGCCTGTCCGGCCTAGTTCGAAAACAGCCCCAACTGGCGATCATCGACCGGCCGGCCGACCCTGGCGATGCGACGGCGGACAGAGCGGACCGTGTAGCCCGTGGCCAGGGCGATGTCACGTTCGGAGCGGCCCGCCGCGATCATCGCATCCATCTGCGCGTTGCGCGCCGCCGCCTGCCGCGCGACCGCGCCGGTCGGCCCCAGGGGCAGATCGATGCGCACGCCGGCATGGCCATCGGCCAGTGCCTCGCCGATCGCGCTGGCCGCCTCGCTGCCGACCAGCTGGCTCAGCCAGTGATCGGGACCAGGCGCTGGCGGCACATAGATTTGCGTGCCGCCACGCGCCCGCGCGATGGCCAGCGCCGCCTCCTCGCCCGCCACTGCGGCGATCTGGGCGAGGACGCCGGGCAGAGGAAGGGGCGCGTTGACAGTCACCGGTAGGCCTTCCGATCCTGGCCGATCGCCATGAAGCGACAGGCCGGGCGCGGCTCAGCGATCACCGTCACCACGACATCGTCACGGACGACGAAGCTGGTGTGGTCCAAGGTGATGAGGAAATCGGTCGCGCCAATCGAACGGGCCGCGCAATGCGCCCGCGCCAGCGAGGCCGACAGCGCCTGGCGCGTCTGCTCGGCCGACAGGGCGTCGCCGCCGTCGAGGAAGCGCAGCAGCACATTGTCGGAGATGCGCGGGCCGGCCATGGATCAGGCCTCCAGCCGCTGCTGCGCGGCGCGCAGCCAGTTCGTGGTCGCGCCCCTCAGCCCCCCGGTCGATGTCGATCGGACGCCAGCCAGCTTGACGCTGGCGCCCTGCCAGTTCTCCCGAACCGTCGCGCCGGCCGCGACCAGGGCGGATGCCAGCGCCGCATCGGCTTCACGATGCGCTTTCCGCCACGCATCATAGTTCGTGGAGGCCTGGACATGATCGGTCGCGGCGTTGTGATCCGCGACCAGGCGATCGACCAGCGCAATGGCGTCCGCGATCGTCATGGCCGATCCTCCTCTGCGCGGGCGAGGCCGGCCTTGCGCAGCCAGTCGCCCATGCTGGCCGACGCACGCTTCCAGCAGATCGCGTCGCGTCCCTGGCGCAGGCCACCGAAGACGAATGTCGCGCTTTCGACAGTCATGTCCTGCCGTGCCACGCCGGCCGCTTTCAGCCGGCCCAATATCGCGATGCACAGCCCGCGCTGGAGCTGCTCGACCGACAGCGCTTCGCCGTCCAGCCCGCGCTGTGCCCAGCCATTGCGCTCGGCCATATTCTTGAGCGCCTCGATCAACTTGTAGCTTTCGGACTGGCGCATCCAGGCCATGCGCTCGCATTTCATCTGCCGTGCCGCGAATGTCTCCAGTGCGGACCGGCGAGGATTGCGCACCACGCCCAGCTGGTAGAGCGAAATCCAAAGCGCCAGCGCCTTGCGGGTTGATGGATTCTCCACGCGCGCCTCAGCCTGCGGCTTGCGCTGGGCGCCGGACCGCGCGGACGATGTAAAGCCCAGCCGTTCGAACTCGGCCAGCACGTCCGACAATTCGCCCATGTCCATGTCGGCCGAGCTGCGCTTGCCGGTGACCCGCGCCAGAATGTCGCGATAATCCTCCTTCTCGATACCCAGTTGCTTGGGTGCGATGTGCAGCTTGGCGATCAGCAGCCGGCGCGGATCTGCGGCACCGGAACGGGCAGCGTAAGCCATGGTCAATCCTCCTGAAGGTCGCGGAAATGTTCGCGCAGCCGATCGGTCAGGCGGCGGAAGGCGGGATCGCGCTGGCGCAGGGCATCGCCCCTGCGGCGCGCGCTGATGATCGTGCTGTGATGGCGTCCGCCCAGCGCGTGGGCGATGACATGCCAGCTCGCAGGCGTGACCTCGCGGGCAAGCCAGGCCACGGCGAATCGCGCCCGCGACAGCGGCATGGTCCGAACGGGGCCGATGATGTCCGCGCGACGCAGCCCCATTTGATAGCCGACCTCTGCGATGATCGCCGCGACGCTGACCAGCCGGACCGGCTGCGTCGCGCGGCCGGGCAAGAATGCAAGGCCGATCATCGACCGCCTCCCAGCCCGAGCGCTATGGCCAGGATCGCGGTGACCAGCACCACGCCCTGGATCGCCCCGATCAGGATGGAGATGCGGTCGAGCGTGTTGCGCACCGGCGCGCCGGTGTCGGGATCGACGAACAGCGCGTCCATCGCCCTGGCGAGGATCGGCGCGCTCGCCCGCTGCTGATCGCGCGCGCGCGTCATTGCCCGGCCTCCCGCGCTTCCAAATCGGCGAGCAGAGCCTTAGCTACGCGCGTGTTGTCGGCGTCCTCGATCTCCGCCCGCGCTGACGCATCGATCAGGACGCCGGCCATCTGCCGCGCCTGATCTGGGATCAGGTCGGCAACGCATTGCTGCGCGCCGTCCAGGACGAAGACGAGGCGCACGACAGCCTCGCCGCTGTCATCGACCGCCGTGCCGATCCCTATTTCCGGAGGGCCGCCCATCACAGCGTCGCCATGTTGATGGAGACGGCTTCCCACGCCGCCTGGTTGTTCGGGCGGCGATAGATGCGGACATAGCGCTTCGACCCGATGACGCGGATGGAATCGCGGATCGCCTTCATCGCCCGCTTCCAGCGTTCGTCCTCGATCTCCAGGCGCAGCAGATAGAACAGGTCGTTGCGGTTGACCTTGCCTTGGCTGTCCACGTCGAACGCGCGGTTGATGACCGCCTTCAGCTCATCGCGGGTGCCTTGGCTCCAGTCGCGCAGGCAATCGTCGACCAGTTCCTTCGCGATCTGCAATTCCGGGCCGAACGCGATATTCTCGCCGACGCCGACATCCACCTTTTGCAGGCCGTCATAGGACAGGAAGGACAGATTGCCCTTCTTGCCGCCGCGGCGCGCGCCATATTCCTGTTCGAGCAGCGCGACGAAGGCATCGACATCATCCAGCGTATGCTGTCGGAATCGCGCCACCTGGGCGCTGATCGGCTCGGCAAAGCCCATGATCTTGCGGACCAGCTCGTCCTGCAACACGTCCTGCGGCTTGACCGCTGTCAGCGGGATCAGGCCGCCCTTGCCGTCGATCAGGTAGATGGTGCCGTCGATCTCGCGGCGGCCATCGGTCGGGGCGATGGCAGTGGGGTTCAGTGCGTTCATGATAAAACTCCTTTGATACGGGGATCAGGCGCGGGCCTGGACAGAGACTTGCGCGGCGGCGTCCTTGAGATGCGCCAGCTCCAGCGGCAGGCCTTCCGCATCGGCCATCATGTGGGCGAGGCGCAGGGCCTTGCTGGTCCGGCGCAGGGCACCGGGCCGCATCGCGAGGTCACGGATGAAGGCGATCATTTCCGGCTTTTCGATGGCCCACGCAGCGGCGAGCGGCGCCACGTCGGTTTCCATCGCCTGGGTCTGCACATGGTGGGCGCTAATGCGGCTGAAGAGCTGCGAAAATTTCGCCAGCTGGGTCAGCAGGTTCGTGTCCCCCAGCAGGGCGATGCCGACGCCGGACAGGTCGTTCCAGGATCGAATTTCGTCGAGGGCCTTCGCCGACAGATGCTGTGCCTCGTCAATGATGATGAGGGCATTGCGCAATTGCTCGACGCGGTTGCGAATCTTGCGGGACAGGGCCTGCGGCGTTCCCTTCGCGTCGCGTTCGCCCATCGCCTCCAGCACGGCCGCCTGCATCGTCGGTACGCCGGCCGTCGATGAAGTCATCGTGACATGGAAGACGTTCGGATATGTCCAGGCAAAGCGCTTGGCGGCTTTCGTCTTGCCCGTTCCGGGCACCATGGCGGCCGCAACCAGCTCGCCCAGGCGAGCGAAGTTGAACAGCTTGAACAGGCGGGCGCTGGTCCCCGTGTCGAACCAGTCGGGCATGGTGCGCGGCTCGATTTCGACCGCCGCCTGCGCGGCAAGCGACTGGCGATAGCGCGCGACCTTCTCGGCAACATTCTCTTCCCGACCGCCATAGCCCTTGTCGGACATGAACTGGCTGATCGTGCCATGCGGGATGCCGGTCAGCCGCGCGATCTCGCGCGTGCCGACATTAATCGCGGTGCGATGATCGATGATCCATCGCCGCTCTTCCTCGACATCGATGGCCTGTGTGGTTTCGTCATTCATGCTATGCGTCTCCTGTCTCTCTTCGGTGGGGCGGGCGCGCGGGTGGCGGTGAGAAACTGCCCGCGCGCCCATTTCAATCGACCGCCCGCAACCTGCCGAGCGCGCCGAAAATCCTGCTTTCCGATGGTTTGGGATCCGATGCCGGCGCCGGGGCGATGGCCTTGAGCGCGGCGGCCGTCTGGCCGCGATGCCGCACCATCCGCACCGCGCCCGGCTCGGGCATGGCCGGGGTCGGGGCATCGACCTGAAGCGCTGCCACCTGTTCGGCCGCAAGCAGCTGCTCGGCCTCCAGCCCGTCACGGATGCGGCGGCGATGGTCTTTCCAGCGCTTGGCGGTCGTGCGCGCGCCTTCGGCATCGCCGAATCCGCTGTCGGCGATCAGCTGCGCGGCAGTGAGGAAATGGCCGCCCCGGTCATAAAGGTAGATCTCGCGGTGCAGATCGTCGGGATCGAAGCGCACGGTCACCTGTTCGCCGCGCAGATGGCTGCACCCTTCCGCCCAGTAGCGGTTGCCGAACAGGTCGATTTCGCCGGTTTCCCTGTTCACCCGCTTCTGCTCGGCGGCGAGCAGGGCCATGCGCATATGCTCGGGCTTGGCCTTGCCGATCGGCGCGGCGGCGTAGCTGGCCGCGAACACATCGTCGAAGCTGCGCCCCGCATAATGGCGGCCACGGCGGCCCAGCTTCGCATTGTGCCGGGCGATTCCGCGATCGACATGCGCGACGAACTCGGCCCAGCCCATGGCGCGCGCGCCATAATTATGCGGCTTGTTCAGCGCGTTGTTGCCGGTATAGGCGCCCTCGGTCGCGGGATGGCGGCTGATCGTGTCGCACAGGTCGCGCCAGGCGCGTTCGATCGGCTTGGACTGACCGCGATAGGGCAGCGCCCAGTGAATCTGGATGCCCAGCGCCGTCAGCAGCCCGGTCGGATCGGACGGCAGCACCTTGTAGCGGAACCGGGTCAGCGCGCCGCCCGTCAGCCATTTGCTGGCGAAGCCCCGGCCATTGTCCAGCAGGCAATGGACCGGAATGCCCCAGTTCGTGATGAGGTCGGCAAAGGCAAGCCGCGCCAGCGCCGCGCTCTCGGTCTCGCCGATCCGCCAGGCCAGCACCTTGCTCGAATGCACGTCCTGCAACCCGATCATGATCGGACGGATCGGCTTGCCGCCGCCCGGCGGCGTGACCCACACGTCGAACTTGTGGCCATCGACATTGACCCATTCGAGCGCGTGCAGATGCTCGACGGTGCGGCGCTGGGCCGGAATCGCGCGGCGCAGGGCCTCTTCGCCCTCGCGCGCCAGCTTCAGCACATCGGGATGGACCTCGCTCTCCAGGCGGCGGCGCATCGTCCGTTCGGACGGCAGCACGCGGCCCATGGCCTTGGCGATATCGGCGACGCGCTCGTAGCAGCTCGCATAGGTGGCGCCGGATGCGCGCAGGCAGTCCGATTTGTAGATGGTCCACAATTCGGCATCGATCTCGGCTTCCTTGCCGCCGCCCTGGCGGCGCGGGGCCAGCGCCGGGAGCCAGTCGGCCCGCGCCACCCCTTTGACCAAAGACATCCATACCCGCACGGTGGACACGCCGACGCGCTCCCGCCGTGCGATGCCAATCACCGCCGCCGTCCAGGTCATTCCACTCTCCTTCAAAAGATAGATGTCGCGCACGATGCCCAGGCGCTTCTCCGCCTCGGCCCTGGTCGCCTCGCCCTGGAGGTCGAACCAGCGCCAGCTACCGCTCGCGACGGCTTCCGCTTCGGCCGGGGCCGGGCGCGCCCCGATTCCGCGCTTGGCCAGCTCCAGTCGGGCGGAGCCGGGCAACAGCGAGACATGATATTCGGTGCCGCCGCCGCGCGCGTTGCGCGGTCGGCACAGCGGCGCGCCGTCCTGCTGGCGAAACCGCCACCGTTCGTCCCGGATGCGGCGGTTCATCGCGCTCTTGTCCGTCGGCAGGCCGGGCAGGCGCAGGTCCGCCAGCTCGGCGGCGGTGAACCATTCCGCCGCCGTTTCATCGCCGTCTTGCTGGCGTCCGAAATCAATGTCCCCGGCCTTAATGAGCGCGATGGCTGTCACGATTCTTTTCCCCCCGGATGAGCGGCGCCTGTCCGGCGATCCGCTGACGTTCTTCTCTGAGCTGGGCGATCTGCCGGTCGATATGACCCAGGCGCGCGGTATGGACTTCCTCGCCGACCAGCAGCGCCGCCCCGATCTCCCGCATGATCGGGTCCAGCAAATCCTGCCGGTCGCACACGGCGACCAGCGCCAGGCAGCGCGACATGATGACCTTGTGCCCCTCCCGCGCGGGGCTGGCATAGGCGTCGAGCATCGCGACATTGATCTCTTCGCCCAGCAGCTCGCCCATCTCGGCGGCGATCACCGCCCGGCTACGCCCCTCGGCGGCGGCGCTGGCCAGGATGGTGCCGACCATCGCGGAAATGCGCTTCTCCAGCCCCGCCAGCGCCGCTGCCGCGCGTGGCAGCGTCGGCGCGTCGAACGCGAATCCGATCTGGCCGGGATGCGCCTTAGCCTTGGGCATCAGGCTCTCCATTGCACACAGGGCAAGGCAGGCCGCGCAGCAACGCCGTCCGGGTCGCAGGAAAGGCGATCCAGCCAGTGTCATGCTCGCAACGGCCACAGTGCAGACGTGCGCAGGACCGATCGTCCGGGAAATTTCCGGCATCGACGACGCTCATCATGACGCGCGGCGACCGGCGCGGGCGAGTGTTGCCGAACAAATCAGTCATCGCCATCGTCCAGGACGGCATCGATCATGCAGTCATCGACCACGGTGGTGATGATTAGCCGAGCCAGCGAATTGACGTGGATACCGCGCCTGGCTGCGTGCGGGCCGAGTGCGTCAAGGACATCCGTCGGCACCACGACAGTCCGGCCAAGCTGCTCGGAAGGGCGCTCCGCGCGCATGGGCCTCCGCCGCCCTGAACCCGCCTCCAAAGCGCAGACCGTCTTCGGCTCGATGCCGATGGCTATGGCGATCTGGCGCGTATCGAGGCTCTCGGCACGAAGACCATGAATAGCAGCGGTGCGTGTGGGATAGCCGAGCGTGGGCTTGGGGCTGCTCATGCCCGCACCCATTCAATGCCGACTGCGCACTCAGGCTCGAAATTGCGCTCAATGCCCTCGCGGATCAGGTCGCCCCATTCAATCAGCGCCTGCACGGCGGGGTCTATATCCTCGCCCACATTCGGCCGATCCGGATCAATTTCGGGAATGCGCGCCGCGACCCGGCCGCCAAAATCATGAAACCAGATGCAGGCTGCGGTTTCGACGAATAGGGCCTCTATTGCCGCTTCACCGCGCGCCGTGCAGACGAGAATGGCGCCATCCGGTTCCTTTCGGCCGCCGATGAACTCGACCATACCGCTGGCCCAGACGATCAGCTTCTGAATGTCGCTTTTCTGATGCTCGCCGCTCATGACGGCCTCCGCAGGCAGGGCACGATATCGGCCATGTCTGAGCGGCACACGATGCACTCGCCGCAGCCCACGGCGCGCGGCGCGCGGCGCGACAACGGCAGGATCATTTCGCGATGCCCGCGCGGATGGCGCTGGGCGGGACCAGGGCGGCCCAAGATGCGCGGGACACTCACTGGCCGCACCTTTCAGGATGGTGAAGCCGGAGCGCCTCGATCAACTTCTTGCTGGCACCACGGATCGCCGCGTTGCGAAAGTCGTCCGGCGTGCGAGCGGCGGGTACGACATTCTCGCGCTCGATCCGCAGGTGCAGGGTTTTACGGGCTGGCGTGCCGACCGTCTGCGATCGAACGATCTCAGGTGTGAGCCACAAAGGCGCGGGGCGAACATTGCTCAAGGCGCTACTCCCTCATCATCCAGGGGTTGTTCCAGGCTTGGAAATTGCTGGCCGGTGCGGGCGTCTCGCCCGCGTCATCGGCGCCGATCGGCGCGGCCTCGGTCGCTTCCGCCCGCCGCCCGCAGGCCAGCCGCCGCTTGCGCAGTTCACGCGCCGCCTCGCACGGCGTGCAGCCCAGCCGCATCGCCAGCTCAAAAGCCTCACGGGCCGCGCGGAAGCGATCGGCGGGGGTCACGGTACGGGGTCCCAGCGCAGCACGACGCCTTCAAAAAGCGCTTCGCCATGCTCTTGCAGCCAGAACCGGCCCATATCCCGGCGCGCCGATGCACTCTCGGCATCAGGCCGGAAGCCGTCGTCCCAGGCGAACGCCTCTATCTGGCCTTCGTCCAGAGCAACGCCGTCGATCGATATGGACCCGATCAGCTCGGCATGGTCGGCATCTATGACGATCTCGATATCGCGCACGTCGCGGCAGATCGGGTCATTATCCAGCAGCTTGCGACAATGCTTTGTGCGCATTGCCTCATAGTGCTGCATCGGCTCGCCTGGCCGCGCGTGGCGCTTGCGCCTGCCCCGGACCGTCTGCCGTTTTTCCAGCGTGACAATGAGTGGCGAAAACCGCTTTTTGTAGGAATAGGCAACCATCAGGCTTGCCCTCCCAGCAACGGCAGCCAGATCGTCCGCGTGTCGCCGGGCGCGGTCGGCTCGCGCACGTCCCAGACGCACGCCGCATAGTCGATCACGCCGCCGCGATAGGCCCGGTTGCCCATGGCATGGACCCGGTCGCCGGGCGGCATCGATGGCCGCTGGGTAAAGATCAGGATCAGCTTGGGCGGATGGTCGCGGCGGACCAGCACGGAGCGCTTCCGGCCCGGCGCCAGCCACTTGAGCGGCACCAGCATGACGACGCGGTCCGTCGCCAGGCGCATCGCCTGCCGCACAAAGGCTTCCAATATGCCCTTGCGATAGGAATAGGGCGGGTTCGTCCAGATCGAGCAGCGCGCCACGCCCAGCGGCCGATGATCCAGTTCAAGAAAATCGGCCGAAAAAAACGTCGGCGGGGTATCGAACATGTCCCATTCGACATTCTCGACCAGGTCGGACAGGATGAACCGCCCATCGACGCCAAGGCCCTCAAGCCCCTGCGCGGAATGGCCATAGCCAGCCGCAGGGTCCCAGATATGGCAGTCCGGTTCCAGCTCGGGCGCGAGACCGATCTCGCGCGCGACCTGATGCCATTCCCAACCTTCCTCGACATACCAGTCAAGCGGATGCCGGTTCTTCGCGCGGCCCGTGGAGATATCACCGCGCATCAAGGCATCCTTCCCCTCGCGCGAGACGATCTTCAGGCTCAAATATCAGGGCCTTGAGCCTGTCTTGAACGGGAAGTCTGGAGATTCCTTCCACCCGGCGAAGCCAGCGTTTGATCGACTGCTCGGAAACACGCATTTGGCGCGCTGCGCGCGATATCGCCTTTGCTACGTCATGACCGCAGCAGCGGTAGGCATCGACCATCGCCAACGCGGCGTAGCGAACCGCTGCGGCATCATGACAACGCTCATCTGCTTGAAACGCATGGAATTCCGCCATGCCGACGACGATCTTCCTATGCATCGGTCTCGCCTTTCAGCCCAAGCTTCATCGCCTGGCGGCGGCGTTCCTCGGCATAGTTGGGCGCAACCAGCGGATAGTCCGTGGGGAGGCCCCATTTTGCGATGTACTGGCCGGGTTGAAGGCCATGCGCCGATCGCAGATGGCGCTTTAGCTGCTGATGCTGCTCGCCGCAGTCGAGACACACGATGTATTCAAGTCTCACCGACGCGCGGACGGCGACGGCCGGCACGGGCTTATCGACATTAACGGGAACCTTGGCATCGCCCAGCTCCTCATTGAGCAGGTCGCGCAATTGCCGCTTCACCTCATCCGTTTTCAGTTGAAGAATGAAGTCGGGAAGATGGCGCTTTTGCAGTGTGGCGTTGAGCCGGCTAAGGCCGCCCTTAACGGCACTGACATGTTTCTCATGCTCCAGCGGGGTCGGCCCGTCTTTCGGCGACACACCGGCCGACAAGCACGCATCGACAGCGTTGAGGCCGTGATTAGCCAACAAAGCTTCGATAACGGCACGACGCGCTTCTTCGCCGTGGAGGCTTGTGATCACGTTCAACTGCGAAGCCGTCTCGCCGACAAGGGGATGCCGCGCTAACGCTTCGATGAGATCGGGAAACGGCTCGATTAGCAGGCGGTACAGCTTGAGGTCGCGATAGATATCCCGCCGCGCCAGATCGAGCGCTGCTCCAACGGATTCCTCCCATGAATACGCAGTGCCAAACTGGCACTGCGTATCCTCGGCCTCCTCTTGGAGCGCCTGTTCGGCGCGAACTTCGCCGGACTTGACCCGAGCCCAGCGCGCTTTGACGGCAATCTGTTGTTGCTTGAGGTCTCCACGAGCGCGCGCGATACGCTCACGTGCAGCCTGCGCCAGCGCAGCCGTGAACTTCGCCCGTTCGATAGGCCCCAGCGGCCTGCGATGCAGGTTCTCGGATGCCTCCAGTTCAGCCAAGTCTTCCGGCTTACCGGAAACCTCAATTGCCCAGACGCGGATGCCCTCCAGCTCGGCGCCGTGCGTGCGATGCATGCCGGTGACCAGCCGCCAGGGGCGCGTAGCCGCCTTGCGGTTCTTGACCACCTTGATCGGATCGCGCTGGCCATCGACCGCCATCAGCCGGCCCAGCGCGGCGGCTTTGTCCGTGTGCAGGAAACCGATGCGGTCTCCCGTCTCGATTTCGGAGGGCTCCAGCTCGAACAGCGTGGCACCCGCCAGCAAGTCTGCGCGACCGCTCATCAGTGGACCCTCCCTTTGACGCCACGGATCAGGTCCAATTGTTTCCAGATGCGATGAAGTGCCGATCTCGATGGCGCACGCACCACGCCGAAGCGGGCTGCTATCTCTTCCACCGCCTGCGCGATGGTCATCTGCCGGTGCAAGGCGATGACCGCTTCGCGAACCGGTACGTCCGCCCAGCACTTGGCATAGCGCTGGCTGCGCAGCGTCCCGTCCGGCCGCTCCAGCCGGAACACAGATGGCGCATAGGTGATCGCCACGGCGTAAGATGGGCTTTCCGCCATCGCTTGCGACTGGAGCAGCCGCTCAAGGTCGACGATCCGCTGTTCCATCCGCCGCCAGGCATCGTCATCGCGGGGCGCGGGTTCGGCGCTGGGCATCGCATAGAAGCCGTTTCGGCGGATTGCGGGCAGGACTTCGGAGGTCACCCACTTGCGAAACGGCTTCGCTTCGGACCGGCGCGATTTGAGGATCGCGTGATAGAGGCCGCTCTCGGAGATGATGGTCATCTCCTGCTCACCGCCAAGGGTCCGCACAATGTGCGGACCCTTTTCATCATCGTCGAGGTGGCGGGTCATATCGCGGGCTTCGCGATAGCCAAGCACCTTGGCGACATCGCCTGCGACCCACCAGGGCGCGGCATTGACCTCGACCACACGCACCAGCGCGTCGCCGTAAGCGAAGGGGACAAGGGCGCCCATCGCTTATTGCGCCTCCGCACTTAGACGATGCGTCTTTCTTGTGCGCCTGATAATGGTGTCGCCATTGGCAGTGTAGCGATCAGGAAACAGCTCATGAATCCCAACGCCCAGCGCGTCGGCCATCACCTGCGCGACTTGCGGGCGGCTCTTGCCGCCCAGCACGTCGTTCACCGAACCATACGGCAAGCCGAAATCCCGCTGGAATTGGCGGATGCTCAGAAACCGCTTGCGGATCATCGTCTTGATGTCCTCGCGACGGTGCCGCTCTTCCGTGGTCATTGTCATGCCTCGCTAACTTTTGTCATGATGGACTGACAATATGTCAATTGAGCAAGACAATCAAGGCGACATTGCGAAAATGGCTCTGGAGGTGCGCTTGCGTGAAAGCGCGGCCAAAAAAGGCTGGAACCAGGCGGAGTTAGCCCGTCGTGCAGGATTAGACCGTCAGCTGATTAGCTCTTATTGGCATGGTAAGACCCGCCCATCGCGTGACAATTTGATCGCGTTGGCCGACGCACTTGAGATAGATCCGCGATGGCTGGTAGGCGGCGTCAATGGAACGGCCAGTCGCTTGCTCGACCAGATCGACAAGCTGATCGAGGCCGGGGATGATGACGCGGTCAATGCGTTGCGGGCCGATCTGGAAGGCATTGCCCATGATCCCGATCTTGAGGATGCGCTGCAAAACCGGGCCGATTTTATATTGTCGATGATGGGCGACATGAGCGCTAGGGCACGTCGGGGGACGTTCATTACAAAATGGGAAGAAAAGCGCGCCAATGCGCGAAAAACCATTGCGGAAGCGCTGGAAAATGCGGAACGAATTACCGGCTTTGATCTGGGAGAAGGCCTCAGAACGGCTCTCTTGTCCCTGTCAGGTCAGTTGATATTGACGAAGCTCGAAGATGTTTCCCTCGATCTGCTAAGCTGGCCCTATGAAACCCTGATAGAATCTATGGTGGCTAGGGTTCGATCGGGGGAAGTCGCAATCATGGATGAACAGGCCACTCTCCACAGCACAAAGCCAAATTATCGCGGCGAAGATTGAGGCGTCCCGATCCTCGCCAGCTCGTTACAGATAATCCTCAACCTCTTCGATCGAGCCGTCCTTCCTCTAATTGATTGCGGCAGGGTGGGGTCAGATGACAGACTAAAGGATATTCCATGAGATTTCCCATGATAATCGTCGGCTGTTTGATCGTCTGTGCTTGCAGCAAGGGAGAAGCCGAGGAAAAGCGGTATGAAATCGTGCGACAATCCGCTGTTGTTGATCGCGAAAGCCAGCTGTGCGAGCAAGCGAGAAAAGTATCCGCTGGGTATTTAGAGGATGGAAATCAGGAGCAGTATCAGTTTTGGCAGGTAAAGCTCATTTCGGATTGCAAGTAGGACGAAATGACTCCCATGTGGCCAACTGAATAGATAAAAAAGATAACCCAGTTACGTATTTTCGCTTGATCGAAAACAGTAACTGGGTTACTAAAGTGATGTCGGCAGGGAAGCAGCCCTGACGACAAACCGAAGGAGAAACCTATGATTAGGTTCATCATTCGGTTGGTAACAAAGTGGATGACCATAGAACTGGAAATCCGCTTCTAACCTAACCGGGGTTCGGTGACCGAAATATCGGCACCGAACTCCAACTGCGAAAATATAGGCGGAGCGCAGTTAATGCAAGGTGACGAACTCAAATCGATCCGCAAGGGCCTTGGTTGGACGCAAGGGCAGATGGCCGATGCCCTCGCCCTTTCGGGCACCTTCATCGGGTTGATGGAGCGCGGCGAGAAGCCGGTGGAACGACGCACCTGGCTGGCCGCTCTCTATCTGCGCGATCATCCCGACGCCGCCGAAAACGGCCCCACTTAAGAGCTGCTCAATGACGGGCGACGATCGGTAAAACTGTCGGGTTTCAGCCATTTTCGGCCCGTTTTCAAAGTGGGGACGCGAAAACCCCACTTCATCCCCACTTATATGCGTCTCGCTCGTGCCTCAGACGGCTCTCAACCGCCCGTTTTCCGCGCCTCAGACGCGTTTCACACGATCAGGCCAAACTCCAGCCTGTCGCGGCAATCGACCGCCTAAATTAACTAAGAGTCCAGACAGTCGTTTCACCGGGACCCGCCGCGAGAGAAACGGCAGAAAACCCCATTTTCTGTTGGTTTGAATCGCGAAAGGTCGGGTCTCCCCGGAAAATCCCGGAGTCCAGCCTCTCTTGTCATCTAACAATAATCCGGATCGAACTGGCCGCGCTCGACAAGAGCTTCGAGGTCCAGGATTTCC
>NZ_JBMDKW010000013.1:0-94010 GCF_057809915.1 Sphingobium sp. FG11
CTTCTCAGTGGAAATTACTGGCCTCCCCGGGTCACTTCTCAACGGCAATCAACAGGTTCACGTTACCCTGCGTGACGCCGAAACTTTTCAACGTCGATTTCTTGCGCTTCAGCCACTCAGCGGCATGACTGGCGAAAGTGGGCACCTCATCGGCTTCCAGTGGCTTTCCGTGGTCAGCCAGCTTCTGGAGCCTGTCCCGTTCCTCAATCAGTTCCTGCCACGTCCAAGACGCGCGCTTACCCTTCTTGATCTCTACAGAGCCGCCAATGGGCACAGTGCGGCCATTGTGAACGCCACCAAGGGGCAATCTGATCTTGAGCCATACCGTGCAGCCCGTGGCACCTTTGAACAGGCCGATACCGTCGTTGTAGGCGGGGCGCTTTGTCATCACTTCCGGCAGGTCGGCCTCGAAGCGATCAAATTCAGCATGGCGCTTGGGGCGTCCTACGGGCCGTTTGGGTTGAGCCATAATGGGGGTTCCTTTCCTCTTGCTTTTGGCATCCCCACGGTCTCAATAATTAGTGGGGAATGCAGTGGGGTATAGGAGTATTATACCCTAAAAAGGCCAAAAAGTCCACCCCACTAAATCCCCACTGGCAACCGATTTAAACCCCTAAATTCGACAATAACCGCAGAAACACGTATGTTTGAGGAATGACGGTTTTCCGGGAACGGCAGTAACGACAAAGGCCCTTGGGAACCGCTGCTGCCACCCTTCACACGGGTGGGGTCACAGGTTCAATCCCTGTCGCGCCCACCATGTTTTTCAAGGACTTACGGGTCTACGAGAGCATGGCTCCCACGTTCACCCCATGACAGGCAATGAGACTGGGGTCAGAATTCGTAATCTGGGGGCTAGCATTATCCCCCGCCCCGTTAATCCTGCGCGACAGGGCGCCTCACAGTCTCAATGTCCAGCAGCGCAACCGCATTGAAATAGTCAAGAAATACCACCGAAAAGTCACTTTGACGCCAGCCCATTTTCTCGCTGGGCTTTGCCCTTATGCTGCCTTAACTTTGCTGGGGATAACAGTTTTCAAGGACGTCGACAGTACGGTCTTGAAAACGAACTCCGTTGCAGTTGCAAGGGCGCGGACTCCCTCGCCCGAATAGGTGCTTGCCTGTACGCCAAGGCCGTGCATGCATATCAGCAGCATTTCAACACGAGTGTCGATTTCTTCCTCGGTATTCTCTTCAAACACAGGCTCTATGACCTTACGAATTGTCTCTCGAAACCGATCCGCTGCCCGCTGAGCCATTTCTTTGACCTTCGGATTGCGGGCAGCTTCGGCCTGAATTTCCAGCCAGAGTGCCGTTCGGTCGCTCTCAAGAATTGAAGGAATCTTGGTTACGAACGAATCCATAAGGGATTTGAGGCTTCTATTCGCTGACTGGTCCACCTGGCTTATGAGTAGCATGAACTCATCCATGTCATGCTCGATAAGCGCTGTCATGATCGCTTCTTTATTCTCAAAATACTTATAGATGTGACCCGCACTCATTCCCGCCGTATCAGCGATGCGACTGATACTTGCTGCGTGAAAGCCGTCATCGCGAACGCATGCTCGCGCCGCGTCGATGATCTGGGTTCGCCGACGTTCAATGCGTTCTTCTTGTCGCGATATCGCTATGGCCGTCTTGGTCATCTAACTCCTTCATATCTCGCTCGGCGACAACACCTGCCGAATTCCATGCTTACACCCTTTAGTCCAGAGAAAAGCGAACGTACTTTCTCCTATCCGGGCAAGCTACGGGCAACGGTTTTCCGGTCCAGCTACGTCGCTTCCTCTGCCCGAAGGGCGGCGGCGATAAGGCAAGGGCGATAAGGCAAGCAAATGATACAGTGCCGATTTCCAAACTAAAGCGACATAAGAGCCCCCTGCGCCGAGGTGAGCTGCGCCATTTTCTTCCTCAACCGCACACCCTTATCAGCGGCGGCTCTGGAAGCGGTCATTCGACCAAGGTGGGGATACCGCATCGTATTGCGTGGACGCGCACCTGGGCCGTTCCGAGCTTGACGCCCAGGACTGACGTCACTCCGTTCAACAGGCCGTCGATCAGGGGTGCCGTCGTGCCCAAAAGCGCGCCGATTGCCGGTACGAGCGGACTGGTGTTGATCGGGATGCCGAGCAGCGACACCTGAATTTGCGCCTTGCTGGCGACGCTGGCCGCCAGTCCCTGAACGAGATCCTGCGTGCTGACGGTCTTGGCTTGCTGTGCAGCGATGTCGGCGGCGGAAAAATAGACGGATTGCGCCTGTGTCCCGCCCAAGGCGATATTGGCGTAGCCGGTCACTTTGGTCCCCAGCACCTGGGCGAGCAGGGCTGGGCGGGGCGTCGCGGCGGTGGAGAAGTTGGTCAGCGCGGCCGTGTCGATATCCGCCAGAGCCGCCGAGCCGATCGAAGGCGTGACGGCCAGCGTAACGCTTTGATTTTGCGCGCCGTCGCCGCAACGAATGTCCGACAGGCGGGCTTCGGCCGCCGCCAGTTCCGCATAGAGGGGAATGCGCACCGAAGCGAGGCCGCCCAGCGCCGTGGCGACGTTCGTTTCAACATAGACCCGCGTCACGCCGGTCCGCAGCACGACATCATGGTCGCTGGTAATGCTGAGCATCGGGGATTGCGCCTGACCGGGGCCGGTGATGAGCATGACCCGCGTACTCGTCAGGCCCGGAACCGCGAGGCGCAGATCCAGAGGCACCGATGTCCCTGATGGCGGACTGAGCACCAGACGCAGCATGGTGAAGGCGTCCAGCACGATGTTGGGCTGGCCGCTGCTGTTGCTCGCCCGCGCCATGGGGCCCAGGTCCACCAGATCGCTCAGCCGCACATCGCGCCCCGCTACGCGCCCGGCAATGGTGCGGAGCGGCACCGCGCCCGGCCCGCCGGAGCTGTCGGCCATCGCCGCGAGAATATCGGCAAGGGGAATGTTGCGATCGAACAGTGTGCCATAGGCTTCCCCATCGCGGCCCAGACGCAGACGAAGGGCATCGGCGAAATGCAGCAGATCGACATTGAGGTTGGTAAGGCCCTGATAGTCCATCACCGACAGGTTGAGTTCCGTCCCGGCAAGCGCGGAAAGCAATTGATTGGGCAGGCCGTCGCTGACGGCGGCCAGTCCGGTGCCGATCGAAAAGGCGGCGGCATCGGCGCGGGCGGCGGTTGCGCGCGCGCGGATGTCGAGCGAGTCGCGCCCTACCAGCAAGCGGCCGAAGAACAGCGGCGTGCGGCGAGTGAGTTCCAGCCGCGTGGCGGTCGACCGCGCATCCCCCGTCATAAAGCGACCGGCGACCGGCGTTGCGGGATCGGCGCTGTAATAGCCATTTTCCAACGATTTCAGTTGGACATCAGCCACGCCGCTGCGCGCCACGAGCGCTTCGGCCGCCGTCCGGCCGCCGGTGCTGGCGGCCATGGCGGCGGAGTCGGCGACGCCCTGAAGCTGGCGCTTGGCGAGATAGATCGAACCCAGATCGACAGCGACCGTCGCCGCCCCCGCAAGCATGAACAGCGAGCCTGCCAGCAGGACAGTGATGCCGCCCCGTCGATCCGCCGCCAGCCGCGTCATCGCGCGTCGATCCGAACGACCGCGCTGCGCTGGAGCGTGGAGGCGGGGGTGAGAAAGGCGGAGGCGGCAAGGAAGGGAGCGTTGGACAGGGCGTAGCTCAACGTGACGGTGTAGTAGCCCGCGCTCTCCCCCGCGCTGACCCCGATCGTCTGGCCGCCGGGGGCGGGAAATGACGCCCGGCTGGCAGCGACGCTCTGGTCCACCAGCGTCCGCCTTTCGGTGGAGGTGAGGCCCGCAACGGCCGCGCGCGCGGCGTCGTTGGCGGCCTGTTGAAGGCTATGGGCGGTCATGAACCAGCTGCCGTAGATCAATATGCCAAACAGCAGCGCGATCAGGAGCGGCAGGGCGAAGGCGGCCTCCACCAGAGTGCTGCCCCGCCTGTCATGCAACAGGCGGGCGAGGGGCCGAGGGCGGATGGGTGCGGTGGTCTCCATATCGCCAGAGTAGGAAAGGCGTGCGAAAAAGCGGTTTGCGTGCGCGCCGGTGGCTTTTGCGGGTTTTGCGAAAACTCGCTTCGGCATGTGGCGCGGTAAACGCTCAGTTCGGGTCAGGACTTGCATAGGTGCTGCGTGACATGTCCGATATGGACATGATTTT
The DNA here is from genome assembly GCF_057809915.1 of Sphingobium sp. FG11. NCBI lineage: Bacteria > Pseudomonadati > Pseudomonadota > Alphaproteobacteria > Sphingomonadales > Sphingobiaceae > Sphingobium > Sphingobium sp. FG11. Next base: position 4,162 of record NZ_JBMDKW010000013.1, read on the forward strand.
ACGCAATTTCCGCGTGCCCGCGCCTGTCGCCGGCCAGCTCCGCGCCATCGCGCGCGACCATCACCATGATGGCTCCCTCCGTGCCATAGGCGCCGCGCAACTGGGCCAAGCCCGCTTCCACCTCGATCATCACGCCGGAATTGGTCAGGAAGCGCGTGGCGACCAAACAATCCCCCTCGCCGCGTAACACCCGCTCCAGCGCTTCGCGTAATGCCGGGCGCGCGGGGAGGTCGATCAGATCGGGCAGGCAGGCGCTGGCGAGCTTTTGTTCGGACAGGCCGATCATGGCGCAGAAGGTCGCGTCGGCGGTTTCGATAAATCCTCGGGCGGAAAGGCGAACATAGCCGACCTTGCCAAGAATGCTCATGGCCTTGAGGATTCCCGATTTGGCATCGGCGAGCCGGTGGCTGTGCATGTCCGCCGTGATGTCGCGCAGCAGGAGCGCAACGCCGTCGCCAAAGGGGAAGGTCTCAAAATGCAGCCAGGAATCGCTGCGGAAGGGCGACGGTGTGTCCGCCGCGCTTGCTTCGCCCGAAGCCAGGCTGTGGCGGAGATGGGCCTCGGTCAGTGTCCCCGCAAATTCGGGCAGCGCGTCCCACAACAGCCGGCCCTCGATCTGCCGGTCCCACCGTTTCGTCATGGCGAGCGCGACGGGATTGATGAAGGCGATCCGCAGGTCCGGGCCGCACAGGATCAGCCCCTGATGAATGCGGCTGGCCAGTTCCCTCGTCCGGTCCTGGGTCGGCGGAAGCGCGTTTTCGCCCGCCAATGTCTCGAAGCGGTCGATTGCCATGAAAACATGCGTCTGGCGACCATGATGGGTGACAAGCACGGGCTGGCGAGCGCCTATTTCACGCCAATGCGCGAAGTTGCGGACGAGTTCTGCCGCCGCGACACTGGGTGCAACGCCCATTTCCTGCATATCCGTCATGATATCGTTTCCTCCTGTGGAGGATCAGAATAGAGCGGACGTCTCGCGTTGAAATTCGGGTTTGATCCGCTTTGGCGTCAACTCCTGATGCGGAAACGGCTTAATAGTCCCAGGCGGTGCGCCTCATTTCCAAGGCGTCGATGATCATCCCGCCAGCCATGAATACCGCGCCGGTGCAGGCGAGCGCGAGCAAATGCCCCCCGGTGCCGGGATATTGATGCATATAGACGACGCCGCGCTCGGTCGCGCCCAGGGCCAGGGCGTAGATCACCAGAAACGCCTCGAACTTCGTCTTGATGGTGAAAAGGCGCTTGATTCGACTCATTGCGATTCCATCGGCAACCGTCTTGCCGTCAGGGCATAAGGTCGCCCGAAAGCTGCAAATGGTCAACAAGCGTTAACCATGATTGTTCGATCCGCGCGATCAGCCGGGTGTCGTCCAGTTCGTCCGGCGCGATCCGTTCGGGCCAATAATGCGCGACCACTGCCGCGATGCGATCCAGCCGCGCCTCATCGACGAGAAAGCGGGGGTCGATATCGTCGGGATCGGCGACGACGCGCAGGCGCAGGCAGGCGGGACCGCCGCCATTGGCCATCGACTGGCGCACATCGACGGGGATGAGCTGCCGGATCGGGCCATTGCTCGCGATCAGCTCTTCCAGCCATGCCCAGACGGACGATATCGCCCGCGCTTCGGTGGGCAGCACCAGCGCCATGCCGCCTTCGGGCAGGGTCACGAGCTGCGCGTTGAAGAGATAGCTGCGGATCGCGTCGGCAAGGCTGATGGCGGCGGCGGGCACTTCGACGATCTCCACCGATGGCATCGCGTCGCGCAAGGCTTCATAGAAGCGGGCGCTGTCGGCGAAGGCCTGTTCATGGGCGAAGAGCACGCCTTCATTGGCGACGGCGACGACATCATTGTGGAACGCGCCTGCCGCGATCGCCGCTTCCGACTGCTGGACGAACAGGGTGCGCTTCGGGTCCAGGCCGTGGCGGCGGGCGACCGCCTTGCTCGCCTCGATATGCTGGCGGGCGGGGAAGGGGCCGCCCGACTGGCCATAGACGAAGATTTCCACCCCCGGCGCGTCATGGCGCGCGCACAGCCGCATATGGTTGGCCGCGCCTTCATCGCCGAAGGGGGCGGGGACGGGGGGATGGATCACGAAGGCGTCTCGCGCGGAAAAGGCGATCTGCAACTGTGCCAGCGTTTGCGGCCATTCATGGCTGCGGTGGGGCATGGTGAGGAGGTTGGCGACGGTCAGGTGGGCGCGGCCATCCGCCGTGTCGCTGGCCGGCGATATCGTCGCCGCATTGGCCGCCCACATGGCCGATGCGGACAGGGCGGCGGCGCGGATATGGGGTTCCGCCTGGCCGATATCGGTGCCCAGTTGTGCGAGCCAGGCGCCATCGGGTCGCCAATGCGGCAGGAAAATGCCCTGCTTCAGACCAAGACGCAGGTTGCCGCGCATCTTTTCGATGCCTTGCAGCGCGGCGGCGCGGGGGTGGGCAACCGCACCGGCATTGCGCGCAGACGCCAGATTGCCGGGGCTGAGACCCGCATAATTATGGCTCGGCCCGATGATGCCGTCGAAATTAATCTCCCTGACGGTCATGCGCGCAGGACCATGGTGAAATCCTGCCCTGGTTCCAGTTTCAGAAGGCGGGCGCTGGCGGCATCGAGCGACGCCGATCCGTCGTCATGATCCCGCGCAAAGCCATAGGCGCAGCGATAGTCGCCCAGCCGCCCGGTCGCCGCCAATATCTTGGTTCCGCCGCTCTCGTGCGTCGCCGCAAGCGTGACGTCGCGCGCCTGCGCGATGGTCCTGATCGCATCGATCTCGCCCGCCAGCGTCGGTCCTCCGTCGAAAATGTCGATATAGCCGGGATTGGCGAAGCCTTCGGTTTCCAGCATCCGCATCGCCGCGCGGCCATTGGGATGGGGCAGGCCGATGACGGCGCGCGCGCTGTCGGTCAGCATCGCGGTGTAGATCGGCGTCTTGGGCATCAGGTCGGCGATGAACTGGTTGCCGTTGACCGCATTGAACTCGTCCGCTTCCTGAAAGCTCATGCCGAAAAAGCGCCCGGCGAGGCCATCCCAGAAGGGCGATCCGCCAGCCTCATCGATGACGCCGCGCAGTTCGGCGATGATCCGGTCGCCAAATCGCGCCCGGTGGTTGCGGATATAGAGATAGCGGCTGCGCGCAAGCAGCAGTCCCAATCCTTCCGCTCGCTCGCGGGGATGCAGGAACAGGCCCCCCACCTCCGTCGCGCCTTCCAGATCCGTGGTGAGCGAGAGCATCTGCGCGCGGAAAGTGCGTCCCAGTTCCCGGCTATGCTGGGTAAGCGTGCCGAGGCGATAGGAATAGAAGGGCCAGCTTTGCCCGACCTGCGCGAATATCTGGCAGGTTCCGCGCACCTGCCCGGTCTCGCCATTTTCCAGCACGAAGAGGATGAGTTCATCCTCAATGCCATCCCCGGCACGCTCCAGCGCGTGCGCCGTGCGCTCCAGCTTGGCGGCGAGGGCGGTACGGTCGGGCGGCAGGTTGGTGAAGCCGCCTCCGGTCAGCTTGGCCATTTCATACAGGGTTTGCAGATCGTCCGGGCGGGCCGCGCGCATGAAAAAGGTCAAGCTGTGCCTCCCCCGTGTAAGTGGCCGGTAGCGATGCGGAACAGGGCCAGCGCCGACAGGCGCGCGCGTTCCGCCAGACTGTCGACGATCAGATATTCCGCGTCGCTGTGGATATCGCCGCCGCGCGCGCCCATCGTGTCCACGACGGGCACGCCGCAGGCCGCGATATTATTGCCGTCGCACACGCCGCCCGTGTCGCGCCAGCCGATGGGCAGATCGAGGTCCGCACCGCATTGCCGGACGAAGGCGAACAGCCGTTCCGCACCCGCATCCATGGGTTTTGGCGGACGGCCAAAGCCGCCATGAAGCTGGATGGTGACGTCATGTTCGCGCGAAATTGCTGCGATCGCCTGTTCGATCAGGAGGCGCGCCGCCTGTTCATCGGCGGGGGTTTTCGGGCGGAAATTGACGCGCAATATCGCGTGAGCGGGCACGACATTGTTGGGGCCACCGCCATCGATCCGCGCGGGATTGCACGACAGGCCCTCGCCGCTGCCCGCCTTCAACCGCAGCGCGAGGTCGGCGGCGGCCAGCAGGGCGTTGCGCCCGTCCTGCGGATTGCGGCCGGCATGGGCGCTGCGGCCAGTGACGGTGATCGAAAAATTGCCGCTGCCCGCGCGCGCGCCGGCCAGCGTGCCGTCGGGCAGGGCGGGTTCATAGGTGAAGGCGGCGATCTTCCCGGCTGCCGCCTGCCGCAACAGCGCGGCGGAGGAGGGGCTTCCCACCTCTTCGTCACTGTTGATGACGACCTCATACCCCAAGCGATCGGCCGTGCCGCTCTGTTCGAGTGCGGACAATGCCGACAGCATCAGCGCGAGGCCGCCTTTCATGTCGGCCACGCCCGGCCCGTTCAACCGGCCGGGTTCGACCCATCGGGCGCTTTGAAAGGGATGATCGGCAGGGAATACCGTATCCATATGGCCGGTCAAAAGGATCTGGACCGGGGCGTCGGGCCGCACGCGCAGATGCAAATGCCGCCCATGTTCGGTGGTTGCGATCCGGCCATCGGGCCGCACCGATTCGACAGGAGGTCCCGCGACCAGGGCGACAGATCCGGGCAGAACGGCAAATGCGTCCGCCAGTAGCCCCGCCATTTTGGTCAGGCCTTCCAGATGATGGGAGCCGCTGTTGACGGCCGACCAGGCTTCCACCTGACCCAGCATGGGGGCGTTCGAAGCGGCTTCCAGCAGGGCAAGCTCGGTCGATGACAGGACGTCCATCGGGTGAAGCTATCAGAGGCGGGGCTGTACCTCTAGCCCCGCGGCATCCTAGAAATCATGGGTGAGGGTCAGACGGCTCAGCGTGTTGAAATTCTTGTCGGTCAGCAGCGTCTCGGACTCATACTGGACATTGTAGGACAGCGCCGCCGACCAGCGCCGCCCGACCTTCGTTTCCAGGCTGGTCAGGGAATTGAGCGTGAAAACGTCGCTTTCGGCATAGGTGGACGCGGTCTGCTTGAAGGTCAGCGTGGGCGACATGCGCCACGCGAAATCCAGCGACCCGCGCGCGCCCAGCTTGGTTTCGGTCACGCCCAGCGTGTAATGGGCGTGCCGGATGGAGGGGCCGACATCCATCATAAGGTCGATTGGCTTGCTGACGATCAGTTTGTAGCCGATGCCCGCCGAAGCGGTGTAGCGCTGATCATAGCCGATCGTCGTATCCCGCTCGAACTGCGCCAGCCCATAGGCGAAGCCGCGCGAATCGAACTCATATCGGGGTTCGTAGCTCGCAAAATAGCGTTCGCGCGACGTGATGCCGTTGGCGCGGCGATAATCGACCGCCGCCGTCAGCTTGTGCGACCACTGGATGCCCGCGCGCTTGATATTGGCACTGGCGCTGATGCCGATTTCGCTGGTCGATCCGGTCGACCGGAACCCGCCCGCCTCGATCCGCCCGGTCCACAGGTCGGCGAAGCTGGCTTCGCGGATGACCGCTTCCTTCGTTTCCTTGGTGCGGTTCTTCCAGCTATTGACCATGCGCTGGATTTCGTCGGCCGATCCGGGGTTGGTTTGCCTCGCGATCTTCGCCACCGTCGCGATCTCAACCTCGTTGCCGTTGGCGATCGCGGCTTCCATCATTTCCCGGACGGATGGCGGCAGCAGGGCCGGGTCGGCCGCTCTTGCCTGAGGGGCGAACGGCAGGGCGATCAAAGCAAGGGCATAGCGCATGCCCGCCGTCATAGCGGCGCGACCGGGGATTTTAACCTCCGCTCGTCCCATTTTCAGATCAGGGCGTGGAATTCCTGCAAAATATCCCGGTAAAGCTTGCGTTTGAATGGCACGATCAGATCGGGCAGCGTCTCTGGCGCGGCCCATTTCCATGCGCGAAATTCCGGGTGCTTCGTCTGGATGTCGATATCGGCGTCGCTGCCGAGAAAGCGCGCCAGATACCAATATTGCCGCTGGCCGCGATATTTCCCGCCCCATAATTTCCCGACCAGTTCGGGCGGCAGATCGTAGAAATGCTCGTCACGCGCCTTGGCGATGATTTCGACATGCTCCGGAGTGATCCCCGTTTCCTCGCCCAGTTCGCGCAGGGCGGCGGCTTTCGCCTCCTCGCCTTCATCGATGCCGCCCTGGGGCATTTGCCACGCCTCGACGACATTATCGAGCCGCTGGCCCACGAACACCTGGCCATCCATGTTGACGAGCATGATCCCGACACAGGGCCGATAGGGCAGTTCATCGATTTGGGGGTTGGAAGCCATGTGAGTCCCTGATTTTTAGCATGCGCGAGCGTCGCGGATATGCGTTCCGGAATAATCGGCCCGGTCGGCTTCGTCCATGCGCTGAATGAGCTTTTAAGGTGTTAGCCATAAGTTTCCGCGCGATTGCCGGATTGGAAGGGCCGCCAAAAGGAGGCATGGAACGCATATGCCAGCACCCGTACTTCTGTGGTTCCGTCAGGACCTGCGCCTTTCGGATCAGGCGGCGCTTGAGGCCGCCATGGCCGATGGCCCGGTCGTGCCGGTCTATGTGCTGGACGATTCGACGCCGCGACAATGGGCGATGGGCGCGGCGTCGCGCTGGTGGTTGCATCACAGCCTGCAAAGCCTTGAAGAAAGTCTGCGCGCCAAGGGGTCCCGCCTGATCCTGCGGCGCGGCGTCAGTGCCGATATATTGGCCGAACTCGCGGCGCAGGTCGGCGCGAGCCGGGTGCACGCGCTGCATCATTATGAGCCATGGTGGCGCAATGCCGAAAAGGCGGTCGCCCGCCGGATCGAGCTTTGCTTGCATGACGGCGCGCTGCTGCTGCCTCCGGGCGCGGTGCGGACGGGAGGTGGGGGGCTTTATCGCATCTATACGCCGTTCTGGCGGGCGCTGAACGAGCTGATGCCGCCGCCGCCGCCCCGGCGCGCGCCGCACGAGATTCCTGCGCCGGAGCAGTGGCCGGACAGTGATTCGCTGGATGAGTGGAATTTGCGCCCCGATGCGCCGAACTGGGCCAAAGGGTTCGAGGACGACTGGACTCCGGGGGAGGCGCATGCCCGCGTCCGGGTCGCCGATTTCATCGAGGAGGCGGGTGCGTATCCCGATGCGCGCAACCTGCCTTCGATCGAGGGCACGTCCCGCCTCTCGCCCCATCTCCATTTCGGCGAGGTTTCGCCCGCCTATGTCTGGCGTCGCATCGCGGAGGCGGCGGGTGACGTCAGCATTTTCCATAAGGAACTGGCGTGGCGCGATTATGCGCATACGCAAATCTTTTCCCTGCCGGCCTATGGATCGGAAAATGCGCGGGACGCCTTCGACGCGATGCCGTGGCGCGACTTGCGGGAGGCGCGCGAGGATTTCGCCGCCTGGAAACGGGGCCGCACCGGCTATCCCGTTGTCGATGCGGGGATGCGGCAATTATGGGCGACCGGCTGGATGCATAACCGTGTGCGCATGATTGCCGCGAGCTTCCTCATCAAGCATCTGCTGATCGACTGGCGGCATGGCGCGCGCTGGTTGTGGGACACGCTGGTCGATGCCGACTATGCCAATAACAGCGTCAATTGGCAGTGGGTCGCGGGGAGCGGCGTCGACGCCAACCTGTTCACGCGCATCATGGCGCCGCTGGTCCAGTCGGAAAAATTCGACGCCGCCGCCTATATCCGGCGCTGGGTGCCTGAACTGGCGGAATTGGGCGATGCGCATATTCATGACCCGGATGCTTTTGGCATGCGTCCGCGAGATTATCCGGCAAAAATCATCGGTCATCGCGAAGGCCGCGAGCGCGCTCTGGCGGCGTATCGCGGCATGAAGGCGTGATTGATGAATCATGCGGCTTGAGGCAGGGAGGCGACATGAATGCAATCGACCCGAAGCGCCGCAACAAGCGAGGATTGTCCGTCCGCCATCCGCCCGTGAACGCGACTCCGGGCGCGATGGCGCGCCTTGTCGGCCCTGTTTTTCACCGCCTGCTCGACCGGATCGACGCGGGACTGGAGCGCGGCAGTCTCGATGCGATCCTGCCGGACGGCACGCGGCGGCTGCTTGGCGGTCGCGCGGCGGGGCCGGATTGCGAAGTGCATCTTGTCCATTGGCGCGCCTTGTTGCGCCTTGCCATGAGCGGATCGGCGGGATGGTATCGCGCCTGGGCGGCGGGCGAATGGACCAGTCCCGATCCGGTGCCGTTGTTCGCGCTGTTCATGACCAATGCGACGGCGCTGGGCGATGCTGCCCGGCCGCGTGGCCCGGCGCGGTGGATCGGTCGCCTCATCCACGCGCTGCGCCGTAACGATCGACGCGGGTCGCGGCGCAACATCGCCTATCATTATGATCTGGGCAATGATTTCTATACGCTCTGGCTCGATAAGAACATGCATTATTCCAGTGCCTTGTTCCGCGATCCTGAGGACCGGATCGAGAATCTGGAACAGGCGCAAAGGCGTAAGGTGGACGCCATTCTCGACCAGCTTGATCTGGCCAAGGGCGCGCGGTTTCTGGAGATCGGTTGCGGCTGGGGCGGGCTGGCCGAACAGGCGATGGAACGCTGCGCCCTGGACTATACCGGCCTGACTTTATCGACCGAGCAGGCGGAGTATGCGGCGGATCGGCTGGGGTCGGGCGCAGAGATTTTACTCACCGACTATCGCGATGCCATTGGCCAATATGACGCCATTGCGAGCGTGGAGATGGTCGAGGCGGTCGGCCAGCGCTACTGGCCCGATTATCTTGCCGCGATCCATCGCCTGTTGAAGCCCGGCGGGCGCGCCGCGATCCAGTATATCCTCATCGATGACGCGATTTTCGAAGGTTATGCGCGGGGGGCGGATTTCATCCAGACCTATATCTTCCCCGGCGGCATGCTGATTTCCGAAAGCCGTTTCCGGGCGCTGGCGGAACAACAGGGACTGGAGTGGCGCGATGTCCGGCGCTTTGGCCCGCACTATGCCGAAACGCTGCGGCGCTGGCGCGACAGGTTCGACCAGGCGATTGAAGCAGGCGCACTGCCGGCCAGTTTCGACCAGCATTTCGTGGACTTGTGGCGCTATTATCTGATGTATTGCGAAGGCGGATTTCGTGGGCGCACGATCGATGTGGCGCAGGTGACGCTGGTCAAGCCCGCCTGAGCTTTCAGGCGTTCACGCGGATGCGCTGACCTGAAGGGGCGTCGGCGAGGATCAGGTCGAGAAGGGCGCTCGCGACGGTTTCGGGCGTTTTTACCGAGGCCGGATCTTCCCCCGGATAAGCGCGGGCGCGCATCGCCGTGCGGGTCGCACCCGGATCGACAATATGGGTGCGGATGGCGGAGATATTCTTCATCTCCTCGCCATAGGCGTTCACCAGCACCTCCAGAGCAGCCTTCGACGCGCCATAAGCGCCCCAATAGGCGCGCGGGGCTGCCCCGACCGATGAGGTGATACCGATCACCCGCGCGTCGCCGCTCGCGCGGAGCATGGCGTCGAACGCGGCGATCATCGCTTGCGGAGCGGCGACATTGAGCGTCAGCAAGCGGGCAAATTCCTTTGCATCGATCGCCGGCACGGACGCCAGGCTACCGAGAGTCGCGGCGTTCAGCACCAATATGTCGAGCGCTTCCCAGCGTCCGCCGATCGCCTGCGCCAGCCGCCCGATGCTTTCGCCGTCGATTAGGTCGAGTGGAGCGATTGTCGCGCTCCCGCCCGCTTCGTGAATGCGCTGCTCCACTTCCTCCAGCGCCGCGCCGGTGCGCGCCGTCAGGATGACATGCGCGCCGGCAGCCGCCAGCGCGACCGCCGTCGCCGCGCCGATGCCACGGCTGGCGCCCGTCACAAGGGCGAGCTTGCCCGAAAGGGGAAGAGTGTCGGTCATGAAATATTCCGTTCGTCCAGAATGGGACTGCGCCTGCCCGACGGCATTTTCGGCCGTCGGGATCAAAGGTCGGGGCGGGTGACGATCAGACGACCCGTTCGGCGAGCAACTCGAACTGGTTCTGCACCACGGCTTCATCCTGATCGGTGAGGCTGGTGGGATAGTCGCCGGTGAAGCAGGCGTCGCAATATTGCGGACGGATGTCGGCCCGCTTCGCTTCGCCCAGCGCCTTGTAGAGACCGTCGATCGAAATGAAGGACAGGCTGTCGGCGTGGATGAAATCCTGCATGCCACCGACATCGAGACGGTGGGCCAGCAGCTTGGCGCGCTCGGGCGTATCGACGCCGTAGAAGCAGCTATGCCGGGTCGGCGGGCTGGCGATCCGCATATGGACTTCCGCCGCGCCCGCCTCACGCATCATCTGCACGATCTTCAGGGATGTGGTGCCCCGGACGATCGAATCATCGACCAGAACGATCCGCTTGCCTTCGATCAGCGCGCGATTGGCATTATGTTTGAGCTTCACACCCAGATGGCGGACCTTGTCGCCCGGCTGGATGAAAGTGCGGCCGATATAGTGCGAGCGGATGATGCCCAGCTCGAACGGAATGCCCGATTGCTGTGCATAGCCGATGGCGGCGGGCACGCCACTGTCGGGCACCGGGATGACATAATCGGCCTCGACCGGATTTTCGATCGCGAGCTGCGCGCCGATCGCCTTGCGGACCGAATAGACGCTGGAACCATCGACGATCGAATCGGGGCGGCTGAAATAAACATGCTCGAAAATGCAGGGACGCGGATGAACTTCGCCGAACGGCCGATGGCTGCGGACCTGGCCATCATGCGTGACGATCACCAGCTCGCCCGGATCGATCGACCGGACATAATCGGCCCCGACGACATCGAGCGCCACGGTTTCGGATGCGAAGATGGTCGCATCGCCCAGCTTGCCCATCACCAGCGGACGGATGCCCAGCGGATCGCGGCAGGCGATCATGCCTTCCGGCGTCATCACGATCAGCGAATAGGCGCCCTCGACCTGCTTGAGCGCGTCGATGAACTTGTCGAGCAGGGTGCGATAGGTCGATGTCGCCACCAGATGGATGATGACTTCGGTGTCGGAGGTCGACTGGAAGATCGAGCCGCGCCGGATGAGTTCGCGCCGCACCTTCATGGCGTTGGAGATATTGCCGTTATGCGCGATCGCGAACCCGCCCGAGTTCAGCTCGGCATAGAGCGGCTGCACGTTGCGCAGCGACGTTTCGCCGGTGGTGGAATAGCGGACATGGCCGCATGCGGTGCCGCCAGGCAGGCCGCGAATCACTTCGTCCCGGTCGAAATTGCCGGCAACATGGCCCATCGCCCGATGTGTGTGGAAATCATGGCCATCCCAGCTGGTGATGCCGGCCGCCTCCTGGCCCCGGTGCTGGAGCGCGTGCAGGCCGAGCGCCACGATGGCCGAAGCCGTGTCGGCACCGGAAATACCAAACACGCCGCATTCCTCACGCAGCTTGTCATCGTCGAACGGGTGTGTTGTTATCATGGGTGTGAACGGGTCCATTGCCGATCCTGCCTGCTCTCGCAGTGCGTGCCTGGCGCGCATATAGTGACTTCCTGTCCATTTGTCGCCTGCCTGAAACAAAAAAGCGCGGCATTTCGTTCGGATATGTGACTCGGCGGTGCAGGGCTTTGACAAAAAGGGCCACTGGCGCTCCGCCCCCGGCGCGGTTAAAGACCCAGCCCGATGCATCGCTTTGCCAATCCTGCGCGGTTTTTGAAGATCGCCCGGCCGCTGACCGGCTGGCTTTTCTGGCCGGGGCTGCTGCTGCTGCTGGCAGGCGCCCTATGTGGCCTGTTCGTCACACCCGCCGATTATCTTCAGGGGCAGACGGTGCGAATCCTCTACATTCATGTGCCCGCCGCCTGGCTGGGAATGGCGGGATGGACCGGGATCGCGATCGCGGCAGTGATGCAACTGGTCTGGCGGCATCCGCTGGCGGCGATCGCGGGGCGGGCAATCGCCGTGCCGGGCGCGCTGTTTACCGCGCTTTGCCTGCTGACCGGATCGATATGGGGCCGCCCGACCTGGGGGACCTGGTGGGAATGGGACGGGCGGATGACCTCGATGCTCGTCCTGCTCTTTCTCTATCTCGGCTATATCGCCCTGTCCGGCGCGAGCCGCCGCGAAGGGCGGGGCGGGGTCAGCCCGGTGACGGCGATCTTCGGGCTGGTGGGGGCCGTGAACCTGCCGATCATCAATCGTTCGGTAGTCTGGTGGAACAGCCTGCATCAGGGGCCGAGCATCACGCTGCGCGGGTCGAGCATAGCGGGTTCGCTGCTGTGGCCGCTTGGTTTGACGCTGCTCGGTTTTACTCTGTTGTTCGCGGCGCTGGTGCTCATGCGGATGCGGGCGATATTGGCGCGTAACAAGGTGGAGGCGCGGATGCAGCGTCTGGCGCGGGGTTGATCGGCATGGACCAGTGGAGCTTCGTGATCGCGGCCTATGCGCTGACCACTTTGGGGGTGGCCGGGATTACGCTCGCCAGTTGGCGGGCCATGCGGCTGGCCGAGACCGAGGCCGAAAGCCTGTCGGGACGGTCATGAAAGCCAAGCATCAACGGTTGATTCTGGCGCTGGCCGCGCTGGCGGCGCTGATCGGGGCGGGGCTGCTCGCCGCGTCCGCGCTCAAGGATGAGGCGGCCTATTTCTATGCGCCCGCCGATGTGCGGGCTAAAGGCGTCGAACCGGGCAAGGCGATCCGGCTGGGCGGCATGGTGGTGAAGCATAGCATCAGGCGCGCGGCGGACGGCATCACGATCCGATTCGATGTAACGGACGGAAAGGCGACTGTCCCGGCGACTTTCAGCGGCATTACCCCCGATCTGTTCCGCGAAGGATCGGGCGTCGTGGCCGAAGGGGCGTTCGACCGGAACGGCACCTTCGTCGCCACCAATCTGCTCGCCAAGCATGATGAACGCTACATGCCGCGCGAGTTGGAAGGCATGCAATATGATGAGAAAACGCATCAGATGAAGGCGGCGCGGTGATTGCCGAAGCTGGCCTTGCCGCGCTCTGGCTCGCCGCGGCGCTGGCGCTGTTGCAACTGGCGCTGGCGGCGATCGGGCTGGCTGGCGGCAAGGCGGAACTGCTGGGCGGCGTGCGCCCGGTGGCGGTGGCGCAGGGCGCGCTGACGGCGCTGGCGTTCGGCCTGCTCATCGCGCTGTTCCTGCGGTCCGACATGTCGGTGCTGCTGGTCGCCAGCAACAGCCATTCGGCCAAGCCGTGGCTGTATAAATTTGCCGGGACCTGGGGCAATCACGAAGGATCGATGCTGCTGTGGGTGACGGTGATGGGCGTCGCCGGCGCGGCGGTGGCGCTGTTCGAGCGGGCGTTGCGGCGCGATACGCATATGGCGACGCTGGGCGGGCAGGCGGCGATCAGCCTGGGCTTTTACGCCTTTCTACTGTTCGCTTCCAACCCCTTCGCCCGAATCAATCCGCCCCCGGCCGATGGGCAGGGGCTGAACCCGCTGCTCCAGGACCCCGGCCTCGCTTTCCATCCGCCGACGCTTTATCTGGGCTATGTCGGCCTGTCGGTCGCCTTTTCCTTCGCGATCGGCGCGCTGCTCACACGGCAGGTCGATGCTGCCTTTGCCCGTGCGATGCGGCCATGGGTGCTCGGCGCGTGGATCTTGCTGACGCTCGGCATCACGGCGGGCAGCTATTGGGCCTATTATGAGCTGGGCTGGGGCGGCTGGTGGTTCTGGGACCCGGTGGAGAACGCCTCGCTGATGCCGTGGCTGGCAGCGACGGCGCTGCTGCACAGCGTCACCGTGCTGGCGACCCGCGACGGGCTGCGCGCCTGGACGGTGATGCTGGCGGTGGTGGCGTTCTCGATGTCGATGGTCGGCACGTTCCTCGTGCGATCGGGCATTTTGACCAGCGTTCATGCCTTTGCCGTCGATCCTTCGCGGGGGACTTTCATATTAGGGCTGCTCGCGCTCTATATCGGTGGGGCGCTTGCGCTGTTCGGCTGGCGCGTGGGCGCGGTGCGGGAGGGCGCGCCGTTCGATCTGGTGAGCCGCGAGACGATGCTGGTCGTCAATAATCTGCTGCTGTCGGTCATCCTCGGGCTGGTGCTAGTTGGCACGCTCTATCCGCTGATGACAGAGGCGTTCGGGCATAAGGTGTCGGTGGGCCCGCCCTATTTCAACCGGATCGCCGGGCCGATCGCGCTGGCGCTGATGCTCGCTATGGCGGTGGGACCGATGGTCCGCTGGCGTCGGGACGAAGTGCGCGCGGTCGCAAAACGCGTCGCCGTGCCCGCCGTGCTGGGCCTGATCGCGCTGACCGGCCTTGGGATGACCGCGTGGGGCCGGATGGGGATATTGCCTTTTCTCGGTCTCGTCGTGGCGTTGGCGGTCGGGGCCGCAAGCATCGCTCCGCTGTGGCGGCGTAACCTGCGTCGCACGCCGCTGTTCACCTACGGCATGGTGATCGCGCATCTGGGTTGTGCCGTCAGCCTCGCGGGCATGGCCTGCGATGCGGCCTTCACCACCGAAAAGCTGGTCGCGGCGCGCCCCGGTGATGTGATCGAGACCGCCGGGTGGCGGCTGCGCTTCGAGCAGATCATGCCGCTGGCCGGTGACAACTGGACCGCGCTCCAGGCGGATATGGAAGCCAGCCGGGGCGGCGGCGATCCCGTGGCTTTGCACCCCCAGTCGCGCTTCTTCGCCTCGGCCGCCACTACGACTAGTGAGGCGGCCTTGCTCACCCGCTGGGACGGGCAGCTTTATGTCGTGCTGGGGCAGGAGGCCGATCAGGGCCGGTGGCAGTTGCGCATCTGGTGGAAGCCGTTCGTCACACTGATCTGGCTGGGTGGCATCATGGTCGCGCTGGGGGGCGCATTGGCGCTGGTCGGGCGGGAGCGGCGCGGCTGGCTGCTCAAATGGCGCGCGAGGATGGCGGCATGAGGGCGTGGCGCATCTGGCTGCCGCTGGCGTTGTTCCTGGGGTTCTTCGCCTTGTTCGCGGGCGGTTTGTTCAAGCCGGACGATCATGTCATCACGTCGAAGATGATCGGCCAGCCGCTGCCCGCCTTTGTCCTTCCCGCCGCCGCCAGCGACCGGCCGGCGCTCGCCAGCGCCGATTTCGCGAGCGGCCGCCCGCGCCTCCTCAACATCTTCGCCAGCTGGTGCGTGCCCTGTGCCGCCGAAGCGCCCCAGCTCATGGCGCTGCGGCAGGCGGGGGTCGAGATTGACGGCATCGCTATCCGCGATGCGCGGGCCGATGTGGACGGCTTTCTCAGACGCAACGGCAACCCCTATACCCGCATCGGGCTGGACGCGCGCAGCGGGGTACAGATCGCGATGGGGTCCTCCGGCGTGCCCGAAACCTTCGTGATCGATGGCCGGGGCCGCATCGCCTACCAGCATATCGGCGACATTCGCGCCGACGATGTGCCGATGATTCTCGAACGGCTGGCGGCGGCGCGATGACGCGGTTGATCCTGTCGCTCCTGCTGATGCTGGCCGCAAGCCCCGCCTTGTCGCAATCGGCGTTGCCTCCCGCGCCCTATGCCGACCGCCAGATCGAGAACCCCGCGCTGGAGCGCAAGGCGCGCGCGCTGATGGAGACGATCCGCTGCCTGACCTGCCAGAGCCAGTCGATCGCCGATAGCGGCGCGAGCCTGGCAGGCGACATGCGGTCGGAAATCCGCGAGCGCATCATGAAAGGCGAGCAACCCGAACATATCCGCCAATGGCTGATCGCCCGCTATGGCGACTGGGTCAGCTACGAGCCGACCGCCGCGCCGATTTTGTGGCCGCTCTGGGCCGCGCCCGTGTTGCTGCTCGGTCTTGGCCTGCTGCTGCTGCGCGGGCGGATAAGGCGCAGGCGCGCATGACCGGCTGGCTGATCGCAATCGGTATCGCCGTGACGGTGCTGGGCGTCATGATGGCGATCGGCCGGTTGCCCCGCGCGGCATGGGAAATCACCGCCGCAGCGCTGTTGCTGGGTCTTGCCGGCTATGCCTGGCAGGGGCATCCGGGGCTGCGCGGCGCGCCCCGTCAGTCTGCTGATCGGGGGACATCCTCCTTTGATGAGGCGCTGGCGGAAAAGCGGCGCGGGCTGGGTGAACGCTATGGTCCTGCCGGGCCATGGCTGCTGATGTCCGATGGCATGGCGCGACAGGGCAACCGGATGGATGCGGCCAATGTGCTGCTATCGGGGCTGCGGCAGTTGCCCGATGATCCGAATTTATGGCTGGGCATGGGCAATGCGCTGGTGGCGCATGCCGACGGAGCGCTCTCGCCCGCGGCTGATTTCGCCTATCGCCGCGCGATGGCGATCGATCCCGAAGCGCCGGCCCCGCCCTTTTTCTACGGCATCGCGCTCGTCCGGGCGGGGCAATTGGCGCAGGCCCGCTCGATATGGACGGGTCTGGCGGCGCGCCTGCCCAAAAACAGCCCGTTCCGCGCGGAACTGGAGCGCGATATCGGGCGTATCGATGTGATGCTGGCTGCCACCCCCGGTCCGGCGCGATGATGCGGCGCAGCGCCATCGTTGCACGGCTGCAAACGCCATGTTAGGGCGCGGCGTTTTGCGCGGGACCGCTGAAAAAGCCGGGCCATCGCCTTCGCAGGGGTGCCGAAAAATCATGACGATGTGGCGTGGCTTTCATGGCTGAACAAATTGCCGACGCCACTCCTCCGGCTGACGAGCATGGCCATGGTCATGCGACGCAGAAAGCCACCGCCAAACTGGTGGTGGGCGCGATCGGCATCGTGTTCGGCGACATCGGCACCAGCCCGCTCTACGCCTTTCGCGAAACCTTTGCCGGGCACCATCATCTCGATCTCGATCCCGATCATATCTTGGGCGTCATCAGCCTGATGTTCTGGTCGATGATGCTGGTGGTGACGCTCAAATATGTGACCATCATCATGCGCGCCGACAATAAGGGCGAGGGCGGAAGCCTGGCGCTGCTGGCGCTGATCAACGGCCAGACCAAGACGCAGCGCTGGTCGCGCGGGATCATCCTGCTGGGGGTGTTCGCGACATCGCTTTTCTACGGCGATTCGATGATTACCCCGGCGGTGTCGGTGCTGTCGGCGGTGGAAGGTCTGGCGGTCTATAATAGTGCGCTGGCCCCGATCATCCTGCCGGCGGCGGTCATCATTCTCATCGGCCTGTTCTGGATTCAGGGGCTGGGCACGAACCGGGTCGCGACATTGTTCGGTCCGATCATGCTGGTCTACTTCGTCACGATCGCGACGCTGGGTGTCATCAGTATCGTGCAGACGCCGGGCATCCTCTTTGCGCTCAATCCCTATTGGGCCGCGATGTTCTTCCTGACCGATCCGTTGCCCGCCTTTCTGGCGCTCGGGTCGGTCGTCCTCGCGGTGACGGGGGCGGAGGCGCTCTATGCCGATATGGGCCATTTCGGGCGCAACCCGATCCGCGTTTCCTGGCTCGCCTTCGTGTTGCCCGCCTTGATGATGAACTATATGGGGCAGGGCGCGCTGCTGTTTCGGGAGGGCGCGAGCGCGCTGCACAGCCCCTTCTACCATCTCGCGCCGCAATGGGCGCAACTGCCGCTGATCGCGCTGGCCACGCTGGCGGCGATAATCGCATCGCAGGCGGTCATTTCCGGCGCGTTTTCGGTGACGCAGCAGGCGATCCAGCTTGGCTTCATGCCGCGCCTGCGGATCGAGCATACCAGTGCGTCGACGGCGGGACAGATTTACATCCCGCTCATCAACTGGGGCCTGATGGTGATGGTCATCCTGCTCGTCATGGTGTTCCGCACCTCGTCGAACCTGACCGCCGCCTATGGCATCGCCGTCACCGGCGCGATGTTCATCGACAATGTGCTGCTGACCGTCGTGCTCTATCGCTTGTGGAAATGGCGCTGGTATTATGCGGCGCCGTTGCTGGCCGTGCTGTTCCTGGTGGACGGCGCATATCTGGCGGCCAATCTGACCAAGGTGCCGGCAGGGGGCTGGTTCCCGCTGCTGATCGGCTTCCTGATATTTACGCTGCTGACGACCTGGTCGCGCGGGCGCATTCTGATGCAGGACCGGCTGCGCGAGGCGGCGATGCCGATCCCGGTGTTCGTGGCTTCCGCCGCCAACAGCGCGGTGCGCGTGCCGGGGACCGCGGTGTTCATGACCTCAACCCCGGACGGCGTGCCCCATGCGTTGCTTCACAACCTCAAGCATAACAAGGTGCTGCACGAGCGCGTCATCCTGTTGACGGTGAAGATCAGGGATGTGCCGGTGGTGGAGGATGACGGCCGCTGCAAGCTGGAGGATCTGGGGCGCGGCTTTTTCCGCCTGGTGCTGCAATATGGCTTCATGCAGGAGCCGGATGTCCCGGCGGCGCTCAAAAATGTCACCGGCTGCGGTCAGGCGTTCAAGATGATGGATACGAGCTTCTTCCTCGCTCGCCAGACCCTGCTGCCATCGGCCAAGCCGGGTATGCCGTTGTGGCGCGAGAAGATTTTCGCCTGGATGCTGCGCAACGCGGAAAGCGCGATGGAATTTTTCCGCCTGCCGACCAACCGCGTGGTCGAACTGGGCAGTCAGGTCGAGATATAGGAAAGGGCGCGGCACCCACGGCCGCGCCCTCTCTGACTTTACGCGGCGTCACGGCTCTGGGCGCTGATGTCCACAAGCTGGCCGCCGTTGATCGAGATTTTCTTCGGCTTCATCGCCTCGGGAATCTCGCGCACCAGTTCGATCACCAGCAGTCCGTCGGCGAGATCGGCTTTTTCGACGCGCACGAAGTCCGCCAGTTCGAAACGGCGCTCGAAGCTGCGATTCGCGATTCCCACATGCAGGAATTTGGCGCGATCGCCCGGCTGTCCTTCATCCTTGCGCCCGGTCACCTGAAGCAGGTTCTGCTGCGCGGTGATATCTATCTCGTCCGTGCGGAAGCCCGCGACGGCGAGCGTCACGCGGTAGCGATCCTCGGACAGGCGCTCGATATTGAAGGGGGGATAATTGTCCGCCTGCGCGAGTCGGGCGTTGTTTTCGATCAGGTCGAACAGACGATCGAAGCCGACGGTCGAGCGGCGATAGGGGGTAAGGTCGAAACCACGCATTGTCATAATCTCCCAAAGAGCAAAATGAACATGCCGGACCCAAAATGGCGCCCGGCCTTACATATGTCCGACCCCGTATGGCGGCCGAACGGCATCGATATGGTTCGAAGAAAAGGGGTTTCAAGGGGGAATCAGGCCGGAAAATGAAGCGTTTGAACCGCGCGGAGGGCGTTCATGACAAGGGCCAATAAAAAGTGCCCGGACCGCTTGCACGATCCGGGCACTTCATGGACGATTGCTCGTCTCCCCCTTCGGTACTGCCTCGACCGTTTCTTAGCCCCCTAAGCTCGAAACGGGATGCAGTGTCCCTGAACCACGGCCATTTACCTGTGTTTCAAGTGTCTTGCTATGACTGCCGGGCCGCGCTGTCACGGGCAAAGTCGGGCCGCTGTGATTTTCGCCCGACCCCTGTGTCCCAAGAGCAACATCGCGCCGATGCTTGCCCGGCAACCAGACCCTGCTAGACGGTCAGGCGAAACCGACACGGAAGAGGCCGTCCGCCCGCCCATGATTCTTTCCCGTTACGAACGCATGATCGCCAAGCGCTATCTGCTGCCCGGCAAGGGCGAGGGCTTTATCTTCCTGGTGGCGGGCATCAGCCTTGCCGCCGTCATGCTGGGCGTCGCCGCGCTCATCATCGTGATGAGCGTCATGAACGGATTTCGCGCCGAGCTGTTCGACAAGATTGTCGGTCTGAACGGTCATGCGGTGGTGCAGGGCTATGGCGGCCGCCTGCCCGAATGGAAATCGGTGCTGCGCGAGGCGAAGGCGACGCCCGGCGTCATCAGCGCGACGCCGATGATCGAGCAGCCGCTGCTGGCAACCTTTCAGGGCCGGGTGGAGGCAATCCTCGTTCGCGGGATGACGGTCGGCGATATCCGCACGAACAGCACGCTCAAGGCCAAGGTGATCGCGGGCAGTCTCAATTCGCTGACCCCCAATGGCGGCAAGGTGGGGATCGGCGCGAGACTGGCGGAAAATCTTGGGATTCAACTCGGCGACAGCATCACCATCATCAATCCTGCGGGCCGCTCCACCCCGTTCGGTACGGTGCCAAGGCAGGTCGCCTATCAGGTCGGCGCGATCTTCGAGGTCGGCATCTATGATTATGACAAGGCCTTCGTCGTCATGCCGATGGAGGATGCGCAGACGCTGCTGCTGCTGGGCGATGTCGTGGGGATGATCGAGGTGCAGACAGTCGATGCCGATCGGGTCGGTTCGATTCTGGAGCCACTGGCGGCCAAGGTCGCGGGCCGGGCGGCGGTGACGGACTGGCGGCAGATGAACGCCAGCCTGTTCGAAGCGCTCGCCGTTGAGCGGGTGGCGATGTTCGTGGTGCTGTCGATCATCGTGCTGGTGGCGGTGTTCAACATTCTGTCGTCACTCATCATGCTGGTGCGCGCCAAGACGCGCGATATCGCCATATTGCGGACGATGGGGGCGAGCCGGGGTGGGCTGGTCAAGATTTTCATGACCGTCGGCGTGACGATCGGCGCGCTTGGCATGGCGGCGGGAATGGTGCTCGGCTTCACGTTCCTGTATTTTCGGCAGGGCATCGTCAATGCGATCCAGTTCGTGACCGGGCAGAATCTCTGGGACCCCTCGATCCGCTTCCTGACCGAACTGCCGGCCCAACCCGACCCGGTGGAGATCGCCACCATCTGTATCATGGCGCTGCTGTTCAGCTTCCTGGCGACGCTCTACCCGGCCTTCAAGGCGGCCAACACCGATCCCGTTCAGGTGCTGCGTTATGAATGACATTCTCAAGGTCGCCGGACTGGCGCGCAGCTTCACCCAGGGCGGCGTCACCATCGATGTGTTGCGCGGCATCGACCTGACGGTGGGACCGGGCGAGATCGTCGCGCTGCTCGGGCCGTCCGGATCGGGCAAATCTACGCTGTTGCAGGCGGTCGGACTGCTGGAGGGCGGGTTCGACGGATCGATCCGCATCGCCGGCGAGGAAGCGGCCCGGCTCGACAATGACGGGCGCACGCGGCTGCGTCGCGACGCATTGGGGTTCGTTTATCAGTTCCACCATCTGCTGCCCGATTTCAGCGCGACCGAGAATGTCATCCTGCCACAGGTGATCCGCGACGTGGAAATGGGAACGGCGCGCGAACGGGCGCGGTCACTGCTTTCCTCGCTCGGCCTGGGCCATCGGCTGGATCATCGGCCCAGCCAGTTGTCCGGCGGGGAGCAGCAGCGCGTGGCGGTGGCGCGGGCGCTGGCCAATCGGCCGGCGCTGGTATTGGCGGACGAACCGACCGGCAATCTGGACGAGCGCACGGCGGATGTGGTGCTGGCGGAGTTTCTGCGGCTGGTGCGGGAGGAAGGCTCCGCCGCTCTGGTCGCGACGCATAATGAGCGGCTCGCTGCGAAAATGGACCGGGTGGTCCGGCTGCATGAAGGCGTGCTGGAAGAAGCGTCAGGCGACCGCTGAGTCGTTTGCGCGGGTCGCCGCAATGGCGATCTGGTCGCGGCCCTGCGCCTTGGCGCGCAGCAATGCCGCGTCGGCGGTCTGCACCAGCGATTCGGCACGGCCATGTTCGGGGAAGGTGGCAAGGCCGAAGGACGCCGTGACCTGTCCCAGTTCCTTGCCCTGATGTTCGACCTGTAGTTGCTGGATCTGCTGTTGCACCTGTCGCGCCCGCGTCAGCGCCTGGCCTAGATCGAAGCCGGGCATCAGCAGGACGAACTCCTCGCCGCCCAATCGAAACGCATGGTCATGCTCGCGCAGGGATTCGCGCAACACTTCGCCGACCGCCCGCAACACGGCGTCGCCGGCATCATGGCCATAGCTGTCGTTGAACCGCTTGAAATGGTCGATGTCGATCATCAGGCAGCTAAAGGGGGTCCGGTTGCGTTCGGCCTCCGTCGCCTGCGCCGTCATCACCGCGTCGAACTGCCGCCGGTTGGCGAGGCCGGTCAGCGCGTCGGCCATCGCCATTTCGCGCAGCACATCACGCAGGCGCAGATTGGCGAGCGCAAGGCCGATATTTTCCGCCAGCATTTCGAGATATTTTTCGGTGCGGCTCAATTGCTCGGCGCTGAAATCACCCGGCAGCTCGAAATAAAGCAGGCCAATGCTTTCTCCCTGCGCGGCGAGCGGAATGCAGATGGTGGAAATGGCGGCGTGGCCATCGAGATGATCGCACGGGATGTCGATCATCTCGCCAGCCGGCTTGTGGGTCTGGCCCCGGCGCAGGCCCCAGCAGGCCGATGGCGGAAACACCTCGCGCGACTGTACGGGGTTTAGCCAGTCGCAGGCCTGATGCATCGCATTGCGCCGCGCGTCGTAAATGTAGAGGCGTCCGGGGAAAGCCGGCGCGATTTCGGGCGCGAAGCGACGGACGATATCGACCAGATCCGCTGTGCTGTCACACCCCTGCAACCGCTGCGTCAGGCGCGAGAGGAGATCGCGCATCTTGTGATCGGCGTCGCGTTCCTGCTCCAGCCGCTGCCGTTCGAGGCCATTTTCGCGGAAGATGCGGATCGCCTGCGCCATGTCGCCGATTTCGTCCACCTGCGCGAATTCTGGCGGGATGGCGGCGAAATCCTGGGCGGCGAGGCGCGTCACCACGTCGCTCAGGCGAACGACTGGCCGCAGGATACGCTGTTTCAGGATGAAATAGAGGACGCACAGGAACAGCAGTGCGGTCGCCCCGAGCATGAATTCCGACACCCGCCGCCATTGCCGCGCCGATTCCGTGGCGCGCTTGACGGCCGTTTCGGTGCGCTGGTCCAGCATATATTGGAACTTGCCGATCTGGGAGACGATGCGGTCGAGTTCGCGGCCATATTCGTCGCCGAACAGGATGGTTCGCGCGGTCTGGTCGTCGCCGCCCTGTGCGGCCTTGATGGCTGCGTCCTGTTCATCATTGAGTGCATCCGCCCAGTGCAGCGCCTGATGGATTGCGCCCAGTTCGCTTTGATTGGCGCCTGCATCCTTCAGATGGGCCAGGCGGGATTCGACAGACCGGAATTCCGCCTTTTCGCGGCGATAGGCGATAACATGACTGGGGTCGTGGGTGATGATGAAGCCGCGCGCCTGCTCGGTCTCGCGCAGGACATCTTCCTCCAGTGTCGAAGTCAATTGATCGAATGTCGCGCGCTGCTCCACGGCGGCGCGCTCGCGTTCCTCCGCGCCCGACGCCAGCAACATGGTGGCGCCAGAGGCCAGGGTCAGCACGACGGTCGCGCCATAGGCCCAGTTGGTGATCGTGGACAAACGCATAACGACGGAAAATTAGGGTCAATAGATTGGGAATTGTTTAAGATCGGGAGCGGACCCCCGCAGCCCGTCCGTCGCTCTATCCACAGCTTTTCGCGGCAAGGGGCTAGGCGGGACGCGGCCTGCCGGATAAGCTGCCGCATGTCCCACGCTTCCTTCGTCCCGCTGCGCGTTTTTTCCTGTTATACGATGCTGGACGGGGCGATCGAGCCGAAGGCGATCGCCAAGCAGGCGAAGGCGCTGGGCTTTCCCGCCGCGGCGCTGACCGACCGTAACGGCCTTTATGCCGCGATGGCTTTTTCCGACGGCTGCAAGGGCGAAGGGGTGCAGCCGATCGTCGGCGCCATGCTGGGCATCGCGCGGCCCGATCGTCCGGCCAATGCGCCCGCCGTCCATGACTGGCTGGCGCTCTATGCGCAGGACAAGGCCGGATACGATAATCTGTGCCAGTTGGTGTCGATGGCGCATCTCGACCGACCGATCGAAGAACCGCCGCATGTCGACATGGCGATGCTGGCTGGGCGCACGGACGGGCTGATCGCGCTGACCGCCGGTGGGGAAGGCGCACTGGCGCGACTGTTCGCGGAGGATCAGCCCGATGCGGCGTTCGCTTATGCCGCGCGGCTGGAGGCGCTGTTTCCCGACCGTCTCTTCATCGAGATTTGCCGTCGGCTCGATCCGGTCGAAGGCAAGGCGGAACCGCATCTGCTCGACCTCGCCTATGCCCGCGATCTGCCGCTGGTCGCGACCAACCCCACCTGCTTCACCGAGCCGCATTTCCACGAGGCGCATGATGTCATGCTGTGCATCGCCGAAAGCGCCTATGTGGAGACGGCGGATCGCAAGACCAGTTCGCCCGACGCCTGGATGAAGCCGGCGGCCGAAATGCGGCGGCTGTTCGAGGATTTGCCCGAAGCGATCGCCAACACGATGGTCGTGGCGCAGCGTTGCGCCGTGGCGGCGCCCAAGCGCAAGCCGATCCTGCCGAGCCTGGCCGGCGATATCGAGGGCGAGGCGCGGATGCTGCGCGAGCAGGCCAGTGCGGGCCTGGAGGCGCGGCTGGACAAGCTCGGCATCACTGACGACGCGGAGCGCCAGCCCTATCTCGAGCGGCTGACCTTCGAAACCGACATCATCATCCAAATGGGCTTTCCGGGTTATTTCCTGATCGTCGCGGACTTCATCCGATGGGCAAAGGAGCATGATATTCCGGTGGGGCCTGGCCGTGGTTCGGGCGCGGGATCGGTCGTCGCCTGGGCGCTGACCATCACCGATCTCGATCCGCTGCAACTGGGTCTGCTGTTCGAACGCTTCCTCAATCCCGAGCGCGTGTCGATGCCTGACTTCGACATCGATTTCTGTGAAACCCGACGCGGCGAAGTGATCCGCTACGTCCAGCAGAAATATGGGTCCGATCATGTCGCGCAGATCATCACCTTTGGAAAGTTGAAGGCGCGCGCGGTGTTGAAGGATACCGGCCGCGTGCTCCAGATGAGCTATGGCCAGGTCGATCGTCTCGCCAAGCTGGTGCCCAATCATCCGACCGATCCGTGGACGCTCGAACGCTCGCTGAACGGCGTCGCGGAGTTCCGGGCGGAATATGACAATGACGCGCAGGTCAAACGCCTGATCGACTATGCGATGAAGCTGGAAGGTTTTCCGCGCCACAGTTCCACCCATGCGGCGGGCGTGGTCATCGGCGACCGGCCGTTGCAGCAACTGGTGCCGCTCTACCGCGATCCCCGGTCGGACATGCCTGTCACGCAGTTCGACATGAAATATGTCGAGGGCGCGGGGCTGGTGAAATTCGACTTTCTCGGCCTCAAGACGCTGTCGGTGCTGCAAAAAGCGGTGCAATTGCTGGCGCGGCGCGGCGTCACGGTCGATCTCGACAGTCTGAGCTGGGACGATCAGGCGGTTTATGATCTGCTACAGCGTGGCGATACCGTAGGCGTGTTCCAGCTGGAATCGGAAGGGATGCGCAAGACGCTTGCCGCCGTACGCCCGACCAATTTCGGCGACATCATCGCGCTCGTTTCGCTTTACCGGCCGGGACCGATGGATAATATTCCGATGTTCGGCCGTCGTAAGAATGGCACGGAAGATATTGAATATCCGCACATATTGTTGAAGCCGATCCTCGAAGAAACCTATGGCATCTTCGTCTATCAGGAACAGGTGATGCAGGCGGCGCAGATCCTGGCGGGCTATTCGCTCGGCGACGCGGACCTGTTGCGCCGTGCCATGGGGAAGAAGATCAAGGCGGAAATGGATGCCCAGCGCGCCCGCTTCGTCGAAGGCTGCGCGGCGAGCGACATCAAGCCGGCCAAGGCGAACGAACTGTTCGATTTGATCGACAAATTCGCTGGCTATGGCTTCAACAAGAGTCATGCTGCGGCCTATGCGCTGCTCGCCTATCAGACCGCTTGGCTCAAGGCGCATTATCCGGCGGAATTCTACGCCGCGTCGATGGCGTTCGACATCCATCTGACCGACAAGCTGACCATCTTTGTGGATGACATGCGGCGCATGGGGCTGACCTGTCTGGCGCCCGACATCAACCGAAGTGAAGCGGATTTCACGGTCGAACCTGTGCCGCACGAGGGCGACGATGCGCGGCTCGGTTTTGCCGTCCGCTATGCGCTGGGCGGGCTGAAAGGGGTCGGCGAAAAGGCGATGGAGCAACTTGTCGCCGAGCGCGCGACTGGTGGCCCTTTCAGGACGCTGGACGATTTCGCCGACCGCATCGAACCGCGCCTGCTCAACCGGCGTCAGCTTGAAAGCCTGGCGGCGGCGGGTGCTTTTGACGAGGTGCATGAGGATCGGGCCGGGGTCCATGCTGCGGCTGAAACGATCCTGTCGGTCGCTTCAAGCAATGCGGCGGCGCGCGAGAGCGGGCAAGGCGGCCTGTTCGGCGACGCAGAAACGCCGCATGCCGATGTGCGCATCCCTCCGCATCAGGCATGGTCGGTGGCCGATCGTATGGCGCAGGAAAAGGAGGCTTTCGGCTTTTATTTCTCCGCCCACCCCGTCGATCGCTACCGCCATCTGGCCGACGCGCGGGGCGCGAAAAGCTATGGCACGATCTGCGCGCAGCCGATGGGCATGCCCAATGCGGAAGGGCGCGTGAACGCGATCATGGCCGCCATGGTGGAAGATGTGCGCTGGCGCGAGACCAAGCGCGGCGCGCGCTATGCCAACGCCACATTTTCCGACCAGAGCGGGCAGTTTCAGGCGAGCTGTTTCGAGGAGGATGCCTGCAAGGCGATCGAGGAAATGGCGCGCGAGGGCGAATGTGCGCTGTTGCTGGTCGAACTGGACCGCCTGCCCGGCGAGGAAACGCCGCGCGTCACCGTGCGCGGGGTGGAACCGTTCAAGGCGATCGCGAGCGTATCCCGTCTGGAACTGCAGATCGCGGCGGAGCATCCCGCCGCCGTTGCCGCGCTGGCCGCTTTGCTGGCACCATGCCGCGCGGGGCGGAGCGAGATTTTCCTGCTGGTGCCGGTGGGCGACGGGCAGGCGGCACGCATCTTCCTAGGCGATGATTTCAGCGTCGACGCGGACCAGTTGGAAGCCATTCAGGTCATTCCCGGCCTCGCCATCCAGAGCCGACGATCGATGGAGGTCCGCGAGGAAGGCTATCGCGCCAGGAACCGCCAACCGGCGTGGAAGCCACGGCTGGTCGGCTGACGGAGGGTTAGAATAACCGCATCTGCGCGCCTTCCGGGGGACGGAACAGATCGGTGCGCAGGGTCAGTTTTTCGCCCGTGAACCCGGCCTTCTTGCGCGCCTTGACGAAACGGGTGCGGATCAGGTCCGCCCATACGCCCTGTCCGCGCATGCGGGTGCCGAAATTGGGATCATTGTCGCGTCCGCCGCGCATGTCGCGGATGATGGCCATCACCTTGGCGGCGCGATCGGGATAATGTTCGTCGAGCCAGGCGCGGAACAGCGGCGCGACCTCATGCGGCAGGCGGACGGGGATATAGGTGACTTCGCGCGCGCCTGCCTGCGCGGCGCGCGCGACCAGCGCCTCGATCTCATGATCGGTGATCGCCGGGACCACGGGGGAGATGCTGACGGCGACAGGGACGCCCACCGCCGCCAGCCGCTCGACCGCCGCGATCCGTCGCAACGGATGCGGCGCGCGCGGCTCCATCGTGCGCGCGACCTTCGGGTCGAGCGAGGTCAGCGACAGCATGACCGAAACAAGCTGGTGTTTGGCGAGGCTGGCGAGCAGATCGATATCCCGCAGGATGCGATCCGATTTGGTGGTGATGAAGGTCGGATGGCGGCATTCGAGCAGCAATTCCAATATCTGCCGGGTGATGCGCCAGTCCTTCTCGATCGGCTGATAGGGATCGGTATTGGTGCCCATGGCGATCGGGGAAGGCAGATAATTTTTCTTCGCCAATTCGGTGCGAAGCAGCGTTGCCGCGTCTGGTTTGGCAAACAGCTTCGTTTCGAAATCGAGACCGGGCGACAGGTCATGATAGGCGTGGGTTGGCCGGGCGAAACAGTAGATGCAGCCATGTTCGCAACCGCGATAGGCGTTGATCGACTGGCTGAACCCTATGTCCGGCGAGGTGTTGCGCGTGAGGATCTTGCGCGGGCGTTCGACGGTGACTTCGGTGCGGCGGCGGGGAGTTGGGTCTTCGCCCTCTGCCAGCGCGTCCAGCCAGTCGCCGTCAGCAAGCCGTTCCGGCAGGTTGAAGCGACGACTTTCGCCGTTCAATGTCGCGCCTCTGCCTTTCTCGATCGCCATATGTAATTAGAACATATGAAGAACAATTGGGCAAGGGGTGTAATTAGCGCTCGTTGAGGCGCGGCATCAGTTCGACGAAATTGCAGGGGCGGAAACGGCTGTCGAGCTGGCTTGCCAATATGCCGTCCCATGCGTCCTTCACCGCGCCGGTCGAACCGGGCAGGGCGAAAATATAGGTGCCGCGCGCGACGCAGGCGGTGGCGCGCGACTGAATGGTCGAGGTGCCGATGTTTTGATAGCTGAGCCAGCGGAATAGTTCGCCGAAGCCCGGAATTTCCTTGTCCTGCACCTGCGCCAGCGCTTCGGGCGTGATGTCGCGGCCGGTGACGCCAGTGCCGCCCGTGGTGATGATGACGTCCACCTGCGGATCGTCGATCCATGCGTGGAGCCGCGCGACGATGGCGGCGCGCTCGTCGCGTTCGATATAGCGGTCGGCGAGGATATGGCCAGCCGCCTCGATCCGTTCGACCAGCGTGTCGCCCGACCGATCGTCAGCGGCGGTGCGGCTGTCCGAAACCGTGAGAACGGCGATCCGAACCGGCAGGAACTCGCGCGTCTCGTCGATCGGCATCAGTCCGAACCGCCCGTGCCGCCGCCGAGGCCGCTCGCGCGGCTCAAGCGGACGAGCTTGATCCCTTTAGCGCCGGGGAAGGTCGGCCACATGCCCTGCGCCATGCCGGTGAGGCAATCGGCGCTGCCCTTCGCCTGGATCTGGTACATCCAGTAATTGCGCATCACGATGTTCACATAGGCGCGGGTTTCATAATAGGGCAGCGATTCGATGAACAGCAGCGGGTCGCCATTGTCATGGACTTCGGTGGCCCAGCGCTGCACCGGCAGCGGTCCGGCATTATAGGCGGCCATCACCTTGGGCAGCAGGCCGCCGGTCGCGCCCATGTCGCGCAGGCTTTCGAGATAGCGCTGGCCATACTCCATGTTGGTGGATGGCACGAATAATTGAGCGGCGGACGACAATCCCATATCCCCGCCGGTGCGCGGCATCACCTGCATCAGCCCGCGCGCGCCAGCGCTGCTGACGGCATTGGTGCGGAAGCCCGATTCCTGAAGCGTATGGGCAAAGACCAGCGCCGGATCGACCCGCCAGCCGCCATCGGGCCGCCAGTCTGGTGCGGGAAAGCGGGCGAAGCTTTCCGGCTGCTTGCCCGCCGGGCCGTTATGCGCGAGCCAAAGTTGGGTTTCGGCGAGGCTGAGCGCGGACGCGAGCCGCAGCAACGCATCATATTGGCCGGAGCCACCGATTTTCGCCTGATAACGCAGCGCTTCATCCGCCCGCCCGGTCTCGCCGATAGCGGACAGGACGATGGCGGCGCGGACATTGGGGCTTTCTTTCAGCGTCTGCCACTGGGCTTCGCCAAAGCGCGAAGTGCCGGGTGCGCCGCCGAGTGGCATGCCCAATGTTTCGCGGGCGAGCAGGCCGTAGAAGGTTTCGTCCGACCGGGCGGCCACGCGCAGCAGGCTTTCGACCTTTTCGGGCTGTCCGCACGCCATATAGGCGCGAGACGCCCAATAGGCACCCGCCGCGCGCATATCGGCGTCTCCCGCCAGCGTCGCGACGCTGGCGAAGGCTGGAGCGGCGGCGCGACAGTCATTCTGACGCCATGACGCAAGGCCGGTGGTCCAGTGCGCCTGCACCGCCCAGTCGCCGCCCGCCTGCGTTTCCAGCGCGCGCGCGGACAGGCGGCGCGCGTTGGTATCGTCATTTTCGATATAATAGGCCCATGCGACCCGCTGGCGCACTTCGGTCAGACCGGCGGGGGTCAGGCCCGCCTCGCCGCTGGTCAACAGGGCTTCCGCGCCGGCGGGATTGTCCGCCTTGATGAACGGCTGCATCTGGCCGACGATCATTTGGGCCAGCGCGTCCGCCTTGGTGGCCTGGACATATTGGCGACGTGGCGCGGCGCCGAGCCACACCATTTTCTGTACTTGCGGCAGGGTAGGCAACATCGTCGCGCCACGCTTTTCCGCGAGGCGGGACAATTGATCCGCCTTGGGCAGCCACGCCGCCTTGTTGATGAGTTCGAGCAGCTCGAACAGTTCGGCCCGTGGCGACCCCTTGGCGAGAAGCAGTTCCGAGAGAGCAAGCGGCCGGACCGGGTCCTTTTCGTCCAGCGTGGCGATCATCGCGCGCGCATCGACCCATTTCTGGTCGCGCAGCGCCGCGAAGATGGCGCCATAGCGCGCCTTGTCGCCGTCTCCGAGCTGGAGCGGGGACGAACTGTTGGTGAGCATCGAGGCCGGGAGCGAGGATTCCGTGCTCATCGCCCTGACGGGCAGCGTGGTCGCGGCCCCGATGCCCAGCAGGGTCAGGCAAGTCATGCGGGCTGCGGCGCGAATCACAGGGGCTTTTCCTCGACCAGACATTGCAGGGTTCGCCAGCATTCCGCCTTCGCGGCCGGCTGGGTCAGCAGCAGGCGAGGGTGAAATGAGGCGACGGCGGACACAGTGCCGCCTTGATGGTTAAAGACGCGTAAATCATCGGAACCCTCAGGGCGGGTCGCATCCCCGTTCACCGGCATCAGGGCACGGACGGTCCGATCGCCCAGAATCAACAAGCGGCGGGGCGCGGCAAGCGCGACATGGATGCGCATGCGTTCCGCCGCGCGTTCGAGATCGGCGGCTTCGACCATGCCGCCCGGCGGACGGGACAGAAACAGCGATGCGAGATGGATATTCGCCCGCTCCAGACCGATCGAGCGCAACATCGCGTCGAACAGCGCGCCCGCGCGTTCAGCCAGCAATGTGCCCGCCGCCATGTCGGCCGGATCGGGCATGTCGGTCACGACCATGAGGGCGGCATCGGCCGGACCCGTTGGCAGGATCGCTTCGCCGGGCCAGCGCCGTTCGGGCTGCTCTGGGTCCGACGCAAGCCAGTTGCGAAACTCTTCGAGCGTCGCCGGTGGTTGCTGAACGGGCGCGGCGGGCGAGGGCGTCACCGCCGACCCGCTTTTGACCGGCGAGGGGCGCAACCAGTTCACCGCCGGTTCGCCGGTGGCGCAATCCACGCCGGCGAGCGTCCACCACGCCATATAGGCGTCGGCGACGGCCGCCATGTCATTTTGCCCTAATCCCCGCATCGCTTTCCCTAGGGCCAGAGGTTGACGCCGTGGTCAAGAATCTTCATCGCGTTGAATGGTAAAGCGTTTACGTGGTGCGGCGACCGGATGGGCTGAGGGACAGTCCTTTTATCGCCCCGAGGAGGAAATATGAGCGAACGGGATTCGATGCCCTATGACATCGTCATCGTGGGTGGAGGGCCTGCGGGACTGTCGGCGGCGATAAGGTTGAAACAGCTTGCCAACGATGCCGGACAGGAACTGGCGGTTTGCGTGCTGGAAAAAGGGTCCGAAATCGGCGCTCATATCCTGTCGGGCGCGGTCATCGATCCCAAGGCGCTGGATGAGCTGATCCCGCAGTGGAAGGAAATGGGCTGTTCGCTGGCGGACGTGCCGGTGACGGATAACCAGCACTGGTTCCTCAGCAAGACCGGCAAGATGGCGATGCCGCATATCGCGACGCCCGGCTGGATGCACAATGAGGGCACCTATACCGGATCGCTCGGCAATCTGTGCCGCTGGCTGGGCGAGCAGGCCGAAGGACTGGGCGTCGAAATCTTCCCCGGCTTCGCCGCCGCCGAAATCCTCTATAATGAGGATGGATCGGTGAAGGGCGTCGCCACCGGCGACATGGGCGTCGCGCGCGATGGCGAGCATAAGGGCGATTATCAGCCCGGCCTCGAACTCCACGCCAAATATACCTTCTTCGCCGAGGGTGCGCGCGGCCACCTGACCAAGATCATCAAGCGCCAGTTCGCGCTGGACGCCGACAGCGAGCCGCAGGTCTACGGTCTTGGCATGAAGGAATTGTGGGACATCGATCCCGAATTGCATCAGCCGGGTCTCGTCATCCATACGCAGGGCTGGCCGCTGACCGACGCTTATGGCGGCGGCTTCCTTTATCATCAGGCCAACGGACAGGTCGCGCTCGGCTTCGTCGTCGGGCTGGGCTATCGCAACCCGCATCTCTATCCGTTCGAGGAGTTCCAGCGCTGGAAGCAGCACCCCTCGATCCGCAAATATCTGGAGGGCGGCCGCCGCGTCTCCTATGGCGCGCGCGTCATCAACGAGGGCGGCTGGCAGTCTATCCCGAAGCTGGTGTTCCCCGGCGGCGCGCTGATCGGCTGTTCGGCGGGCTTCGTCAACGTGCCCCGGATCAAGGGCACGCATACCGCGATGAAATCTGGCATGCTGGCGGCCGAAGCGGCGTTCGAGGCGATACAGAATGAGCGCGCGCGGGACGTGCTCACCGATTATGAGGATCGCCTGCGGACGAGCTGGATCGCCAAGGAATTGCAGCTTGTCAAAAATGCCGAGCCGCTGCTGAGCAAGTTTGGCGGGACGATCGGCACGCTGCTTGCGGGTGTCGATATGTGGATGCGCACGCTCAAGATCGGCCTGCCGTTCACGATGAAGCACAAGCCGGACAATGAGAAGATCTGGCCCAAGGATTCCTGCGCGAAGATCGATTATCCCAAGCCGGACGGCAAGATCAGCTTCGATCGCCTGTCGTCGGTGTTCCTGAGCAATACCAACCATGAGGAGGACCAGCCGGTCCATCTCCAGCTCAAGGATCCGGCGGTTCCGATCAGCTATAATCTGCCGCTCTATGACGAACCGGCGCAACGTTATTGCCCGGCGGGCGTCTATGAAGTGGTCGGGCTGGAAGAAGGCGATCCCCGCTTCCAGATCAACGCGCAAAATTGCGTCCACTGCAAGACGTGCGACATCAAGGACCCTACGCAGAATATCAACTGGGTGGTGCCGGAAGGCGGCGGAGGGCCGAATTATCCCAATATGTAAGCGTCTGTTGCCCGCGATACTGCTGATGCTGCCGGTTCCTGCCGGTGCATCGGTGGACGCGGGCGGCGCGCTCGATGCCTATGTCAAAGCGCGCCTTGCCGACGGGGATGGCGCGCTTGGCCTTGCGGTTGCGAATTATCGGGACGCGCTCGGCCGCGATCCGGCCAGCCTTGCCATCGCCCGCCGCGCCTATTCCCAGGCGGTGTCGCGAGGCGATATGGCGCTGGCGCTGCAATCCGCTACAGTCCTTGGCGCTAACGGAATGTCGCCACGGGACGCGAGCCTGCTCCGCCTGATCGACGCGATGGGCGCGAAGGACTGGGCCGGGGCGAGCCGACTGGCCGACCGGATTCAGGCCGAACAGAATTTCGCTTTTCTCGTCCCTATCCTGCGCGGCTGGATCGCGGTGGGGCAGGACCAGCCGGCCGCTGCGCCCGTTGCGAGCGGGAGCGATCGCTTCGGCACGCTGACCGAGCGCTACGCCGACGAGCATGTGGCGCTGCATGCGCTGGCGGACGGGGATGTGCTGGCCGCCGTTGCGGCGATCGGCCGAGCGCTCCCCCTGATGGGCGCAAATAGCGCCGGAGCGCGGATCGCATTTGCTGGCCAGCTTGCGGCGCGAGGAAAAAAAACCGAGGCGCTGGCATTGCTGCCGGTCGATCAGGCAAGTTTCGCCAGGGCGCGGAGCGATATCGAGCGTGGCAAGGGCCTGAACCACCTAAAAGCCCTATTGACGCCGCGTCAGGGAATCGCCCGCCTGCTGAGCCGGCTGGCGATGGATGTTGCATCGGAAAATGGCGGCGGGCGGCTCGGCATCCGGCTCGCCCGGCTGGCGCTGTTCGCCGATCCGGCGAGCGCGGAGGCGCATATCGTTGCGGCTGATCTGCTCACGAGCGGCGGCTATCCCCAGGAGGGCGCGGTCGAAGCGCGCAAGGTGGCGGCGACCGGCTGGTATGGCGCGCTGGCGCAGGCGGAACTGGTCGAGGCGCTCGCGGCGTCCGACGATGAAGAGGGTGCGATCCGGCTTGCCCGGTCGCTGGCCGACGCGCCGGGGGCCGAGGCCGACCGGCTGGTGCAGCTCGGACGGCTGCTGAGTGGCGCGCGCGACTATGCCGGTGCGGCGGCGGTGTTTCGCCGGGCGCAGGGGCGCTTTACGCCGGATGCGATGCCATGGACGCTGCTCCTGTTCGAAGGCGCCGCGCTGGAACAGGGCGGACGCTGGGACGAAGCGCGCGCGGTGCTGGAGCGGGCGGCGACCCTCGCCCCCAACGAAGCGCTCGTTCTCAATTATCTGGGCTATGCGCAGATCGAACGGCGCGAGAATGTGTCTGCTGCGCTCGCCCTGCTGAGAAAGGCGAGCGCGCTCAAGCCGCAGGACCCGTCGATCAGCGATTCTCTCGGCTGGGCGCACTATATCGCAGGCGATATCGATGAGGCGGTGCCGGTGCTGGAGCGCGCCGCCGCCGGGGCGCCCGCCGATGCGACGATCAACGAACATTTGGGCGATGCGCTGTGGGCGACGGGGCGGCGCTTCGAGGCCCGCTACGCCTGGAGAGCGGCGTTTGCGGTCGCAGAGGGCGATGTCGCCAGACGGCTGGAAGCAAAGGCGCGTGAAGGCATGAAGCCCGAATATGCGGCACGCTGACATGGAGCACAGGGACAAGGGGGCGTGGGAGGCGGTCGAAACCGCCTATGCCAAGGTCAATCTGGCCCTGCACGTCCGGGCGCGGCGACCCGATGGCTATCATGCGATCGAAAGCCTGTTCGTCTTTGCGCAGGATGGCGACCGGCTGGCGGGCAAGGCGACCGACGATGGCGCGATCGAGTTGACGATTAACGGGCCGTTCGGCGGTGGCCTGGACGCGGGGTCGGGCAATCTGGTGATGCGGGCGGCGCGCGCGCTGCAATCCTTTCTGGGCGAACATCGGGGCGCTCGCCTGCACCTGACGAAAAACCTGCCGATCGCGTCCGGCATCGGCGGTGGATCGGCCGATGCGGCGGCGGCATTGCGCCTGCTCGCCCGATTGTGGGATGTGCGGATCGGGTCCGATGAACTGGCGGGACTGGCGCTCGATCTGGGTTCCGATGTGCCCGCCTGTGTGACGAGCGTGACGCAATGGGTGCGCGGGCGCGGCGAGCGGCTCGACGTTCAGGAGGTTGCGGGATTGGCGAACCGGCCCATGCTGCTGGTCAATCCGGGCGTTCCGGTGTCGACCGCGCGGGTGTTCGGCGGATGGGACGGGCATGATCGTGGGGCCTTGCACGCGGAGAGCCTGGACGCCCTGATCGCGGAAGGCCGCAACGATCTGGAGGCACCGGCCATGGCACTCGCGCCCGAAATCGGCGCGGCGCTGGCGGCGCTGCGGGCGCTGCCGGCGGTGCGGGTGGCGCGCATGTCGGGTTCGGGCGCGACCTGTTTCGCGCTGTTCGACAGGCGCGAGGACGTTGCGCGCGCCGGGGCGGCATTACGTCGCGCGCATCCGCAATGGTGGGTCATGGCGACGGAGATCAGGACGGCATGAGCGAGGCTTTTACCCAGATTGATGGCGGTGACCTGAACATACTCATCATCGCCGATCATGCGTCCGCCCATGTGCCCGACGATATCGAACTCGGCATCGACGGAGCGCTGCTGCACGAGCATATCGCGATCGACATCGGCGTCGCGCAGGTGAGCGAATGGCTCGCGATCCAGCTGGGCTGCACCGCGATCCTGGGCGGCGTGTCGCGGCTCGTCATCGATCTCAATCGCGAGGAGGGCGCGCCCGGCCTGCTGCCGGTGATGAGCGACGGCCACGCGATTCCGGGCAACCGTCAGGCCAATCTCGCCGACCGGATGACCCGTTTCTATCATCCCTATCACCACCGCGTCGCCGATTTGCTGGAGGCCATGGTTTCGCCGCTGATCGTGTCGGTCCACAGTTTCACGCCGCGCCTCGCGAGTGACCCCGAGCAGGCCCGGCCATGGGATATCGGCATTCTCTATAATAAGGATGACCGGGCGGCGAGGATCGCCATTCCGTTGCTGGAAGCGGCGGGCCTCAAGGTTGGCGACCAGCAGCCCTATTCGGGCAAGCTGCTCAACGCGAGCATGAACCGGCATGCCGAAACGGGCGGCATTCCCTATCTGGGCATCGAGATGCGACAGGATCGGGTGGGGGATGCGATGGGACAGCGCCGTTTCGCCGATCTGTTGGGACCGATCATCCTGGAATGCCGCAGCCGCCTTGCCTGACCCCAGTCGCGCGTTTGCGAATAATCGCGCACCGGCCTTCACGGCTCGGGCGTTCGCGCTATAGGGTGAGGCCTTGTCATTCCGGCAAGAGGGCAAGGTGTGGCAATGCGGATGTTCGAACGACTGGTTGCGACGGGCCTGCTTTCCATGGCCCTCGTCGGTTGCGACCGGGTGATCCCGGACAGGAGCCAGTCGCCCCAAAACCAGATGGCACAGGCCGATGACGGCAAGGTGGAATGCGCGATCGGTCAGGGGGCGGCCTGGGCGCGCGACTGTCGTGTCGAGAGCGCCGACAAGAGCATGTTGGTGCTGCGTCACCCCGATGGGGGCTTTCGCCGCCTTCGTATCGTGGCGGATGGCCGGGGCGTGGTTTCCGCCGACGGGGCGGAGCAGGTCATGCTATCGATCATAGGGGATCGCCGGGTCGAACTGGCGGTCGGCGCGGACCGCTATCGCCTGCCCGCCACCATCGCCACGCCGCGCCGATGAGCGTCGATCCCCTCCTCACTGCGGCGCAAATGCGGGCGGCGGAACAGGCGGCATTTGCCAACGGCCTGTCCGAATATGACCTTATGGAGCGGGCAGGTGCGGCGGCGGCGGAGATCATCTGGCGCGCGGGCGGCATGCGCGATGCGCTGATATTGTGCGGGCCGGGCAATAATGGCGGGGACGGCTTCGTCATCGCCCGGCTGTTGCGGGCGCGCGGCGTGCCCGTCAGGGTGGCGGTGACGGGCGAGAGCCGGACCTCGTCCGGTCAGCGCGCCCGCGACCTGTGGAACGATCCGGTCGAGCCGCTGGCGCAGGCCGCGCCCGCCAGCCAGATCGTCGATGCGCTGTTCGGGACGGGGCTTTCGCGGGGTCTGGAACAAGTAGTGGCCGACCGGCTGGGCGCGCTCGTGGAACAGGCGGCGATCAGCTACGCCATAGACCTGCCGAGTGGCGTCGATAGCGACAGCGGTGCGCTGCTGTCGGCGGTGCCGCGTTTCGGGGTCTGCATCGCCCTCGGCGCGTTCAAACCGGCGCATCTTCTCTATCCGGCGGCGGATCGGGCCGCTCGCCTTGTCCGCGCCGATATCGGCATCGACGTCAGCAGCGATTGTCATCGCCTGTCCGCGCCGACGATCGCGGCACCGGGTGCGGGCGCGCATAAATATAATCGCGGGCTGGTCGCGGTGATCGGTGGCTCAATGGCGGGGGCCAGCCTTCTCGCCGCTCGCGCGGCGGCGCATGGGGGGTGTGGCATGGTGCGACTGATCGCGTCCACCACGCCCTCCTGCGCGCCTGATGCGATCGTCACCATCGCAGCGACCGGCGCGGCGGAGATCGGGACGGCTTTGGCCGATCGGCGCGTGTCGGTCGTTCTGGTCGGACCGGGCCTCGGGCGGGATGCGCATGCGCGGTCGCGTCTGGAAGCAGCGATCGAGGGACGATCCGGGCTGGTGATTGACGCCGACGCCCTCGGCCTGATCGCGCCGGAGGAGATACCGGCCAACGCCATTCTGACGCCGCATGAGGGCGAATTTGTGCGTCTGTTCGGCGATCTTTCCGGCAACAAGATCGACCGCGCGCGAGCGGCGGCGAAGCGGTCGCGCGGCGTCATCATCTACAAGGGGGCGGACAGCGTGATCGCAGCGCCCGATGGACGCGTCGCGGTGGCGAGCGGGGCATCGCCCTGGCTTTCGACCGCCGGGACGGGCGACGTGCTGGCGGGCATCGCCGCCGCACGACTGGCGGTGACGGGCGATCCGTTCCGCGCCGCATGCGAGGCGGTATGGCTGCATGGCGAAGCGGCGCGCAGGGCAGGGCCAGCCTTCATCGCCGACGACCTGATCCGCCATGTGCCCGCAGCGATTGCGAGCCGGCTGTGACGGACGGCCTCATCCTGCGCGTCGCGGCCAAGGGCGACGGCGTGACCGCCGATGGCCGGCATGTGCCGCTCGCCGCGCCGGGCGATCGGATCACGGCGGACGGCGGGGTCGAGCGCGGGCCGCATCATGCCGATCCGCCCTGCCTCCATTTTCCCGCCTGTGGCGGGTGCCAGCTCCAGCATCTGGACGAGGAAAGTTACGCCGCCTTCGTCACGGCGCGGGTGACGGGCGCGCTGGCCGGGCAGGGGGTTAAGCCGGGGGCGGTAATGCCGCCGCATATCTCTCCGCCGCGCACTCGTCGCCGGGCGGCGCTGCGCGCCGTGCGGCAGGGCGGAAAGGTCGTTATCGGTTTCGCCGAGCAGGGCAGTCACAGCCTGATCGATCTGGCGATGTGCGATGTGCTCGATCCGCGCCTTTTTGCCCTGCTCGCGCCGCTGCGAGAGCTGCTCAAAGCGATATTGCCGGACAAACGGGCTGCGCACATCAAAATGTCGCTGCTCGATCAGGGTGTCGACCTGCTGCTGGAAGGCGTGCGCGTCGAGGGGCTGGCGGCTGACGAGGCGCTGGGCGATTTCGCGCGCGGGCATGGCCTTGCACGCCTGACTATCGACGAAGGCGACGGCCCGCAGGCGCGGTGGGAGCCGGAGGCCGCGACGATGCGCTTCGGTGGCGTCGCGGTCGCATTCCCGCCCTATGCCTTCCTTCAGGCGACGCCCGATGGGGAGGCGGCGCTGGCGGAGGCGGTCCGCGCCGCCCTGCCGGAACGAGGGGCCATCGCCGATTTGTTCTGCGGCCTCGGGACTTTCGCGCTCGCACTCGGGGAGGGGCGGCCGGTCTATGCGGCGGAGGGCGCGCGCGACCTGGTGCTCGCGCTCAAGCTCGGCGCGAACCGGGCGGAGCGGCGGCTCGTCGCCGATCATCGCGACCTGTTCCGGCGACCGCTGACGCCGGAGGAACTGAACCGATTCGCTGCGGTGGTGATTGACCCGCCGCGCGCGGGTGCGCGGGAACAGGCGGTGCAGATCGCGCAGTCGCAGGTGCCGCTGATCGCTTATATATCCTGCAATCCGGGGAGTTTTGCGCGTGATGCCGCGCATCTGGTCGCGGGCGGCTATGTGCTGGAGAGCGTGACGCCGGTCGGCCAGTTCCGCTGGTCGACCCATGTCGAACTGGTCGGTATTTTCCGCCGGACATAAAAGTCCCCGGCGTTTGACGGCCGGGGACAGGCACCCTCTCCAAGGGACGTTTCGTCTAGCCCAACTTGATGACAGTCGCGAGACGGCGCGTGGGCGCTGGCTCGGCGTAGAGGCTCGCCATCGGCTCGTCCTCGACCTCGATCACCGCTTCAGACGTGAAGCCGTTGAAGCCGGTGCGCATCGCCGCGCCATAAGCGCCCAGCATCCCGATCTCGATATAGTCACCGACCTTCACATCGTCGGGCAGCATGAACGGGCCGACCATATGGTCCATATCGTCGCAGGTCGGGCCGTAGAAGGAAAAGCCCTCCAGATCGGCGTCGCTCTCCTCCGCGCGCAGCAGCGCGACCGGGAACCGCCAGCCCAGATGCGCCGCGTCGAACAGCGCGCCATAGGCGCCATCGGTGATATAGAGTTCCTTGCCGCGACGGCGCTCTACCCGCACCACGACCGAGCTATATTCGGCCGAAAGCGCACGGCCCGGCTCGCACCAGAGTTCCGACGAATAGCTGACCGGCAGGCTTTCGAAGCCGCGATGGATGGCGTCGAAATAGAGTTCGAGCGCGGGCGGCTCCATGCCCGGATAGACGGAAGGAAAGCCGCCGCCGACATCGATGATATCGACCGTCACCGCCGCATCGACGATCGCCGCGCGCACGCGCTCGATCGCGGCGGTGTAGGCGATCGGGCTCATCGCCTGGCTGCCGACGTGGAAGCAGATGCCGAGTGCATCGGCGGCCTGCCGGGTCGCCATCAGCAGTTCGCGCGTCTCGCCCAGTTCCGCGCCGAATTTCGACGCGAGGCTCAATTCCGAATGGTCAGACGACACGCGCAGCCGCACGCACAGTTCAAGATCGGTGGCGTCATTCGTGGCGCGCATGATCTTTTCCAGCTCGTCGATCGTATCGAGCGAGAAGGTGCGCACGCCATGGCTATGATAAGCCTCCGCGATCGCTTCTTCGGCTTTCACCGGATGCATGAAGCACAGTTTGGCGTCCGGCAGCGTCGCCGCGACGAGGCGAACCTCGGCGATCGATGCGACGTCGTAATGCGTGATCCCGCTGTCCCACAACGTCACGAGGAGGTCGGGCGAAGGGTTCGCCTTGACCGCATAGAGCGAGCGGCCCGGAAACTTCTCAGAGAAGAATCGGGCGGCCCGAGCCGCGGCCTGGGGTCGAATCAGCGTTACCGGAGCTGCCGGTTTGAGGGCGGTTGCTACCCCCAGCGCGCTAGGATGCTTGTGCAATTCAAGGGACCTCCAGTGTCGTTCAGGCGAATAAGCTGCCTTGCGGTGGAAGTCCCATGGGGCAGCGGAAGGGCGCTATATGATGAGGGGGTCCCCCTGTAAAGCGCTGCTGCGAATTTTCTTGCGCGGCAGGCTTTGAAAACACTGTCAGGACAGGCGGTTTTTGAAATCCTCATAGGAAAAGCTTCGGATTTCCGTCAGTTGATCGGTCTGCGAGTTCCACAGCCAGATCGCTGGCAGGGGCACGCCATTGAATGTGTTGGTCTTGACCATCGAATAATGCGCCTGGTCGAGAAAGGCGATGCGCGCGCCCGGTTCCGCGCCGCCGGGGATTCGATAATCGCCGATGATGTCGCCCGCGAGGCAGGATGGCCCGCCCAGCCGCGTCAACGGGCCTTCAGCCGGTTCGTGCAGCATCGCGGGGCGATAGGGCGCCTCGATCACGTCGGGCATGTGGCAGGTCGCGGAGATGTCGGTAATCGCGACCGGCATGCCATTGTCGATGACATCGAGTATTTCGCCGATCAGGATGCCCGCGTCGAGCGCCATCGCCTCGCCCGGTTCGATATAGAGTTCAAGGCCGGTCTGCGCCTTGCGCGCGCGCAGGAAGTCGATCAGCGCGTCGCGCTGATAATCGGCGCGGGTGATGTGATGGCCGCCGCCGAAGTTGAGCCATTTGAGTCGGCCGACATGCGGCATCACCCGCGCTTCGATCGCGGCCCAGGTGCGCTCGAGGGGCAGGAAATCCTGTTCGCACAAATTGTGGAAGTGGAGGCCGTCCACCCCTTCCAGATGCTCCGCACGCAACTGATCGACCGGAAAGCCCAACCGGCTGTGCGGTTGCGACGGGTCATATTTGGGTACGTCGCCCTCGGCATGGAGGGGATTGATGCGCAGGCCGAGGTCGAAGTTCACACCGTTGCTGCGTGCTTCCTCGATCACCGGGCGCAGGCGCGCGATCTGGCCGGGGCTGTTGAAGATGACATGGTCGGAAATCTTGAGGATTTCGGCCAGATCGGCGGGCTTGTACGCGGCGCAATAGGTCGCGACCTCGCCCCTATATTCCTCGCGCGCGAGCCTGGCTTCGTAGAGGCCGGAGGCGCACACACCGTCGAGATATTCACCGATCACGGGTCCCAGCGACCACATGGAAAAGGCCTTGAGCGCGCCCAGCACCCTGATCCCCGCGCGCTCGCCCACATCCTTCAATATGGCGAGGTTGCGGCGGATTGCGGCCTCGTCCACCACGAAGGCGGGCGAGGGGACGCGGTAGAGGTCGAAGCGGGCGAAGGCGGCAGGGTCGCCGGCTCTGGTTTCCATCGGTTAAAAATCAAGCGGTTGTTCGAGTTCCTTCACCTGCCATGGCAGGCCATGCCTGTTCAGCATGTCCATGAACGGATCGGGATCGAGCTGTTCGATGTTGAACACACCTTCCCCCCGCCACGCACCCGTCAGCATCAGCGCCGCGCCGATCATCGCGGGGACGCCGGTGGTGTAGCTGACCGCCTGGTTGCCCGTTTCGGCATAGGCGTCCTCATGGTCGCAGATATTATAGACATAGACGGTCTTTTTCTGGCCGTCCTTCTCGCCGGTGGCGATGTCGCCGATATTGGTCTTGCCCCTGGTGGTGGACCCGAGGCTCGACGGTTCGGGCAGCACGGCTTTCAGAAACTGGAGCGGGATGATCTCCTTGCCTTCATAGATCACCGGGTCGATCCGGGTCATGCCGACATTCTGAAGCACTTCGAGATGCTTGAGATAGGCGTCGCCGAATGTCATCCAGAAGCGGATGCGCTTGATTTCAGGGTAGAATTTGGCGAGGCTTTCGAGTTCCTCATGATACATGAGGTACATGTTCTTTGTCCCCACGCCCTCGAAATCGAACGCCTGTTTATGCTTGAGCGCCGGGCCTTCGACCCATTTGCCGCCCTCCCAGTGGCGCGAGGGCGCGGTGACTTCGCGGATGTTGATTTCCGGGTTGAAGTTGGTCGCGAAATGCTGGCCATGGTCGCCGCCATTGCAATCGAGAATGTCGAGCGTATCGATCCGGTCGAGCAGATGTTTCTTGATGTAGGAGGCGAAAACGCTGGTGACGCCGGGGTCGAATCCCGATCCCAGCAGCGCCATGATGCCCGCGTCCTTGAAGCGCTCCTGATAGGCCCATTGCCAGCCATATTCGAATTTGGGCGTGTCGCGCGGTTCGTAATTGGCGGTGTCGAGATAGTCGGTTTTGGTCGCGAGGCACGCGTCCATGATGTTGAGGTCCTGATAGGGCAGGGCCAGATTGACGACGAGTTTGGGCTGCACTCGCTCAATGAGGGCAATCGTGGCGGCGACGTCATCGGCATCGACCTGCGCCACGTCGATGGTGACGCCGGTGCGCGCCTTCACCGATTCGGCGACCTTCTCACACGACACGATGCGGCGGCTGGCGAGCGTGATATGGCTGAAAATATCGGTGTTCATCGCCATCTTGTGAACCGCGACGGACCCGACGCCGCCCGCGCCAATCACCAGAATCTTGCTCAATTCGACTGCTCCATCCGTAACCCGCGCCGTGCGCGAAAGCGCTCCTATAAGCGCTCGACGTTACAGCGCAAAGTCGGTCCTTGCCCTATCCGCCGCCGCACCCGCATCCGCGCCATTCGGTGAGCGGCTCGATGTCGGCGAGATAGTCGTCGGGCGCGATGCCGCTGGCGAAGGCGTCGCGATAGTCGGCCGCTGTGCTGGAAATCGCCCAGCCGATGCCGTGCTCGTCGGCGTGACGCTGCAATGCCGCGTGCCAGTCGGTCAGGGCGAGGGGCGCAGGCGCGGTCATCGGCAACGGACTCCATCGATTTCGTTCATGGCTTGCATCAACTGACCAGCTTCTTCAACCCGGCCACCGTATCCGCCTCGTCCGCCGGTTTGTCGCGGCGGATGCGGGCGATGCGGGGGAAGCGCATCGCCAGCCCGGATTTGTGCCGCTTGCTGTCGTGGATGCTGTCGAACGCGACTTCCAGCACCAGCGTCTTTTCGACCTCCCGCACCGGGCCAAAGCGGGCGACCGTGTTGCTCCGCACGAAGCGGTCGAGCCATTTCAGTTCCTCGTCGGTGAAGCCCGAATAGGCCTTGCCCACGGGCAGCAATTCGCCATCCGCCGTCCAGCAGCCGAAGGTGTAATCCGAATAGAAGGACGAGCGTTTGCCGTGGCCGCGCTGGGCGTACATCATCACGCAGTCGGCGGTCAGCGGATCGCGTTTCCATTTATACCAGAGCGCGGCCTTGCGTCCGGCGACATAGGGGCTGTCGCGACGCTTGAGCATGACCCCCTCGATCGCTGCGTCGCGTGCCCCGGCGCGAATGTCGGCAAGGGCGTCGAAATCGGCCGCCTCGATCACGGCGGATATATCGAACCGCTCCGGGTCGAGACCCGCCATATGCGCTTCGAGCCGGGCGCGGCGTTCCGTCCAGGGCAGGGTGCGCAAATCCTCGTCACCCTCCAGCAACAGGTCGTA
This sequence comes from Sphingobium sp. FG11, assembly GCF_057809915.1. Lineage (NCBI taxonomy): Bacteria > Pseudomonadati > Pseudomonadota > Alphaproteobacteria > Sphingomonadales > Sphingobiaceae > Sphingobium > Sphingobium sp. FG11. Next base: position 48,019 of record NZ_JBMDKW010000013.1, read on the forward strand.
GAGGCGGACGAAGGCGGGAAACTCATCCATCATTTTCGCGCTGACCGCCTTGCGCCCGAGGCGTTGTTGCAGCGCGTTGAAACTGGCGGCTTCCCCTCCCTGAAATTCGCCGCGCACCAGCAGTTCGCCGTCGAGCACGGCATGGCCGGTGAAGGCGCGGGCGATATCGGGGAAGCTGCCGGTGATATCGTCGCCGCCCCGGCTGTAAAGGCGGGTCTCGCTGCCGGTGCCGACGATCTGGATGCGGATGCCGTCCCATTTCCATTCGGCGGCGTAATCGGCAAGGTCCACGCTGTCGGCTTCAAGCGGATGGGCCAGCATGAAGGGACGGAAGAAGGGCGTGCCGGCGGGATCGGGTCGTCCGGCGCGGCCTTCCGCCCAGTCGAACAGGGTGGCGTAGGGCGGTGTCAGGGCGTGCCAGACCTGTTCCACGTCATCGACGTCGAGGCCGAAGCCCTGCGCGAAGCCGGTCTTGGCGAGGCGGGCGGAGATGCCCACCCGCAGACCCCCGGTGGCGAGCTTGAGCAGGGCGAAGCGCCCCGATGCGTCGAGATGATCCATCATTTGCGCAAGCGCGGCGGGGGCGGCGGCGCGGCTGACGGTGGACAGGGTTTCAACCACGGCGGCAATGCCCAGCGAGCCGTCGTCTATCTCGGGCGGCTGATCCTCGCGCTTGGGCCATAATAGAGCGACTGTTTCGGCGAGGTCGCCGACATAGTCGCGGCTCATTTCGAACAGGACGGGATCGGTTCGGTCACGGATCATCTGGCCGATGGCGGCGGACTTGACGGCCTTGAGATCGAGATTGCCGGTCAGCGCCGCGAGCGCCCAGCCGCGATCGGGGTCGGGCGCGGTGCGCATATAATCGGCGATAAGGTCGAGCTTGCCGTTGCGCGAGCGGGTGTAGACGAGGCCGTCGAGCAGTTGGGAGAATGGCCTCATCCCTCGTCCTCCTCCTCGTCATCCTCGCGACCGACCAGGGCCAGCGCGCGGGCGCGCATCTGATGGGTCATGCACCAGTGGAGCAACGCTTCCTCGCGGCCGTGGGTGATCCAGGTTTCGCCCGGGGCGACCTCGCGCAGCGTGTCGGTCAGTTCGTCCCAGTCGGCATGATCGGAAATGACCAGCGGCAGCTCGACATTCTTCTGCCGCGCGCGCTGACGCACCCGCATCCAGCCCGACGCCATGGCGGTGATCGGATCGGGCAAACGGCGGCTCCAGCGGTCGTTGAGCGCAGACGGCGGCGAGACGATGATGTGGCCGCGCATATCCTTGGCAGCGACGCCGGTCGCTGAGCGCAATTCGCCGAGGTTCACGCCGAAATCGGCATAGAGCGCGCACATCCGCTCCATCGCGCCGTGGATGTAGATCGGGTCATGATGGCCGCGCGCGCGCAGCTCGCAGATGACCCGCTGTGCCTTGCCCAGCGCATAGGCGCCCACGAGAACGCAGCGGTCGGGATTGGCGTGCAGCGCGGCGAGCAGCCGGTCGATCTCGCTGCCGGTATCGGGATGGCGGAACACGGGCAGGCCGAAGGTCGCTTCCGTCACGAAAATATCGCAGGGCACCGGCTCGAACGGTTTGCAGGTGGGGTCGGGGCGGCGTTTGTAATCGCCGGTCACAACGACGCGCTCGCCCGCATGGTCGAGCACGATCTGCGCCGAGCCTAGCACATGGCCCGCCGGCACGTAGCGGATCGCGACCTCTCCCAGCCTGATATCTTCGCCATAGTCGACCGCCGTGCCCGACGCCGTGCCATAACGCAGCGCCATGATCGCCAGCGTTTCGCGGGTCGCCCAGACATGGCCGTGGCCGCCGCGGGCATGATCGGCATGGCCATGGGTGACGAGCGCGCGCTCGCGCGGGGTCGACGGATCGATCCACGCGTCGGCGGGCCGCACATAGATGCCGGTGGGATGGGGTTCGATCCAGTGAGACGCAGGCGGCATGATGGACAGAAGATGGGAGCGGCGCGGGTGGTTCCGCAAGGGCATCGCGCAATCGTAACATATTCGTCACGCCATCGACATGCGCCGGGTCTAGGCGCGCCGGATCGACCCGGCATCGTGGAGATCCCTGACATGGCAAGCATCGCGCATCAGAATGTCGAGCGCGCCGTTCACCGGCACCCGCGTCTGTCGAAAGAGGGATTGCTGGAGCGGGCCTTTACCTTCGCTTTTCGCGGCCTCGTCTACGCCCAGATATGGGAGGACCCGCAGGTCGATATGGAGGCGCTGGCGATCACGCCCGATTGCCATATCGTCACGATCGCGTCGGGCGGCTGCAACGTGCTGAGCTACCTCACCGCCGATCCCGCGCGGATCACGGCGGTCGATCTGAACACGGCGCATATCGCGCTCAACCGCTTGAAACTGGCGGCGGCGCGCGCCTTGCCCGATCATGCCGCCTTTCATCGCTTCTTCGCGCAGGCCGACAGCAAGGACAATGTCGCGGCCTATCACAGCCATGTCGCGCCGCATCTGGATGATGTGACGCGGCGGTATTGGGAAGGCCGGGACCTGATCGGCCGCAAGCGGATCGGCGGCTTTGCGCGCGGTATCTACAAGCAGGGGCTGCTTGGGCACTTCATCGGCGCGGCGCATCTGCTGGCGCGGCTGCACGGGGTCGATCCCCGGCGGATGCTGGACGCGACGTCGCCAGAGCAGCAGCGGGACATATTCGAGCGCGAACTGGCGCCGATCTTCGACAAGGGCTTTATACGCTGGCTGACGAACCAGCCCGCCGCGCTGTTTGGCCTCGGCATTCCGCCCGCGCAGTTCGGCGCGCTGGCGGGGGACGCGCGGATGGGCGCGGTGCTCAGGGCGCGGCTGGAGAAGCTCGCCTGCGATTTCGATATCCGCGACAATTATTTCGCGGTGCAGGCGTTCGGGCGTGGCTATGGCGCTTCGCAGCGCGCGGACGGACCCTTGCCGCCCTATCTTCAGGCCGCCAGTCATGCGGCGGTGGTGGAGCGCGCCGATCGGGTCGATGTCCGCCATGTCAATTTCACCGATTTCCTGGCCGGCCAGCCGGAGGGGTCGTCGGATCGCTATGTGCTGCTCGACGCGCAGGACTGGATGACCGACGCGCAACTGAATGCGCTGTGGAGCCAGATTACGCGGACCGCGCGGCCCGGCGCGCGCGTGCTGTTCCGTACGGCGGGGGAGCCGAGCATATTGCCGGGTCGGGTCGATGCCGGGACGCTCGACCGCTGGGCCTATCGCGCGGAAGCGTCGCGCGATTACACCGCGCGGGACAGGTCCGCGATCTACGGCGGGGTCCATCTGTACGTCCTGAAAGATTGAGCCGGTGGCGCAGGCGCATGGCGGGCTGATGGACCGGGTCTATCGCTATCAGCGGCATATTTATGATGCCTCCCGCAAATATTATCTGCTGGGCCGCGATGGCCTGATCGCCGATCTTGCGCCGCCGCCCGGTGGAAGCGTGCTGGAGATCGGGTGCGGCACCGGGCGCAACCTGATCGCGGTGGGCCGGGCATGGTCCGATGCTCGCCTCTATGGTGTGGATATCTCGACGGCAATGCTGGAGACGGCGGCGGCTTCGGTCGTAAAAGCGGGGATCGCGGATCGCGTGGTAATGTGCCAGGGCGACGCGCGCGCTTTCGATGCGGTGGCGCTGTTCGGGCGCGCGACGTTCGACCGGGTGTTCATCAGCTACGCGTTGTCGATGATACCGGACTGGGAGGCCGCGCTGGCGCAGGCGGCGGTCTGCGTCGCGCCGGGCGGCAGGCTGGAGATCGTGGATTTCGGCCAGCAGGATGGGATGCCGATGCTTTGGAAAGCTGCCCTGTTCACATGGCTCGACGCCTTCCACGTTTCGCCACGGGAAGGTCTGGCGGCGTCGCTCGACCGGGTGGCTGCGGACACCGGGGGACGGGCCGCGACATGCTCGCTCTATCGCGGCTATGCGATCAGGGCTGGCCTCGCCATGCCATGATCCTTCAGGCCGCCTGTCGCGCGGCCTTTTCCAGTTCCAGCCGGTCCCAGATTTCCGCGAGCGCCTCAACCAGTTCGCGCATCATCGCTTCGCTGTGCGCGGGGCCGGGGGTGAAGCGCAGCCGTTCGGTGCCGCGCGGCACGGTGGGATAGTTGATCGGCTGGACGTAGGCGCCATATTCGGCAAGCAAGATATCGCTGATCCGCTTGGCCTTCACCGGATCGCCGACCATCAGCGGCACGATGTGGGTGGACGACAGCATGACCGGCAGGCCCGCTTCGTGCATCAGGCGCTTGAGCGTCGCGGCGGCAGCCTGCTGGCCCTCGCGTTCTTCGCTCGATCCTTTCAGATGGCGCACGCTTGCCAGCACGCCCGCGACCAGCACGGGCGAAAGCGACGTCGTGAAGATGAAGCCGGGGGCGTAGCTGCGGATGACGTCGACGATCATCTGGTCCGCCGCGATATAGCCGCCCATGACGCCGAACGCCTTGCCCAGCGTGCCTTCGATGATGGTCAGGCGATGGGCGACCTCGTCCCGTTCGGAAATGCCGCCGCCGCGCGGGCCGTACATACCGACGGCATGGACTTCGTCCAGATAGGTCAGCGCATTATATTCGTCGGCCAGGTCGCAGATGGCGGCGATGGGGGCGACGTCGCCATCCATCGAATAGACGCTTTCGAACGCGATCAGCTTGGGCGCATCGGGATCGGCCGCTTCCAGCAGCGCGCGCAGATGATCGACGTCATTGTGGCGGAACACCTGCTTTTCACAGCCGGAATTGCGGATGCCCGCAATCATGCTGGCATGGTTCAGCTCGTCCGAAAAGACGATGCAGCCCGGCAGGATCTTGGCGAGGGTCGAGAGCGTCGCGTCGTTCGACACATAGCCCGATGTGAAGAGCAGCGCGGCTTCCTTGCCGTGCAGGTCGGCAAGCTCGCCCTCCAGATCGACATGATAATGGGTATTGCCGCCGATGTTGCGGGTGCCGCCGGAACCCGCGCCGACATCGTGCAGCGCCTCTTCCATCGCGGTGACGACCTTGGGATGCTGGCCCATGGCGAGATAGTCGTTGGAACACCAGACCGTGATCGGCTTGGGACCGTTATGACCGTGAAAACAACGGGCATTGGGGAATGCGCCCTTGTTGCGCAGGATATCGATGAACACGCGATAACGACCTTCGCTGTGCAGCCGGTCGATCGCTTGGGAAAAGATATGTTTGTAGTTCACGAAAACGCCCTGTCCCTAAGTCCCGCATCCTCTTGGCGGGCCATTTACCGCCAGATGGCCGCGATTACCAGCGATAACGGTTCGCAGATATAGCCGGAAATTGCGATCACGGATATCGGACCTTTTGTCCCAGCCCCTATGCGAGCCTGGCCTACAGCGCCTCGATCCGGTCCAGCCCGTAACCGGCGAGCGCCGCCGCCAGCCGATCGACCCCGGCATCCTTGCGGGTGAACACCGCCGTTCCGGGGGCGAAGGTCGCGGGCCAGGGCTGGCCCTGCGTCAGATGCACGATCCTGCGGGCGATGCCGTCGCCGCCATGGACGAAGGTCAGCGGCCGGGGCGCGGCGGCCGCCAGTTCGGCCTCCACCAGCGGAAAATGGGTGCAGGCGAGGACGACGACATCCATGCGGTCGCCCCCCGGCTGGTCGAGCAATCCCGCCAGCGCATCGCGCGCGATCGCGGGGTCGAGCGTCTCGCCACGCAGCTTCGCCTCCGCCAGTTCGACCAGCGCCGCCGATCCGTGGCGCAGCACGGTGCAGTCCGCGCCATATTCCGCCGCGAGACGGTCGACATAGGGCTGGCGCACGGTCGCATCGGTGCCGAGCACGCCGAACACGCGGCTTTTCGAGAGCAGCGCGGCCGGCCTGATCGCGGGCACAGTGCCCACGACCGGGATGTCGAGCGCCGCGCGCACCGCCGACAGGGCGATGGTGGATGCTGTGTTGCAGGCGATCACCGCGAGCCGGGGGCGATAGCGTTCCACCAGCCGCCCCAGCAGGGCGGGCACCCGCGCGGAAATTTCCGCCTCGCTTTTGGTGCCATAGGGAAATCCAGCGCTGTCGGCGGCATAGACGACCGGCGCGGTCGGCAGCGCCGCGCGTGCTGGTCCCATGATCGACAAGCCGCCGACGCCGGAATCGAAAAAGAGGAGGGGGGCATCAGCGGCGACCGTCATGGCCCCGTGTCGCGACCTGTGCCGTGACTGTCAACGACTGTGGGCCATTGGCTAGGCAAAGCGCGCGGCGTAATCATACATATACCTCCCGCCGCCCGCCATTCCCTTGCAGGGGATCAAACTTCAATCGGGCACGATATGCACAGTTTGTTGCCCGCGGGATCGCGGAGATAGGCCGCGTAGGAGGCAAAGGGCGCGCGGACACCCGGCGGATTTTCGCAAGAGACGCCACCGGCCTTCAACCCCGCTTCGTGCCAGGCGTCGATTTGCTCGGGCGACTCTGCCGCAAAGCCGATCGTGCCGCCATTCGCCGGCGACGCCTGTTCCCCGTCGATCGGCAACGTCACGCCAAAAGCGATGCCGGCGACATGATAGAATACACGGCCAAACCGGTCGATCACGCCCGGTTCGACGCCGATCACTCCCAAGATGGCATCGTAGAATTTTTTCGACGCATCGATGTCATCGGCGCCGACCATGAAATGCGTGAACATATTTTTCCTCTCCTCCGTCTGGTTCCGCAGATGACCCAACCCTGCCGTCGATCCCGTCCAGCCCCGTATATGTTTGCGGGCATGGTATAAATCAGGCGGTCGCCCGGCAATAGCCCGATGGCCGGCGAGCATGGCGCATGGGACCCGGCATCAACCCATTGCCCCGCCTGCCGACGCCGCTATGGTCGCGCCGACACCATTTGGCGAGACATATGACCCCGGCCTGGCTTCTTCCCGCGTTCATCCTTGTTTTCGGCTATCTGCTCGGGTCGGTGCCGTTCGGCCTGCTGCTCACGCGATTTAGCGGCGCGGGTGATCTGCGCCAGATCGGATCGGGCAATATCGGCGCGACCAATGTGCTGCGCACCGGGCGCAAGGGGCTGGCGGCGGCGACGTTGCTGCTGGACATGCTCAAGGGCGCGGCGGCGGTGCTGATCGGCGCGATGCTGGTCGATGGCGGCGGACCGATGGCGGGTGCCGCGGCCTTTATCGGCCATTGCTACCCGGTCTGGTTGCGGTTTGCAGGCGGCAAGGGCGTGGCGACGATGATGGGGGTCGTGACCGCGCTCTACTGGCCGGCGGGGATCGTTTTCGCGGTTTTTTGGCTTGGCTCGCTCGCGCTGACGCGGTGGTCGTCGGTCGGGGGCATGTCGGCGGCGGTAAGCGCGCCCGTTGCCATGGCCCTGTTCGGCAGGCTTGATCTGCTGCCGGTGACGCTGGCGCTGGCGCTGATCCTGCTGTGGCGGCATCGCGCCAATATCGCGCGGCTTGCCAAGGGTGAAGAGCCAAAGGTCGGAGCGGGCAAGTCCGGACCCACCGGGGCCGGACCGTCCGAAGGATGAGTGAGCAGGAACGGTTCGACCGGCTGCGCCTGATCCGGTCGCCGCGCATCGGCCCGGTCAGCTTTCGTCAGCTGATGGCGCGCTTCGGCAATGCGGGCGACGCCGTGCGCGCGGTGCCTGAACTGGCCGCGCGCGGCGGCGGCAAGGCGAGCGTGGCCGATGCGGGCGCGGTCGAGCGGGAGATCGCGCAATCGAAGGCGCTGGGCGCGCGCTACCTGTTGATGGGCGACGCCGATTACCCGTTTCTGCTCGACCAGATGGAAGGCGCCCCGCCCGCGCTGATCGTGCGCGGCGACCCGTCGCTGGCGGGGCGGCAATGCGTCGCCATGGTCGGTGCGCGCAATGCTTCGGCGGCGGCGATCCGCTTTGCCCGGCAACTGGCGCAGGATCTGGGACAGCAGGGCGCGGTGGTCGTGTCGGGCCTTGCGCGCGGTATCGACACGGCGGCGCATCAGGGATCGGTTGCCAGCGGCACGATCGGAGTGATCGCCAGCGGCATCGACATCGGCTTTCCGCCCGAAAACGCCGCCTTGCAGGAGCAGGTGGCCCATGAAGGCCTGCTGGTGACGGAGCATCCGCCCGGCGTCCAGCCGCTCGCCCGCCACTTCCCTGCGCGCAATCGCATCATCGCCGGGCTGGCGGCGGGGACGGTGGTGGTGGAAGCGGCGCCGCGATCGGGTTCGCTCATCACCGCACGGCTCGCGGGCGAGGCCGGGCGGGAGGTGATGGCGGTGCCGGGGTCGCCGCTCGATCCGCGCGCGCAGGGCTGCAACCAGCTGATCCGCGACGGAGCGATCCTGATCCAGAATGCGGCCGATGTGCTGGAGGCGGTGGGGACCATTGATGTGCGCATGGTGCGGCAGGGGCGCTTCGATTTCGCGGGTGCGCCGGTGTCGAGCGACGTGGCGGGCGCGGAACGCGATGCGGTGATGGCGCTGCTGGGGCATGCGCCGGTGCCGGTCGATGAGCTGATCCGCCTCAGCGGGCTTGGCCCCGCCGTGGTGCAGACGGTGCTGCTGGAGCTGGAGCTGGCCGAGCGGCTGGACCGGCTGGCGGGCGGGCGCGTTTCGTTGCGCTGACGATGGTGCTGGCGCGGACCGGCCTTCTGACCTAATCACTCGCACCGCTTGACGCCCGCCGTCATCGCCTTCCACACTCGCGCATACGTGTGAGAGATCAAATTTCCGGGGCCTGAATGCAGCTTGTCATCGTAGAATCGCCGGCCAAGGCGAAAACCATCGAGAAATATCTGGGCGGCGATTTCCATGTGCTGGCCAGCTATGGCCATATCCGCGACCTGCCGGCCAAGGACGGTTCGGTCGATCCCGACGATGGTTTCGCCATGCAGTGGGAAAATTATGGCGACAAGAGCAAGCAGCTCAAGGCCATCGCCGACGAGGCGAAGAAGGCGACCCGCCTGATCCTGGCGACTGACCCTGATCGCGAAGGGGAAGCGATCAGCTGGCATGTGCAGGAAGTGCTGCGCGCGAAGAAGGCGCTGCCCGCTGTCGTCGACCGGGTGACGTTCAACGCCATCACCAAGGCGGCCGTGCTGGATGCTATGGCCAAGCCGCGCGCGCTCGACGTGGATCTGATCGACGCCTATCGCGCGCGACGGGCGCTCGACTATCTGGTCGGCTTCACGCTGTCGCCGGTGCTGTGGCGCAAGCTGCCCGGCGCGAAATCGGCGGGGCGGGTGCAGTCGGTCGCGCTGCGGCTTGTGGTGGAGCGCGAGCGGGAGATTGAAAGCTTCACCCCGCAGGAATATTGGTCGGTCGCCGCCGACATGGAGCAGGGCGGGCAGGCGTTCACCGCGCGCCTCGTGCGCTGGAAGGGCGAGAAGATCGACCGCCTGACGATCGGCCGCGAAGGCGACGCCATGGCGGCGAAGGCGGATGTCGAGGCAGGGCGCTTCACCGTCGACAAGGTGGAGACCAAGCCGCTCACCCGCAATCCGCCGCCGCCCTTCACCACATCGACCCTGCAGCAGGAAGCGGCGCGCAAGCTCGGCTTTTCGGCCAGCCACACGATGCGCATCGCGCAGCAGTTGTATGAGGACGGCGCGATCACCTATATGCGGACCGACGGCGTGCAGATGGACGGCAGCGCCATCTCCGCCGCGCGCAAGGCAATCGCGGATCGCTATGACGGCGGCTATCTGCCCGAAAAGCCGCGTCAATATCAGACCAAGGCGAAGAATGCGCAGGAGGCGCATGAAGCCATCCGCCCGACCGAATTCAGCCGCGACAAGGCGGGGAGCGGCGATCATGCGCGGCTGTATGACCTGATCTTCAAACGCGCGCTGGCGAGCCAGATGGCGAGCGCCCGGCTGGAGCGCACCACCATCGATCTGGTCGATGGCAGCGGCAGCCATGCCCTGCGCGCGACGGGTCAGGTGGTGATCTTCCCCGGTTTCCTTGCGCTCTATGAAGAGGGCCGCGACGATTCGGACGATGACGACAGCAAGCTGCTGCCGCGCCTGAACGAAGGTGATGCACCGGCGAAGAAGAGGGTGACGGCGGAGCAGCATTTCACCCAGCCGCCGCCGCGCTATTCCGAAGCAAGTCTGGTCAAGAAACTGGAGGAGCTGGGCATCGGTCGGCCGTCGACCTATGCCTCGACGCTTCAGGTGCTCAAAGACCGCGACTATGTGCGGATCGAGAAGAACCGCTTCTTCGCCGAGGAGAGCGGACGGCTGGTGACGGCGTTTCTGGAGCGGTTTTTCGAACGCTACGTCTCCTATGACTTCACCGCCGGGCTTGAGGACGAGCTGGACGAGATTTCCGGCGGACGCGCGCAGTGGCAGGAAGTGCTCGAAGCCTTCTGGCGCGATTTCAAGCCCAAGACCGCCGAGGTGATGGAGCAGAAGCCGAGCGACATCACCGCCGCGCTCGACAAGTTTCTGGAGCCGATGCTGTTCCCGCCCAGGGCCGATGGCAGCAATCCCCGCGCCTGCCCGCTGTGCGCGGACGGCCAGCTATCGCTGCGCGGCGGGCGGTTCGGCGCGTTTATCGCCTGCTCCAACTATCCCGAGTGCAAATATACCCGCAAATTCGGTCAGCCGGGCGGCAGCGACGGGGCGGATAGCGGGCCGGAGATATTGGGCCAGCATCCCGAAACCGGGCAGGATATCGTGAAAAAGTCCGGGCGCTTTGGTCCCTATATCGAGATGGGCGAGGGGAAGGAGGCCAAGCGCGGATCGATCCCCAAGGATTTGCCCGATGGCGAACTGACGCTCGACTGGGGCGTGAAGCTGCTCAGCCTGCCGCGCGAGATCGGCCTGCATCCGGAAAGCGGCAAGCCGATCGTGGCGAATATCGGCCGGTTCGGTCCCTATCTGCTGCACGACGGCAAATATGGGCGCTTGTCCTCGACGGCGGAGATTTTCGAGGTCGGCATGAACAGCGCGGTCGTGAAGCTGGCCGAAGCCGCGAACCGGGGACCGCGCAGCGCCGGGCGCGAGCCGCTCAAGATATTGGGCGCGCATCCCCGCAGCGAGGCGGAAATCAAGCTGATGGAAGGGCGCTATGGCGCCTATGTGACCGACGGCACGACCAATGCGACGCTGCCCAAGACGGTGGACAAGGACCAGTTGACGCTGGAGGAAGCCGCGCAACTGATCGACGCCCGCGCGGCGGCGGCTCCGGCGAAGAAGGGCAAGAAGAAGGCTGCGCCCAAGAAGGCTGCGGCGAAGAAGGACACGGGCGCGAAGAAGGAACCGGCCGTCAAGAAGCCGGCTGCGAAGAAACCCGCCGCCAGGAAAGCGCCAGCGAAGAAGGCGGCGGCGGAATAGCGAACGGCAGGGACTGGGAGGGGGCTACTCCACCCAGTCCAGCCCGATGTCGCGGTAGATGCCGCGGTCATCTTCCCAATCTTCCTTCACCTTGACGTGGAGGTAGAGGTGAACCTTGACGCCCATGAGCGCCGCCAGTTCGGCGCGCGCCTTCGATCCGATTTCCTTCAGCCGCTGGCCGCCCTTGCCCAGCACGATCGCGCGCTGGCTGGAGCGGCCGACGAGGATCTGCTGGTGGATCTCGATCGATCCGTCGTCGCGTTCCTTATATTGTTCGGTGTCGACGGCGGCGGCGTAGGGGAGTTCGGCGTGAAGCTGGTGATAGAGCTGCTCGCGGGTAATTTCGGCCGCCAGCATCCGGTCGGTCGCGTCGGACACCTGATCTTCGGGGAAGTGCCAGGGACCTTCGGGCATGGCGGCGGCGAAGGCTGATTTGAGTTCGGGCAGGCCATCTCCTGTCGCGGCCGACACGAAGAATATCTCTTCGAAACCGAGCTGGTCGTTCAACTTCTGCGTATGGGGTAGCAGCTTTTCCTTGATCGCGATATCGACCTTGTTGAGGATCAGCCATTTTCGTTCGCTGCGATGCTTGAGTGCCTCGATGATGGGTTCCAGCTTTCGTCCCAGCCCCGCCTTGCCGTCCAGCACCATCGCGATCAGGTCCGCGCCCTGCGCGCCGCCCCACGCCGCCTGCACCATGGCGCGATCGAGCCGGCGTTTGGGCGCGAAGATGCCGGGCGTGTCGACCAGCACCATCTGCGCTGCGCCTTCGATCGCGACGCCCATCACCCGCGTGCGCGTCGTCTGCGCCTTGGGGCTGGTGATTGCGACTTTCTGCCCTACCAGCGCATTGACCAGCGTCGACTTGCCCGCATTGGGGGCGCCGACGATGGCGACGACGCCGCAGCGCTGATTATGTTCGGTATCCAAAGCTGGCAAAATACACTCCGTTCGCGCTGAGCCTGTCGAAGCGCCTTACTTGTTTTTCCTGAATTTCGCCACGCGGGAGATCGCGGTCGTCCCAGATCAGCATCAAGCGATCATGAGAGCGCCCTGTCGCTATCTTTCCAGCATGTCCAGCAACGCTTTGGCGGCGGCCGTTTCCGCTTCCTGTTTCGACCCGCCCGTGGCGCTCGCTTCGCCCGCGCCCTTGATCGATACGGTGACGCCGAAACGCAGCGCATGATGGGGTCCGGAGCGGTCGGTCATCACATATTCGGGTGGCTTGCGCTTGTTGGCGGCCGCCCATTCCTGAAGCGCGGATTTGGGATGGCGCGGGGCGCTCGTCTGGGTATCGACGCGGTCGGCCCAGAGGCGGCGGACCAGCGCGCGGGCTTCATCCAGACCCGCTTCGAGATAAAGCGCGCCGATCAGCGCTTCCATGACGTCGCCCAGCACATTGTCGCTGTCGACCGCCCCGTCGTCGCGCGCCTGTTTGCCAAGGACGAGGTGAGCGGGGACACCGGCCGCGCGGGCAATCTCGGCGCAGGTTTCGCCCGACACCAGCACGTTGAAACGGCGCGAAAGCTTGCCCTCCGGCTCGCCCGCGAAGCGCTCGAACAGCCATTCCGACATGATGAGGCCCAGAACGCGGTCACCGAGAAATTCGAGCCGCTCATAATTGACCGGATTGGCGCTGCCATGGGTGAGCGCCTGCACGAAACGGTTGGGTTGACGGGGTGCGCGGCCGATCAGGCTCGCGAGCCAGTGCGCCGGGTCCGGCCGATGCTGTTCAGCCTTCAAAAACCTTCCCCGATCCGGCTCCACCGCGCCGCAGTGAACCAGGTCCAGGGCAGCAACCAGTTGGCGCTGCCATCGGTGGAAAAGACCGAAATCATCGCCTTGCCGACCAGATTTTCTTGCGGGACGAGGCCGATGCCGCCGCCCTCTACCGCCGGGAAGCGGCTGTCGGCGCTGCGATCGCGATTGTCGCCCATCATGAACAAATGGCCTTCGGGCACCAGCACGGTGTCGCGGTCGTCTGCCGCGCCATCGGGCACCAGATCGAGCACATTATAGCTTTTGGCCGGATCATCCCTGGTCGCCGGCAATGTCTCGCGATATTGCGGGTAGCGGCACTGCCGACCGCCGCCGGGCGCGGCCTGCTCGAAATCGGGGCGATAGCAGGGGGAGGGGCTGCCTTCCCGCGCGGACGCTTCCATCATGTTCGGTGTGACCGGGATGACGAGATCGGCGACCTTCTTTTTGGGAATGGCCGTGCCGTTCAGATAGACGGTGCCGCCCCGCACCGAGATCATGTCGCCGGGCAGGCCGATCACGCGCTTGATATAGTCGCTTTTCTGGCTCGGCGGCGCCTTGAACACCACCACGTCGCCACGGTGCGGCGTCGCGGCGAAAATGCGTCCGGGTATCAGGGGCACGCTGAACGGCAGGGAATAGCGCGAATAGCCATAGGGCCATTTGGCGACGATCAGATAATCGCCGATCAGCAGGCGCGGCTGCATCGATTCAGACGGGATATTGAACGGCGAAGCGATGAAGCTGCGCAGGACAAAGACGAACAGCGCCAGTTTGGCGAGGAACCAGAGGAAGTCCCTCGTCTCCGATTTTCCGCTCATGCGCCCTTGTCTCTTTCTCATCCGCCCTTTGCGCGGCTTTGCGGCGTCATTTTGCCGCCGTCAAGCGCGGAGCGAGGCACGATGCGGGCGCCTGTGCATTATCGGACCAATCGGTCTAAGGATGGCCGGAGAATCGTGCGCGGCGCAGCAGAAGGGCAAGCGAGACATATGAATGCAATCTGGGACCGGATCGCGGCGCGGCAGCGGCCAGCGCTCAAGGCTATTTTCGATATCGATCCCGCCCGTCTGGACCGTTTCACGCTCAATCAGGGACCCATCCGCTTCGACTGGTCCAAAACGCATCTGACCGACGAACTGGTCGAGGACTTCCTCGCCCTGGCCGCCGAAGCGGATTTCGTCGGGCAGCGGGACGCCCTGTTCGCGGGCGAGCCGGTCAACAACAGCGAAGGCCGGGCGGCGGAACATTGCGCCGAGCGGGGCGAGGGCAATGTCGAAAGCGTCGCGTATGCCCGTATGCTGCATAACCGGATGCGGGCGATGATCGACGCAATCGAGGCCGAGGCACTGGGGCCGGTGCGGCATATATTGCATATCGGGATCGGCGGGTCGGCGCTGGGACCCAAGCTCGTCATCGACGCGCTGAGCGGGGATGGCGCGCGGTACGAAGTGGCGGTCGTTTCCAATGTCGATGGCACGGCGCTGGAGCAGGCTATCGCCGGGTTCGATCCGCACGCGACGCTGATCGCCGTCGCCTCCAAGACCTTCACGACCACCGAGACGATGCTGAACGCCGCCAGCGCGATCAACTGGATGGTCGAGGCCGGGGTGGACGATCCCTATGGCCGGGTGATCGCGCTCACCGCCGCGCCGGACAAGGCGATGGAGTGGGGCGTCGATGAAACGCGGGTGCTGCCGTTCAGCGAGACGGTGGGCGGCCGCTATTCGCTCTGGTCCTCTATCGGCTTCCCCGCCGCGCTCGCATTGGGATGGGATGCGTTCGAAAGCCTGCTGGAAGGCGCGGCGGCGATGGACCGTCATTTCCGCCTCGCGCCGCTGGGCGAGAATGCGCCGCTGCTTTCGGCCTTTGCCGACCAATATTACACGCGGGTTATGGGCGCGCAGACCCGCGCCGTCTTTGCCTATGACGAGCGGCTCAAGCTGTTGCCATCCTATCTTCAGCAACTGGAGATGGAGAGCAACGGCAAGAGCGTCAAACGCGACGGATCGCCGGTCGATGGTCCGACCGCGCCCGTGACGTGGGGCGGTGTGGGCACCGATGCGCAACATGCGGTGTTCCAGTTGCTGCATCAGGGGACGGTGCTGGCGCCGGTGGAGTTCATCGCCTCGATCGAACCCGGCAGCCTGCTCGATCCGGCGCATCATCGCGCGCTGCTCGTCAATTGCTTCGCGCAGGGGGCGGCGCTGATGCGGGGCAAGGAAAATGCGGCCGATCCGGCGCGCGCCTATCCCGGCGATCGCCCGTCGACTACCATCCTGCTCGACGATGTGACGCCGCACGCCTTGGGCGCGCTGATCGCCTTTTACGAGCATCGCACCTTTGCCAACGCCGTGCTGATGGGAATCAATCCGTTCGATCAATATGGCGTCGAACTGGGCAAGGAGATCGCCAAGTCTATCGAGGCGGATGGTCCCAGCGGGTTCGACCCGTCGACCATGGCGCTGATCGATCTCGCGCTGCCGGGCGGCTGACGCAAAAGCCGTTTGTATCTTGGCGCGGCCCTCGCCATATCCGCGTCAACATGAGCGGAGACTGCGATGACCGGCTATGATTTCGACCTTTTCGTCATTGGCGCGGGTTCAGGCGGCGTGCGGGCCTCGCGCGTGGCGGCGGCGCATGGCGCGAAGGTCGCCGTGGCGGAGGAATTTCGGGTCGGCGGCACTTGCGTCATTCGTGGCTGCGTGCCCAAGAAACTGCTGATTTATGGTGCGCATTTCGCCGAGGATCTGAAGGACGCGCGCCGCTTCGGCTGGAACGTGCCCGATTGCGGGTTCGAATGGACGACGCTGCGCGACAATGTGCTGGCCGATGTCGACCGGCTGGAGGGCCTCTACAAAAATACGCTCGACAGCCATAAGGTCGAGCTGATTCCGGAGCGCGCCACGATCACCGGGCCGCATTCGGTGAAGCTGGCCGGCGGGCGGGAGGTCACGGCCAAATATATCCTCGTCGCCACCGGCGCATGGCCGATCCTGCCGGAGATCGAGGGCGCGGAACATGGGATTACCTCCAACGAGGTGTTCCATCTGGACGAATGCCCCAAGCGCATCGTCATCGTCGGCGGCGGCTATATCGCCAACGAATTTGCGGGTATTTTCCATCAGTTCGGCAGTCATGTGACGATGGTCAATCGCGGCAGCGCGCTGCTGCGTGGCTATGACGAGCAGATCCGCGACCGGCTGCTCCAGATTTCGACGATGAAGGGCATCAATTTCCGCTTCAATGCGAAGATCGAACGGATCGAGAAGAATGCGGACGGCTCGCTATGTGCGCATTTCGAGAGCGGCGACCCGGCTCCGTGCGACATCATCCTGTTCGCGACCGGGCGCAAGCCGCACAGCGACGGTCTGGGGCTGGAGAGCGCAGGGGTGGAACTGGACGAAAAGGGCGCGATCAAGGTCGACGAATATAGCCGGACGAATTGCGACAGCATCTATGCCGTGGGCGACGTGACCGACCGGCTGCAACTCACCCCGGTCGCCATTCGCGAGGGCCACGCCTTTGCCGATACCGTGTTCGGCGACAATCCGCGCACGGTGGATTATAGCTGCGTGCCGTCGGCGGTGTTCAGCCATCCGCCGCTCGCGGGGGTGGGTCTGACGGAGGCGCAGGCGAAGAACAAGCTCGGGACGGTCAAGGTCTATACCTCCGACTTCCGGCCGATGAAGAATGTGCTGGCCGCCCGCGACGAGCGTTCGCTCTACAAGATGGTGGTCGATGCGACCACGAACCGGGTGGTCGGGCTGCATATGATCGGGCCGGATGCGCCCGAAATATTGCAGGCGGCGGCGGTCGCGGTGAAGGCGGGGCTGACGAAGCAGGATTTCGACGATACCGTCGCGCTGCATCCCAGCATGGCGGAGGAACTGGTGCTGCTGAAATAGGCGACGTCAGCGCTCGGCGGCGAAGGTGACGACGAGCGCGTCGCGCCAGGCGGGCAGGGCCGGATCGACGGCATGAATTTCGGTGACGCCGTGCAGGATGCGGTGGTCGTCGATCAGGATCGCGTCGCCGGGCAGCGCCAGGGTGAACTCGCCGATCGATGCGCCATCGGGCGCGCCGATGCGGGTGACGCCCTCGCGGACGTTGCGCCGCTCGATCAACATCACGAACACGCGGTCGACGCCGTCGCGGTGCAGCCCCTCGGGCGTCGGTCGTCCTGCTTCGCCGGGCCGCGCCTCGATCCGGAACTGGTGCATTTCGACATGCCATGCCGTGAGCGCGCCGGGATCGAATAGAGCCGCGCAGAAGGCGAGGATGGATCGCATGACGGGGTTGTCGAGGGTGGCCGGTTCGACTGGATCGAACCAACGCTGCACATCGCCGTTCAGCTGGTTATAGTCCCGACTCTGATAGTGCGGCTGATGCGGCTTGCGCGTGAAATGACCGGCTTCGCAAGCGAGCGCGGCGTGGCGGCGGCGGCGATACCGGCCGCCATCGGCCATATAGAGGTCCGGCCCGAGATCGTCCCATGTTCGCGCTAACGCCGCCCATTGTTCCGCCTCGACGTCGAGCCGCGCGAAGCTTTCCGCTCCGCTCAACCGCGCATAGCCGGTGTGCGCAATATCTGACCGCAGGGCGTCGAGAGAGGACGGGCAAAGCGTGGCGTCGGTCATCGCACCAGCCTATCGTCGCGCGGGCGGGAGCGACAGGGCCATTTTAATCAGGCTGGGTTTCTTGCCCCGGCCATCATGCCAGTCCTTGCCGGCATGATGGCCTGAAGCAATATCATTCCATTTCGAGGATGATGGCGTCCACCGGCAGGCTCTCGCCCTGCGCCGCCGAAACGCTCTTCACGACACCGGATTTGCCTGCGCGCAGGATGTTTTCCATCTTCATCGCCTCGATCACCGCGAGCGGCTGGCCGGCCTCGACCTTGTCGCCTTCCTTGACGTGCAGCGCGACCAGCAGGCCGGGCATCGGGCAGATCAGGAAGCGCGACAGATCCGGCGGGATCTTTTCGATCATATGCTTCGCGAAGGGCGCGGCATGGGCGGGCAGGATGCGCAGCTTGTGGCTTGCGCCATGCGCCGTCAGGACGAAGCCGGCGCGTACCGGCGCGATGCGGACGCTGAACTCCGCGCCGTCGAATTCGGCCTCGATCAGGCGGTCGCCGGGGGTATATTCCAGGCTCATGTCGAGCGCCTTGCCATCGACGGTCACATCATCGCCATTGATGACGACATCGTGGATGCTCGCCGTGTCGCCGGAGCCGATCTTGACCTGCCAGCCGGTGGGAGCCTTCAGCTTCTTGCCGAGTTGTCCGTCGATCCGGCGGGCGCGGTCGGCCTGCGCCATGGCCGCGAACGCGCCGACGGCGGCCAGCTTCCCGAGCAGTTCGGGCGACGCGGGCGCGCCGTGGAAGCCTTCGGGATATTCCTCGGCGATGAAGCCGGTGGTGATGTTCCCCGAGCGGAACCGCTCATGCTGCATCAGCGCCGACACGAAATCGATATTATGGCCCGGCCCCTCGATCTCGAAACGGTCGAGCGCCGCGATCTGCTTGTCGATCGCTTCGAGCCGGGTGGGCGCCCAGGTGATGAGCTTTGCGATCATCGGATCGTAGAAGATCGACACTTCGCCGCCTTCCTCGACACCGTCATCGACGCGGATCAGTGCGCCGCTCTCGTCGCGGCCGGTTTCGGGCGGGTTGTAACGGATCAACCGGCCGGTGGACGGCAGGAAGCCGCGATAGGGGTCTTCGGCATAGACGCGGTTTTCAATCGACCAGCCGTTCAGCTTCACCTCGTCCTGTGTGAAGGACAGCGCCTCGCCATTGGCGACGCGGATCATCTGTTCGACCAGATCGACGCCGGTGATTTCTTCGGTGACGGGATGCTCGACCTGAAGCCGGGTATTCATTTCGAGGAAGTAGAAGCCGTCGCCGGTCTTGTCCTCTCCGCTGACGATCAGTTCGACCGTGCCGGCACTGAAATAGCCGACCGCGCGGGCGAGCGCGACGCACTGCTCGCCCATCTTCTTGCGCATTTCGGGGGACACGAAAGGTGAGGGCGCTTCCTCGACCACCTTCTGATGGCGGCGCTGGATCGAGCATTCGCGTTCGTTGAGGTAGACGATATTGCCATGCTGGTCGCCCAGCACCTGAATTTCGATGTGGCGCGGGCTTTCGATGAATTTTTCGATGAACACGCGATCATCGCCGAAGCTGTTCAGCCCCTCGCGCTTGGTCGCTTCGAAACCTTCGCGGACGTCCTGCTCGGAATAGGCGAGGCGCATGCCCTTGCCGCCGCCGCCGGCCGACGCCTTCATCATCACCGGATAGCCGATCTCGTTGGAGATCTTCACCGCATGTTCGGTATCGTCGATCACGCCGACGAAGCCGGGGACGACGTTGACGCCCGCTTCCATGGCGAGCTTCTTGGACTCAATCTTGTCGCCCATGGCCGCGATCGCGTTGGCGGGAGGGCCGACGAAGATGATGCCCTCGGCGTCGAGCGCCTTGCGGAAGCTCTCGCGCTCGGAGAGGAAGCCATAGCCGGGGTGGACTGCGTCGGCGCCGGTCTGCTTGCACGCCTCGATGATCTTGTCAGCGATCAGATAGGATTGGGCGGCGGGCGACGGGCCGATATGGACGGCCTCGTCCGCCATCAGCACATGCGGCGCGCGCGCATCGGCATCGGAATAGACCGCAACGGTCTTGATGCCCATCTTCTTGGCCGTGCGCATGACACGACACGCGATTTCGCCACGGTTCGCGATCAAGATCTTGGTGATTGGCATTGCGACTACTTTTCCCCGCTAACTTTCGTGGCTTTGGAAATCATGTTCCCCAGCCATCTGAATGTGAACCAACAGATCAAGGCAAATACGACCGCTGGAAGCGCGCTTACCCAAATCCAATTCGGATATTGGTGCTGAGCGCTTCCGAGCATTTCCCGAAAGCCAGCTACCCCTTCCCAAAAAGCCGCTGAGCCGAGGGAAAAGACAATCGCCACCAAGCGAATGCGCTTTCCTACCCTCACACTATGATCTCCAAGCCAAAGCCTCGGCCCGTCATGCCGGACTTGATCCGGCACCTCGCTTTCTTCCCGCGCGATGGCAGAGAAGAAGCGGGACCCCGGATCAAGTCCGGGGTGACGGCGGCGAGTGCGTAAATCACTCCGCCGCCTCCAGATGCCCGTGCGGCTGGGCCATCATCGGCGTCAGCCCCAGCTTGCCGAGCAGCATCGCGTCCTTGTCATCCCCCGCATTCGCCGCCGTCAACAACTTGTCACCGGTAAAAATGCTGTTCGCACCCGCCATGAAGCAGAGCGCCTGGCAGGCTTCCGACATGCTCTCGCGGCCCGCGCTCAAGCGGACCATCGATTGCGGCATCACGATGCGGGCGACGGCGACGGTGCGGACGAATTCCACCTCGTCGATCTTCGCGAGCGGCGTGTCTTTCAGCATGTCGCCCAGCACCGTGCCTTCGACAGGGACGAGCGCGTTGATCGGCACGCTTTCCGGGTGCGGCATGGTGGCGAGCGCATGGAGGAAGCCGATGCGGTCGTTGCGCGTCTCGCCCATGCCGACGATGCCGCCGCAGCACACGTTGATCCCCGCATTGCGCACATTGTCCAGCGTCTCGATCCGGTCCGCGAACGTGCGCGTCGTGATGACGTTGGCGTAATTTTCCGGCGAAGTGTCGATATTGTGGTTATAGTAATCGAGGCCCGCGTCGGCGAGCGTCTTGGCCTGCCCCTCGTCCAGCATGCCGAGCGTCATGCAGGTTTCCATGCCCATGGCGCGCACGCCCTGCACCATGGCGACCAGCTTGGGCATGTCGCGCTGCTTGGGGTTGCGCCAGGCCGCGCCCATGCAGAAGCGGCCCGAGCCATGATCCTTCGCCTGCGCTGCGGCTTGCAGCACGGCCTGCACATCCATCAGCTTGGTCGCGGCGAGGCCGCTATCGGCTTCCGTCGATTGCGAGCAATAGCCGCAATCTTCGGGGCAGCCGCCGGTCTTGATCGAAAGCAGCGTCGAAAGCTGCACCTCGTTACGCGGGTGATTGGCGCGATGGATCGATTGCGCTTCGAACATCAGGTCGTTGAAGGGCAGGTCGAACAGCGCCGCGATTTCTTCGCGGGTCCAGTCGGTGCGCGATTGGGCGGTGATCATGGTCAAGCGGCTTCCCCCAGCCCCGCCGGGGGCATGTTGTGGCCGAGGAGGCGCAGCACATCGGCGGCGCATTCCACGACGTTGGAACCGGGTCCATAAATGCCCTGCACGCCCGCGTCACGAAGATAGTCATAATCCTGGGGCGGTATGACACCGCCCGCGATCACCTTGATGTCGGTGCGGCCCGCTTCGCGCAGCTTGCCGATCAGTTCGGGGATCAGCGTCTTGTGCCCGGCCGCAAGGCTGGACGCGCCGACGACATCGACCTCGTTCTGCAATGCCAGCACGACCGTTTCGTCGGGCGTCTGGAACAGCGGTCCCGACACGATTTCGAAGCCCATGTCGCTGAATGCCGAGGCGATGACGTTGGCGCCCCGGTCATGACCATCCTGACCCATCTTGGCGACGAGCAGTTTGGGCCTGCGACCGAGGCGCCGCTCGACGGCCTGCACGCCGTCAAGAACCTGCTGCCAGCGGCTGTCGCCTTCATAGGGCGCGGCATAGACGCCCTTCACCGGGGTAGGCTGCGTGCCGTAGCGGTTGAAGCTTTCCTCCATCGCGGCGGAAATCTCGCCCAGCGTCGCACGGGCGCGGGCCGCTTCGACTGCCAGCGCGAGGAGGTTGTTTTCAAGGCTCGCGGGCGCGGCGGCGCCGTCGCGCAGCGCCTGGAGCGCCGCTTCGCACTTGTCGCTGTCGCGTTCCGCCTTCACCTTGTTGATGCGGGCGATCTGGCCTTCGCGCACGGCGGCGTTATCGACCTCCAGCGTTTCGAGCAGATCTTCGGTCGCGAGGCGATATTTGTTGACGCCCACGATCACGTCATCCGCACGATCGACCCGCGCCTGACGGGCGGCGGCGGCGGTTTCGATCATCGCCTTGGGCCAGCCCGCCGCCACGGCCTTCGCCATGCCGCCTTCGGCCTGCACCTTTTCGATGATCTCCCACGCCTTGTCGACCAGCTCCTGCGTCAGCGCCTCGACATAATAGGAACCGCCGAGCGGATCGACGACCTTGGTCATGCCCGTCTCTTCCTGGATCACGATCTGCGTGTTGCGCGCGATCCGGGCGGAAAAGTCGGTGGGCAGGGCAATGGCTTCGTCCAGCGCGTTGGTGTGCAGCGACTGGGTGCCGCCCAGCATCGCGGCCATCGCCTCGATCGTGGTGCGCATGACGTTGTTATAGGGGTCCTGCTCGGTCAGCGAGACGCCCGAGGTCTGGCAGTGGGTGCGCAGCATCTTGGAGCGCTCGTCCTTCGCGCCGAGTTGCGTCATGGCGCGATGCCACAGTACGCGGGCGGCGCGCAGCTTCGCGATCTCCATGAAGAAGTTCATGCCGATGGCAAAAAAGAAGCTGAGGCGTCCGGCGAACTTGTCGATATCCAGCCCGGATTCGACGCCATATTTCACATATTCCATGCCGTCGGCGATGGTGAAGGCCAGTTCCTGCACCTGCGTCGCGCCTGCTTCCTGCATATGATAGCCGGAAATGGAGATGCTGTTGAACTTGGGCATCTCGCGCGAGGTGTAGCCGAAAATGTCCGAGATGATCCGCATCGATGGTTCGGGCGGGTAGATATAGGTATTGCGGACCATGAACTCCTTGAGGATGTCGTTCTGGATGGTCCCGTCGAGCAATTTGCGATCGACGCCCTGTTCCTCGCCCGCGACAATGAAGAAGGCGAGGATCGGGATGACCGCGCCGTTCATCGTCATCGACACCGACATCTTGTCGAGCGGAATGCCGTCGAACAGGATCTTCATGTCGTCGAGCGTGTCGATCGCCACGCCCGCCTTGCCGACATCGCCGGTGACGCGCGGATGATCGCTGTCATAACCGCGATGGGTGGCGAGGTCGAAGGCGACGCTCAGGCCCTTTTGCCCGGCTTTCAGGTTGCGGTGGTAGAAGGCGTTGGAGGCTTCGGCGGTGGAGAAGCCCGCATATTGGCGAATGGTCCAGGGACGGCCGGCATACATGCTGGCCTTCACGCCGCGCGTGAACGGAGCGAAGCCGGGGAGGCCGGGGTCGGCGGTCACATCTTCGGCCGTGTATAGCGGCTTGACGTCGATCCCCTCGGGCGTGTGCCAGGTCAGATCCGCGCCCTTTACTTCCTTGGCGGCGGCGGTGGCCCACTGGTCCAGCGTCGGCTTGTCGGCTTCGTTCGTCATCGTCCCGGTTCCCCAGCATCCGCCCGAACCGGGCGGGTATAGATAATCAATGCGCGTTTTTAGGCGTTTCCATGATCTCGGTCAGCACCCCGTTCATATCCTTGGGATGGACGAAGAAAATCAGCGTGCCGTGCGCGCCGATGCGCGGTTCGCCCAGCACGCGCGCGCCCTTGCCTTCGAACCACGCCTTCGCTGCGTGAATGTCGGGCACCTCATAGCACATATGATGCTGCCCGCCCGCCGGGTTCTTGGCGATGAAAGCGGTGATCGGCGAACTTTCGTCAAACGGCTCGATCAGTTCGATCTGCGTGCCATGGGTCCCATTTTCACCCGGCGTATCGACGAAGCACACCTTCACCCCCTGCGCGGGCAGGTCGAAGGGCTGCGTGATGACGGTCGCGCCCATCACATCGCGATAATAGGCGATGCTCTTTTCGAGCGACGGCGTGGCGACGCCGATATGATTGAGACGGCCGAGTTTCATTTCTTTTTCCTCAACATCCAGCCAGCAGCAGCCATTCCTAAACCTAACACAGCCGCATAAGGCGCAAGCTCACTACGAACTTTGTCCGTATTGCTCACAAACATAACGCAACCCTGAATGACTACGGGGTTTAGCCTTTGCTCTTTTGGGCCAGCATAATCCGAACTGTTACCAACCCGCTCGTTAATTTCCGCGGACGAGATTACAGCGCAGCCCAACAGAACAAGTCCCGCCCAAAATAGCGCTCGTCCCATCACAGCGGAATATTGTCGTGCTTCTTCCAGGGATTCTCCAGGCTCTTGTTGGCGAGCTTCCTCAGCCCCAGCGCGACGCGCTTGCGGGTCGAGTGCGGCTGGATCACCTCGTCGATGAAGCCCTTGCTCGCCGCCACGAACGGGTTGGCGAAGCGGGATTCATATTCGGCGGTGCGTTCGGCGATCTCTTGCGGAGTCTTGCCGCGGAAGATGATCTCCACCGCGCCCTTCGCGCCCATCACAGCGATTTCAGCGGTCGGCCAGGCATAGTTCAAATCGCCGCGCAGATGCTTGGAGGACATGACGTCATAGGCGCCGCCATAGGCTTTACGAGTAATGACCGTGATCTTGGGCACGGTCGCTTCGGCATAGGCGAACAGCAGCTTCGCACCATGCTTGATGATGCCATTATGCTCCTGCGCGGTGCCCGGCAGGAAGCCCGGCACATCGACCAGCGTGACGATGGGGATGTCGAACGCGTCGCAGAAGCGGACGAAGCGCCCGGCCTTCTTGGACGAGTTGATGTCGAGCACGCCCGCCAGCACGAAAGGCTGGTTGGCGACGATGCCGATCGTCTTACCCTCGACCCGGCCGAAGCCGCAGATGATGTTGCCCGCATGGGCCGGCTGCACTTCGAAGAAATCGCCTTCGTCCACGATCTTCTTAATCAGTTCGTGCATGTCATAGGGCTGGTTGGCGTTGGCCGGGATCAGCGTGTCGAGGCTATAGTCGATCCGGTCCCACGGATCGGCGCTGGGCCGCTCGGGCACCGGCTCCTTGTTCGACGCCGGCAGGAAGTCGACGAAATCGCGAACCGACAGCAGCGCTTCGATATCATTTTCGAACGCGACGTCGGCCACGCCCGACTTGGTGGTGTGCGTGATCGCGCCGCCCAGTTCTTCCTGCGTCACGACCTCGTTGGTCACGGTCTTGACCACGTCGGGGCCGGTGACGAACATGAAGGACGAATCCTTCACCATGAAGATGAAATCCGTCATCGCCGGGGAGTAGACCGCGCCACCCGCGCATGGCCCCATGATGACGCTGATCTGCGGCACGACGCCCGACGCCAGCACGTTGCGCTGGAAAATCTCGGCATAGCCCGCGAGGCTGGCCACGCCTTCCTGAATACGCGCGCCGCCCGAGTCATTGAGGCCGATCACTGGCGCGCCCACTTTCAGCGCCATGTCCATGATCTTGCAGATCTTCATCGCGTGCCGTTCCGACACCGCGCCGCCATAGACGGTGAAATCCTGACTGAACACGAACACCAGCCGGCCGTTGATCGTGCCCGATCCGGTGACGACGCCGTCGCCCGGAATATGCTGTTCGTCCATGCCGAAGTCGATGCAGTTATGTTCGACATACATATCCAGCTCTTCGAAGCTGTCCTCGTCGAGCAGCACGTCGAGCCGTTCGCGCGCGGTCAGCTTGCCCTTGGCATGCTGCGCGTCGATGCGGCGCTGGCCGCCCCCCATGCGAGCGCCTTCACGCTTGGCTTCGAGCTTTTCGATGATGGCGAGCTTCGACATGGGCGGCTGTTCTCCGATAGTCATGGCGCGAATTTAGCTGAATGGCCCCATTCCAGCCTTTTATGATTTTCGCAAATGCAAATTTGCTGATTTGCAAATCACCATTTTGCAAATTAGGGCCGGGGGATGGCGCGCGGCAACCGCATCTTCGCAGGACCAAGGCTTCGGCAGTTGCGTCTGGACCATCGGATGGACCAGGCGACGATGGCGCTCGCCCTTGGTATTTCAGTCTCTTATCTCAGCCAGCTTGAAAATGACGACCGGCCGTTGACCGCCAAGGTGAAGGCGGCGCTGGCCGGGGCTTTCCCCGTCGACTGGGCGAGTTTCGACAGCCGCGAGGAAGAGCAGTTGCTGGGCGCTTTCGCCTTCGCGCTGACGCATCCCGAACTGCCCGGCCGCGCGCTGGAGCCGGAGCGGATCGAGAAGCTGCATCTGCAATATCCCGAATTCGCCGCCCGCTATGTCGATCTCTATAACGCGCATATGCGGGCGAACGAGCGGATTAACATGATCGAGGAGGCGATCGCCAACGATCATGCGGTGCAGGCGCGCTTGCCTTGGGAAGCGGCGCGCGACTGGTTTCACGAGGCGGGCAATTATGTCCACGCGCTCGACTGTCTCGCCGAAGATCTGGCGGGCAAGCTGACCGCCGGACAGCCGCTGGACGAGGGCATGCTGGTCGAGGCGCTGGCGCGGCGGCACGGGATCGAGACGCTGATCGCCGACACGCCCGATTCCGCCTTGCGGACCTACAATGCGCTTGAAAAGCGCCTGTTCGTCAACGCCGCCCTGCCGACCGAGAGCCGCAAGTTCATGCTGGCGCATCAGCTGATGCTGCTGGAAGGTCAGGCGGTGATCGCCGATGTCGTCGGTCGCGCCGCTTTGCCGGTCGCGGGCGCGGACCGGCTGCTGGCGCTAGGCCTCGGCAATTATGCGGCGGGCGCGCTGCTGTTGCCCTATGCCGAATTTCGCGAGGCGGCGCGGGTGCTGCGCCATGATATCGACCGGCTGTCACGGCGGTTCGGCGTCAGTTTCGAACAGGCCTGCCACCGGCTGTCCACCTTGCAGCGGCCGGGGCTGCGCGGCATCCCGTTCTTCTTCTGCCGCGTCGATATGGCCGGCAACATCACCAAGCGGCACAGCGCGACCCGGCTCCAGTTCGCGCGGTTCGGCGGGGCCTGCCCGTTGTGGAACGTGCATGAGGCGGTCGCCATCCCTGACCGAATCAACGTGCAGCTCGGCGAAACGCCCGATGGCGTGCGCTATGTCTCCATGGCGAAGGGGCTGGTGAAGCCGTCGGGCAGCTATGCGCGCACGCCGCGCCGCTACGCGGTCGTGCTGGGCTGCGAAATCGCGCATGCGGCGAACTTCGTTTATGCCGACGGATTGCGGCTGGAGGATGAGAGCGCGGCGACGCCGATCGGCGTCACCTGCCGCCTCTGTTCGCGCCAGAGCTGCGACCAGCGCGCCTTTCCGCCCGCCGACCGGCCGATCCATGTCGATCCCGACAACCGCCAGATCGTGCCCTACTGGATCGGCTGAACGCTTGTCGGCGGGCGGCTTTGCCTGCATAGCGAGCCATCGCCAGAGGGCAGGGGGGCATGATGAGCGCGACGGCGGTGGGCACCGACTATGTGATGGATGCGAAGCGGGACCGGCTTATCATTACGGCCTCCGCGCTCGGCACCGTGTTCGAATGGTATGATTTTTACATCTACGGTGTGCTCGCGCCGATCATCGGCCGCACCTTCTTCCCGACCGATAATCCGACCGTCGAACTCCTCTATTCGCTGGCGGGCTTCGCCGTGGGGTTCGGCTTCCGGCCTTTGGGCGCGGTGCTGTTCGGCTATTTCGGCGACAGGTTCGGACGCAAATATACGTTTCTCGCCACCATCGTTTTGATGGGGGCGGCGACGGCGGGCGTCGGGTTGACCCCATCTGCGGCGAGCATCGGCGTGACGGCCCCCATCATCCTCATCCTGCTACGAATTGCGCAGGGGCTGGCGCTGGGCGGCGAATATGGCGGCGCGGCCATCTATGTCGCGGAGCATGCGCCGGCGGGCAAACGGGGTTTTTACACGAGCTTCATCCAGGCCGGGGTGATCGGCGGCTTCATCCTGTCGCTGATCGTCGTGGTCGGCACGCAATGGATCGTCGGCGCGGAGGTTTGGGCCGCGTGGGGCTGGCGGCTACCCTTCGTCTTTTCGCTGGCGCTGCTGGGCGTGTCGCTGTGGATGCGGCTGATGCTGCGCGAAAGCCCCGTGTTCATGGCGATGAAGGCGGCGGGCGTGCAGGCGAAGAATCCGCTCAAGGAAGCCTTCACCTACCCCGGCAACAAGCGGCGCATGCTGGTGGCGATGATCGGCATCGCGGCCGGCTTCACCGTGATCGCCTATACCGTCATGTTTCAGGCGCTCTATTTCCTCCAGAACGGCCTGCATGTTTCGGCGGGCGTCGCGCAGTTGCTGGTCGGGGGCAGCGCCTTCATCGGTATCGGCTCGTTCATCTTCTTTGGCTGGTTGTCCGACCGGATCGGTCGCAAGAAACCGATCGTGATCGGCTATGCGCTGGTGCTGGTTTCGCTGATGCCGCTCTATCAAGCTATCGGCGCTACCGCCAATCCGGGTCTGACCCAGGCGGCGGCCCGCTCGCCGGTGATGGTGAGCGGGCCGGACTGCGTGTTCGACCCGTTCGCCAAGGTGCAGCCGACCGCCTGCGGCAAGCTGCTCGACCATTTTTCCAAGCGCGGCATTTCCTATGAAAAGCGGGCTGGCCCGGTTCCGGCCGTCAGCATCGGCGACGCGGTGGTTGGCGATCTGAGCGCGGAAGGGCTGGACGCCGCCCTGCGAGCCGGGGGCTATGATTTCGCGACCGTAACGCCGGACTGGCGACGCGCGTCGCTGGTCTTTGTCGCGCTGCTGCTGCTGTGGACGCTGTCCGGCGCGACCTATGGTCCGGTGGCGGCGTTGCTGTCGGAATATTTCCCCGCGCGTATTCGCTACAGTTCGTTGTCGATCCCCTATCATATCGGGACCGGATATTTCGGTGGCTTCCTGCCATTGGTGAGCCAGTATATCGTGGCGCGCACAGGCAATCCCTATGCGGGCCTGTGGTATACGCTGGCGGTGGTCGCGGCGGCGCTGCTGACTTGCCTGATCGCCCTGCCCGAGACGCGGGGCCGCTCGCTTGAGGCCTGAGTGCTCGACCTCTGTGAGCGATGACGCTACCGGCCTTGCCATGGACGATTTCGTCGCACCATTGCGCCTTCGGCTGGACGAGGATGCGTTGCTCGCCAACTGGCGATGGCTGGCGAAGCGAAGCGGCGGCGCGGCCTGTGGCGCGGCGATTAAGGCGAACGGCTATGGGCTGGGCGCGCGTGAGGTGATGCTACGGCTGGCAAGGGCGGGCTGTCGCGACTTTTTCGTGTCGAACTGGGCTGAAGCGGCAGCGCTGGAGCCATTTCTGACCGACGATCTCAGCCTCTCCGTCCTGCATGGCGTCAGGGCCGAAGACATGACCCGCGCGCTGGCATCGCGCGCGCGCCCGGTTCTCTCCACCCCGACCCAGATTGCCCGCTGGAAAGCGGCGGGGGGTGGTGCGTGCGACATCATGGTCGATACCGGCATGAACCGGCTGGGGCTGGACTGGCGCGCGGAGGCGGCTGCGCTGGTCGAGGGGCTGGCTATCGACACGCTGATGAGCCATCTCGCATCGGCTGATGAGGACGGGCCGATGAGCGGGGTTCAGCGCACCCGGTTTTCCGGCCTTTGCCCCTCAATATCGGCCGGCCGTTACAGCCTCGCCAACAGTGCGGGCATTTGCCTGGGTTCCGACTATGCGTTCGATCTCACCCGACCCGGCCTTGCGCTCTATGGCGCGGCGCCCCGGCGCGAAGCGATCGGCCATCTTCGGCAGGTCGTGTTCCCGCAGGCGCAGGTGCTTCAGCGGCGGCGGGTGCCGGCAGGGGAGTCTATCGGCTATAATGCGACCTATCGCGCGCCCGCCGACATGGAGGTCGCCGTGCTTAACCTTGGCTATGCCGACGGCTATTTGCGGGGATTTTCCGACCGGGGAAGCGTGCGTGCCGATGACGCCGTTCTGCCGGTCGTGGGACGCGTGTCGATGGATCTGATCGCCATCGATGTGAGCGTCCGGCCCAACATCGCAGAGGGCGACTGGCTGACGATGGACTATGCGTTGGGCGAGGCGGCGCGTGTTTCGGGTCTGTCGCAATATGAGCTGCTGACGGGCTTGGGCGCCCGGTTCGATCGGATCTGGCATTGACCGCGGGTCTCGCGCCCGTCGCGCTTGCGCCGCGTGTCCATGCGCCCAGAGCGGCAGTGCGTATTTTCGAGGCTACGGCGCTCGATCATGCGGCGCTGCTGCGCGGCGATGCGCCCCGGCACTTCGGCCTGGCCGACACGCCGATCGCCACGCCCGAGATAATCGCCATGCTCGCGGAAATGGCGGAGGAGGTTGGGCAGGAATTCTCGCCCACATCCTGGCTGATCGTCGAAGGATATGATGTCGTCGGTCTGTGCTCGATCAAATTGCCACCCGAAGACGGCCTGTTCGAAATCGGCTATGGCATTGCGTCGAGCCACCACAATCGCGGCATCGCCAGCCGGGCCGTGGCGCAGGTCGTCGCCTGGGCGCGGCGCCAGCCCGGTTTGAGGACGATCATCGCCGAAACCCTGCCGGACAATATCGCATCGCAGCGGGTGTTGATGCGCAACGGCTTCGTTGCAGTGAGCGACCGGCTGGATGAAGAGGACGGCATCGTGATATGCTGGCGCTGCCGGCTGCGATGACATAAGCCCCGATATGCGGGCAGATGGCGCGAAGGTTCAGCAACGCCAAGCAGCGCGACGGGGGGATCATGAACAATCTTGCGATGCACAGGCCTGATTATACGCTGAGTTCTGCCTATCGCATGCTTGGCGTGCTGGTTGTCGCCTATATCGTCGCCTTTCTCGATCGTCAGATCATCGCGCTGCTGGTGGCCCCGATCAAGGCATCGCTGGAAATCAGCGACTTTCAGATCGCCCTATTGCAGGGACCTGCCTTTTCGCTGGCCTTTTGCGTGGCGACGATCCCCGCAGGGATCATCGTCAGTCGCTATAATCGTCGCAACGTCCTGGTCTGCGGCATCTTGTTCTGGAGCGTGGGAACGGTCCTGTGCGGTTTCGCCAACAGCTTTCCGATGCTGTTCGCGGCGCGTGTTGTCGTGGGGATGGGGGAGGCGATCCTGTCTCCGGCGGCCTATACGATGATTACCGACGCCTTCCCACGAGAACGGGTCGTCAGGGCGCTTTCGATCTTCACCATGGCCGCGACGCTGGGCGTGGGATCAGCGTTTCTGGCGAGCGGCGCGGTCATCAGCCTGGTCAATGGCCTGCCGATCCTCATTGCGGGGTATCAGCGCTGGCAGGAAACGTTCTGGATCATAAGCCTGCCGGGCTTCATCATCGCGCTGCTGTTGCTCGCGGTCAAGGAACCGCCCCGCACCGGCGGTCACGGGGAATCGACCGCGCGGCTTGCCGATGTCTTTGCGCTGCTTTGGCGCAAGGCGGGCGCTTTCGCCCCGATCTTCCTGTGTTCGGCGTTGCTCGGCATCGTCTATTATGCAGGCTTCGTCTGGTATGCCACTCACCTCATCCGGGCGTTCGGCCTGTCGCCGAGTCATGTGGGCTATCTGCTGGGCATCCTCTATCTATGTTGCAGCAGCATCGGCACGCTGCTCGGCGTGACGCTGGCCGAACATCTGCAACGTCGCGGCATATCCGACGCGCCGCTCATCGCGGTCGCGCTATTTTCGGCCATCGCCTTGCTGACCAGCGCCTATGCGTCGGTCGAGAATCTGTATCTGTCGCTTGGCATGCTGATCCTGCAATCGCTCGCGCTTGGCTCATTCTACGGCAATCTCACGGCGGCGCTGCAGCTGATTACCCCGCCTGCCCTGCGTGGCGTCAATTCCGCGATATTCGTCCTGTGGAACAACCTGATCTCTCTCGCCGCAGGCGCTTCGATCATCGGCGCATTGTCGACGACCATCTTCGCTGGCGACCCGATGGGATTGGGCTACAGCATTTCGCTCGTCTGCCTGATCTGTTCGACGGCATCGCTGTTGATGGCGTTATCGGGGCGCGAGCGATACCGGACGGCGGTCTTGGTCAAATGAACGCCCTGTCCCCGCTGGAAAGGGCGGGGCGAGCGTCGAGGATGAGTTTTGGTGCACCCAAGTGGATTCGAACCACTGGCCTTTGCCTTCGGAGGGCAACGCTCTATCCAGCTGAGCTATGGGTGCTTGTCGCCGATGCGAAGGGCCGCTTAGCAAAGGCCGTTCGCAGGCGCCAGCGCAAATCGGCGATTGCGGGATTATTACGTGCCTATTTGGGCGCTTTCTGCATCGGCTGGAATTTGCCGAGGCCACAGCTCGCGCCGCGCGACAGGCCGGGACCGCCCTGAAGCACGGTGATGATATCGACCGAACAAAGCTGGGAAATGCTGGTTTTGTAGAGAAATTTCTTTTCGAAGCCGAGGCTCGGGCAACTATAGGGCAGGGTATTGCGATAAACGCGGCTGGCACCCGTGACGAAATCGATGGTCCGGTCGTCGCGGACATTCGTCGACTGGATGGTGCTGATCTGGATGCAACTGACCGGCTTGCCGGCAGGGACATAGGGATCGGGCGCGGGTTTCGCCAATGCGGGGGAAACGGAGCCGCAAAGGGCCATGACGGCGGCGAGGCGAAGGATGCTGGGGGCGGGCATTTCACTCTCCTTAATCTATACGGATAAGACGACGAGCGGACCCGACATCCGTTCCTTTTATAGCATCATCGACGGCTTCAGGCTTCGGTTTTGGGCGCTGGCGTCTTGGGCTTGTAGCGGCACAGATCGGCAACCGGGCAGCGCCAGCATTCGGGACGCCGCGCCTTGCAGATATAGCGGCCATGCAGGATCAGCCAGTGATGCGCGTCGCGGCGAAAGGGGCCGGGCACGCGGGCTTCGAGCTTGAGTTCCACCGCCAGAGGGGTCTTGCCCGGCGCCAGTCCGGTGCGGTTGCCGACGCGGAAAATATGGGTGTCGACGGCGAAGGTTTCCTGGCCGAACGCGGTGTTCATGACGACATTGGCGGTCTTGCGCCCGACGCCGGGCAGAGTCGTCAGCACGTCGCGGTCCTGCGGCACCTGCCCGCCAAAGTCGCGGACCAATATGTTCGACAGGGCGATGACGTTCTTTGCCTTGCCGTTGAACAGGCCGATCGTCTTGATATGCTGTTTCAGGCCCTCTTCGCCCAGATCGACCATCTGTTGCGGCGCCTCGACCTCGCGGAACAGCGCGCGGGTCGCTTTGTTGACGCCGACGTCGGTGGACTGGGCCGAAAGGACGACCGCGACCAGCAGCTGATAGTCATTGCCATATTCCAGCTCCGTGCGGGGCGCGGGATTGGCTTCGGCGAGGCGGCTGAAGAAGTCGAAGATCTGCGCTTTGTTCATGGCGTCAAAGGCCGAGCACGCCCTTCATATCGTAACGGCCCGCCGGCTGGCCGACCAGCCATGTCGCGCCCTTGACCGCCCCGCGCGCGAAGATGGTGCGGTTTTCGGCGCGGTGGCCGATCTCGATCCGCTCGCCTTCGGTGGCGAAAATCACCTGATGATCGCCCGCGACCGATCCGCCACGCAATGCGGCAAAGCCGATCGCGCCCTTTGCCCGTGCGCCGGTGATGCCGTCTCGGCCCCGTTCGCTATGCGCGTCGAGCGCAATGCCGCGTCCGCGCGCGGCAGCCTCTCCCAAAAGAAGGGCTGTGCCGGAGGGGGCGTCGACCTTATGCCGATGGTGCATTTCGACGATCTCGATGTCCCAGTCATCGCCCAGACCCGCCGCCGCCTGCTCGACCAGCGCCGCCAGCAGGTTGACGCCAAGCGAGGTGTTGCCGGTCTGGAGAATGGGAATATGCGCCGCCGCCTCATCGATCAGCGCGTGGTGCACCGCTTCGAGGCCGGTGGTGCCGATCAGGATTGGCTTGCGGGCGGTAATGCAGGCGTCGAGATGGGCGGACAGGGCGCCCGGAACCGAAAAATCGATGAGTATGTCCGCGCGCTCGGCCAGCGCCAGCGGATCGGAGGAAAGCGCAAGGCCCGGCACGATCTCGCCGATGCCGACATGATCGATCCCGCCCGCAATGCCCAGTCCCGCTTCGGTCGCGACCTGCGCGATCGCCCGGCCCATACGGCCCGCCGCCCCGAAAATGCCGATGCTGGTCATGTCGTTCCCGTTCCTGAAATCGCTGCAAGCGGCCGATGCCAGAATGGAGGGTGAATGTCATCCCCGGTAGCCCCGATCGCATCTTCGCGCTAGTTTCCGCCGATGACCGAACCAGTCCGCAATATCGTGATCCTGACCGGCGCGGGAATTTCCGCCGAAAGCGGCCTTGCGACCTTTCGCGGGCCGGACGGCCTGTGGGAAGGGCATCGGGTGGAGGATGTCTGCACGCCCGAAGCGCTGGCGCGCGATCCTGTGCTCGTACACCGCTTCTATGACGAGCGGCGCGCGAAGCTGGCGATGGTGCAGCCCAATGCCGCGCATGAGGCGCTCGCGGCGCTCGACCGGGCCTGGACGGGTGATTTGCTGGTCGTCACGCAGAATGTCGATGATCTGCACGAACGGGCCGGCGCGCAGCGGCTCATTCACATGCATGGCGAACTTAAATCGGCGTTGTGCGCGGCCTGCGGTCGGGCGACGGCGTGGGAGGCCGCGCTGCCGCCAGCCAGCGTCTGTGGCGCATGTGGCAAGCCCAGACTGCGGCCCGACATCGTGTTCTTCGGCGAAATGCCTTATGAGATGGAAGTGATTGAGGACGCGCTCGCTCGGGCCGACCTGTTCGTGTCGATCGGCACATCGGGCGCGGTCTATCCGGCGGCGGGCTTTGTCCAGACCGCGCGACGGGCGGGTGCGCGCACGCTGGAACTGAATTTCGATCCGTCGGCGGGCAGCGCCTATTTCCATGAAAGTCGGCTT
The DNA here is from genome assembly GCF_057809915.1 of Sphingobium sp. FG11. Taxonomy (NCBI): domain Bacteria; kingdom Pseudomonadati; phylum Pseudomonadota; class Alphaproteobacteria; order Sphingomonadales; family Sphingobiaceae; genus Sphingobium; species Sphingobium sp. FG11. The sequence goes on from NZ_JBMDKW010000013.1 coordinate 82,646, forward strand.
GGCCCGGCGAGCCTGCTGGTTCCGCAACTGGTGCGGGAATTACTGGGTTAGGGTGCGGGCGACCGCTTCGCTGGACGGATCTGCACCCAAATCCTCATCGCGATAGAGCAGCATGACCGATCCATCCTCGCCGGTGACGGCGCGGACAGGCAGGCTCAATTGCAACGCGGTCAGAAATTCCTTGCTGTCGCCGATGCGGAAACGCCCGCCGACGCGGAGCGAGGATACGCGATTGTCGCCGATCAGGATCGGCGTGGCGCGATAGCGGTTGAACTCCTCGGCCGCCTGCGCAACCGTTTCGCCGTCCAGTTCGACCATCTGCGCGCGCCAGGCAGTGCGCTGGTCGATAAGCCTGGGGCCAAGCCGGGTCAGGGCGATAGTGCGCGGCTGGATCACCGCGCCACTCCCGGCGCTGACCTTTTCTTGCGCCATGTCGCCGGACCGGACGGAGACGGTGCCCTGGGTGACGGTGAGTTCGACCAGGGCGGGGCGCATGCGGACATTGAAGGCGGTGCCGACCGCGCGGATCACCGCCGATCGCGCTTCCACATCGAAGGGGCGGCTCTTGTCGTGCGCGACATCGAAATTCGCCTCGCCCTTCAGGATGCGCACCTTGCGGCCATTATCCGTAAAGCGCACCTCCGCCTCGCTATCGCTGTTGAGGTGCATGGTCGATCCGTCGGCCAGCGCGATGTCGCGAATCTCGCCGATGCGCGTTTCGTAGCGATCGACGCCGCTGAAGGTGCGGACGGTGACAATCGCTGCGACAATGAACAGCAGCACCGATATCGCGGCGGCGATCATGATGTTGCGCGACAGGCGGCGCTGGTCGATTTCACTGATGATTGCCGCGAGCGGCGGCAGGCGTATGGCCGCGGCGCTGCTTTTCAACCGCTCAGTCGCTTCCCACGCGGCCTCCGCGCGGGCGAAGGCGACGGCGTGGCGGGGGTCGGCCTCGATCCAGCGGCATGCTTCCAGTTCGACCTGCGCGTCGGGGCCGCTGTTAAGCCTTGCTAGAAGGCACGCGGCCTTCGCTTCGATTGCGTCCCTGTCCCCGCAATTTGAACCTGGTTCCGACGCCTGCACGCTCGAAGTCCGTTTCCTCACGTTCTGCCCAGGCCCGCATAACTATCGCGATGGCTTTGGCCAGATGTTTTTCAACTGTGGAAACGGATAGAGACATCTCCTCCGCTATTTCCAGCATCGATTTTTCGTGAATCCGTCGCAAGATAAAGACGCGCTTGCATTGAATTGGCAGCGTATCGACGATCGCTTCGACCTGACGCAGCGCTTCGCGTGCATGAAGTTGCGCTTCGACATTGCTTTCGCCCTGGAGCAATTCCAGGTCGGCGATGGTTTCGAAGCTGACGATTTTGTTCCGCCGCGCGGCGTCGATCACCAGATTGCGCGCGATGGTGAAAAGATAGGCGCGACCGGTGGTGACATTTTCCCAATTTTCGGTCGCATAGGCGCGGGTCAGAACCTCCGCCACCATATCGTCCAGTTCATGGGTCGACGGGAGTATCCGGCGCAATCGACCGCGCAGGGCGGCTTCCTGTGGCAGGATAACAGTCTTGAACCATTCCAGTTTGGCGCGAACCCTTTGCACGTCGACCCCCTTATGTCAGTCGCGCCTCTCCCGCTTTTCCGTTGCCGGTTTCTTTTGTCTGTCACATTTCAATCATGGATTCATGGGGCTGTCCAGCGGATGCGCGGCATAATTCCACGGTCGCTGCAAAAACCGTTGCGCGACGCTACGGAAACTTGTGTGTTTCAGGTGACATAGCTCGTTGGCCTCCTTTCACATTGGCGGAACTTCGGGCGGCGCGCTGTCCGGCCGATCGAAATCCGGGCCTTGCGGGATGATTTCCGGCGGCTGTCCGGCGGGCGTTTCGTCCGGAGTCGCGGGCGGCGGCGTTTCGGGCGGGGATTGCGGCTCGATGATGTCCGGTGAAGGAACGGCATCGGGGGCCGGGTCGGGTTGGGTCGCCATGCACAATCTCCTTGAGGTTGGAGGCTTTACGCACGGGTCGGACACCAGTTCCGGGCGATGTCCGGTATCCCTTGCCTCCATCCCTGCTTTTCTCTATGCCGCGCCGACCGGCGACCGATGCGGGCGTGGCGAAACTGGTAGACGCGCCAGATTTAGGTTCTGGTATCGCAAGATGTGGGGGTTCGAGTCCCTTCGCCCGCACCAGTCGGCGTCAGGCCCTAAATTCGCAGATGCCACCAAAATTCAGCTGAAGAAAGCGTTTGAGAGAAGAGATGCAGACTGTCGAAACGTTGAACGAGGGCCTGAAGCGCGCCTATACCATCACCATCGCGTCGAAGGATATCGACGCCCGCGTGGAAAAGGAAGTGAAGGCGATCGCGCCGCAGATGCGGATGCCCGGCTTCCGCCCCGGCAAGGTGCCCACCAATCTGGTCAAGAAGATGCACGGTGAATCGTTGCAGCGCGACGCGCTCAACAGCTCGATTCAGGACAGCATCCAGTCTCTGATCGCCGACCAGAAGCTGCGCCCCGCGATGCAGCCTTCGGTCGAGCTGGACGAAGGGTTCGAGTTCGGCAAGGACGCCGAGATCAAGGTCGCGCTGGAAGTGCTGCCCGAAATCGCGGCCCCCAGCATCGACGGTCTCACTCTGGAGCGCCTGACCATTCCCGTCAGTGACGCGCAGATTGACGAGCAGGCCGGCCGCATCGCGAGCCAGCAGGGTGCGCTCGAAGAATATGACGCCGATCATGTCGCAGCCGATGGCGACACACTGGTCATCGATTTTCTCGGCAAGGTCGATGGCGAGGCATTCGAGGGCGGCACCGCCGAAGACGTCCGGCTGAAGCTTGGCGCCGGCCAGTTCATCCCCGGCTTCGAAGAACAGCTTGGCGGCGTCAAGAAGGGCGACGAGAAGGTCATCGACGTGACATTCCCCGCCGATTACGGCGCGGAGAATCTCGCTGGCAAGGCTGCGACCTTCGACATCAAGGTCAAGTCGGTGCTGAATGCCGACAAGCCCAAGCTGGACGATGAGTTCGCCAAGTCGCTGGGTCTCGAAGGTCTCGATCAGCTCAAGGAACTGCTCAAGGGCCAGATCGAGCAGGAGCAGAATGGCCTGACCCGCACGCACATGAAGCGCAAGCTGCTCGACCAGCTCGCCGCCGCGCATGATTTCGACGTGCCGCCGAGCATGGTCGATGCCGAATTCGAGCAGATCTGGGGCCAGCTTCAGCATGAAGCGACCCATGAGGAAGATCCCGAGGCCGCGCTCGCCGAAATGGAAGCGGAGAAGGACGATTATCGCGCCATCGCGGTGCGTCGCGTGCGCCTCGGTCTCCTCCTCTCCGAAATCGGTCAGGCCAATGGCGTGGTCGTCAACGATCAGGAAATGAACCGCCTCATCATGCAGGCCGCGCAGCAATATGGTCCGCAGGATCGCGAGCGCTTCGTGCAATATGTGCGGCAGGACCCGATGGCCGCCGCGCAGCTTCGCGCGCCGCTTTATGAGGACAAGGTCGTCGACTTCCTGTTCGACAAGGCCGAGATCACCGAACGCGAAGTGACCCGCGAAGAGCTGGAAGCGGCGATCGAGGCGGATGAGAGCGACATCAAGCCGCACGTGCATGGTCCCGATTGCGGCCACGACCACAGCCATGACGAAAAGCCCAAGGCCAAGAAAGCCGCCAAAAAGGCCGCTGCCGAGCCTGCCGCCGACGAAGTGACGACCGAGGACGCCGCACCGGCAAAGCCCAAAAAGGCTGCGCCCAAGAAGGCCGCTGTCGCGGAAGGCGAGGCCGAGGCTCCGGCAGCCGAAGCCAAGCCCAAAAAGGCTGCACCCAAGAAAGCCGCCGCCAAGGCCGAATAAGCCTTCCGGCAAACGAGAAAAAGGCGCCCGGTTTCCATCAGGAAGCACGGGCGCTTTTCATTTCGCAGCCGCTATGGCAGACGAAATATTAATCCTGTCGCTCCATGTCGGGAGCGCAAAAATATGCGGGATATGGGGCGAATGAAGGAATTTCCGGCCATCGAGCAGGACGCGGCGCCGGCGCAGCCGCGCATCGCCGTCATCCTGCCCTGCTATAATGAAGCGGGCGCGATCGTGCAGACGGTTGCGGATTTTCGCCGGGTGCTGCCCCATGCTGACATCTACGTTTTCGACAATAATAGCACCGATGGCAGTCGCGAGCTCGCGGCCGGAGCGGGCGCGATCGTTCGCCGCGTGACCCAGCAGGGCAAGGGGCATGTCGTGCGCCGGATGTTCGCCGACGTCGATGCCGACATCTATATCATGGCCGATGGCGATGCGACCTATGAGGCTGCCGCCGCGCCGCGCATGGTCGCCGCCATGCTGGAAGACAATCTGGACATGGTGGTGGGCGCGCGCCGCAGCGAGGTGGAGGAGGCGTATCGCCGGGGCCATCGCCTGGGCAATGCGGTTTTGACGGGCCTGCTCAAGCAATTGTTCGGGCGCAGCTTCACCGACATTCTCTCTGGCTACCGGGTTTTTTCGCGGCGCTTCGTAAAAAGCTTCCCGGTCCTGTCCGCCGGGTTCGAGATCGAGACCGAAATCAGCGTTCATGCGCTCGAACTGGTTATGCCCGTGGCTGAAATGGTGACAGCCTATGGGGCGCGGCCTGAAGGATCGGTCAGCAAGCTGTCGACCTATCGCGACGGCTGGCGCATCCTGCGGACTATCATCACGCTCTACCGTATCGAACGGCCGATCCTTTTCTTCGGCATCATCGCCGGTCTGTTGGCGTTGTCGGCGCTGGGTCTCGCCGCACCGTTGATCCTGACCTATGCCAAGACCGGGCTGGTGCCACGAGTCCCGACCGCGATCCTCGTCACCGGCCTGATGATCCTCGCGACGCTCAGCGCCATGTGCGGGCTGCTGCTCGACACCGTGGTCCGGGGGCGGCGCGAAGTGCGTCGGCTGGCGTATCTCGCGTTCCGCGCGCCTGGCGATTTCGCGAGGGATCGTTGACGCCGGAGGCTCCCTTATCTGATCGGCCAATAGGTTAAGGCCCTTGAACACACCCGGCTTTGCCCCGATGTACGATCGGGCAAAAGCACCAAGCTGAAAGAGCAACATGCAGAATCACTTCGATCCAATGTCCGCGCTGGTTCCCATCGTCATCGAACAGTCGAACCGGGGCGAGCGCAGTTTCGACATTTTCTCGCGCCTGCTGCGCGAACGTATCATTTTCCTGACCGGGCAGGTCGAGGATCATATGGCGTCGCTGATCGTCGCTCAGCTGCTGTTCCTTGAGTCGGAAAATCCGAAGAAGGACATCTGGATGTACATTAATTCGCCCGGCGGCGTGGTGACGGCGGGCATGGCGATCCACGACACAATGAAATATATCCGGCCCCAGGTCGGCACCGTCTGCATCGGTCAGGCCGCGTCGATGGGCAGCTTCCTGCTCGCGGCGGGCGAACCGGGCAAGCGGATCGCGCTCAGCAACGCGCGGATCATGGTGCATCAGCCATCGGGTGGTGCGCAGGGCATGGCGAGCGATATCGAGATCCAGGCCAAGGAAATCCTGCGCATTCGCCAGCGCCTGAACGGTCTTTATTCGACCTATACTGGCCGGCCGCTGGAGGAAATCGAGCGGGCGATGGACCGCGACACCTTCCTTGAGGCCGACGAGGCGAAGGCCTTCGGTCTGGTCGATGAGGTGTTCGACCGGCGCCCCGCGCTGCCCGAAGCATCCGACGCCTGAGGCCAATGAGACCGGCGCGCGCGACTTTCCCCTCTTGTGAAATCAGCGCGCCCCGGTCTAGAATGCCCTTTGGACCAGAATATCCCTCGCCATAACCGGCATGTCGCCGACGGCAGGGAGGAAAGACATGGCGAATGACTAAGCTTACGGGCTCCGATTCCAAAAGCACGCTTTACTGCTCCTTCTGCGGCAAGTCGCAGCATGAGGTGCGCAAGCTGATCGCGGGGCCGACGGTATTCATCTGCGATGAATGCGTGGAACTGTGCAACGACATCATCCGCGAGGAGACCAAGGGTGGTCTCGTCGGCAAGAAGGATGGCGGCGTGCCGACCCCGCAGGAAATCTGCGATGTGCTGGACGATTATGTGATCGGGCAGAACCGGGCGAAGCGCGTTCTCTCGGTCGCGGTCCACAACCATTACAAGCGGCTGAACCATGGCTCGAAGCCGGGCGAAGTCGAACTGGCCAAGTCCAACATCCTGCTCGTCGGCCCTACCGGCTGCGGCAAGACGCTGCTGGCGCAGACGCTGGCCAAGACGTTCGATGTGCCCTTCACCATGGCCGATGCGACGACGCTGACCGAGGCCGGTTATGTGGGTGAGGATGTCGAGAACATCATCCTCAAGCTGTTGCAGGCGTCCGACTATAATGTCGAAAAGGCGCAGCGCGGCATCGTCTATATCGACGAGATCGACAAGATCAGCCGCAAGGCCGAAAACCCGTCGATCACCCGCGACGTATCGGGCGAGGGCGTGCAGCAGGCACTGCTCAAACTGATGGAAGGTACGACCGCTTCGGTGCCGCCGCAGGGCGGTCGCAAGCATCCGCAGCAGGAATTTCTTCAGGTCGACACGACGAACATTCTGTTCATCTGCGGCGGCGCGTTCGCGGGGCTGGAAAAGATCATCGGCGACCGTCTGGAAGCCAAGTCGATCGGCTTTGGCGCCTATGTCGCCGCGCCCGAGGAGCGCAAGACCGGCGAACTGCTGCGGTCGAGCGAGCCGGAAGATCTGCTTAAATTCGGCCTGATCCCAGAATTTGTCGGTCGCCTGCCGGTGATCGCGACTCTGGAAGATCTTGACGTGTCCGCGCTGGTCAAGATTCTGGTCGAGCCGAAGAACGCGCTGGTCAAGCAATATGGCAAGCTGTTCGACATGGAGAATGTCGATCTCAGCTTTACCGACGACGCGCTGACCGCCATCGCCAAACGGGCGATCGAGCGCAAGACGGGAGCGCGCGGGCTGCGGTCGATCCTCGAATCGATCCTGCTCGACACGATGTTCGATCTGCCCTCGATGCAGGGCGTCGGTGAGGTTGTGGTCGACAAGGATGTCGTCGGCGGCAAGAAGGAGCCGGTGCGCGTGTTCAGCGAAAAGGACAAGCGCGCCGAAGACGCCGCCTGATCCTTCGATCCTGACCTGATCGAAAATCCCATCCGGTGCGCCGGGTGGGATTTTTCGTTTGTAGCCAGTGCGGTCGGAAGGAATCCGAGCCGCCGGTCAGCGCAGGCAGCGATCCAATGCGTCGCGCTCCACCACGCCAATGCGCGCGCTGATGCTGTTGCCATAGCGGCGGGTGAAGCCCTTGGGCGCGACGGCGCCGCGTTTCTTGGGCAGCGGCAGGATCGCGGCGAGACGCGCGGCCTCGACCCGGCTGAGCGACTGCGCGCCATGGTGGAAATAGCGGATCGCGCCCGCCTGAACGCCATAAGTGCCGATGCCCGTTTCCGCGACGTTCAGATAAACCTCCATGATCCGCCTCTTGCCCCAGATCGTCTCGATTAGCAGGGTGAACCAGGCCTCCAGCCCCTTGCGCACGAAGCCGCCGCCCTGGAACAGAAACACATTCTTCGCCGTCTGCTGGCTGATAGTGGAGCCGCCCCGAATGCGGCCGCCACTCGCATTATGAAGCGCCGCCTTCGCGATTGCGTCCACGTCGAAGCCATGATGGGTGCAAAATTTGCTGTCCTCCGCCGCAATGGCCGCGCGCGCCATGTCGGGATCGATCTTGTCGAGGCTGGTCCAGTCCTTGGTGATGCCGTTGGGATCGAACAGCATGGTCAGCGTCACTGGCACCGGCACGAAGCGATAGAGCGTCACCATCGCCAGAGACAGCAGCACGAAAACGCCGAAGATCTTGAGAGGCAGGGTAATCCATCGGGATCGGCGGCGGGTGGCAAGGGCGGGCATGGCGCGACCCTAACGTCGTCGCATCATCGTGCAAGCATCTGCGATCCCGATCGACTGATCGGGTAGGGCGGAACCTCGCCTGACACAAAAAAAAGGCCCCGGATCGCGCCGGGGCCTTTTTAATTCGCTAGTGAAGCCTCAAGCTAGGGCAAAGCGCCCCATCTTGCCGATCTTGTCGCCGGCAATGCGCATCATCGCCTTTTGCAGCTTTTCGAAGGCCCGAACCTCGATCTGGCGAACACGCTCGCGCGACACGCCATAGACCTGGCTCAGTTCTTCCAGCGTCTTTGGCTCTTCGGACAGCCGCCGCTCCGCAAGAATATGCTTCTCGCGATCGTTGAGGTCGCCCATCGCATCCACCAGCATATCGTGGCGCAGGTTCTTTTCCTGCTCGTCCGCGACGCGCTCGTCCTGCAACGGATCGTTATCCTGCAACCAGTCCTGCCACTGGCCGTCGCCATCCTCGCGCATCGGCACGTTCAGCGAGGTGTCGCCGCCCATCGCCATGCGGCGGTTCATCGACACGACATCATCCTCGGACACGCCAAGGTCAGTGGCGATCTTGGTGACGTCTGCGGGCTTGAGATCGCCGTCCTCGAACGCATCGATGCTGTTCTTCATCCGGCGCAGATTGAAGAACAGCTTCTTCTGCGACGCCGTGGTGCCCATTTTCACGAGGCTCCAACTACGCAGGATAAACTCCTGAATAGACGCGCGAATCCACCACATCGCATAGGTGGCGAGGCGGAAGCCGCGATCCGGCTCGAACTTCTTCACACCCTGCATCAGGCCGATATTGCCTTCGGAGATCAGCTCGCTGACCGGCAGGCCATAGCCGCGATAACCCATCGCGATCTTGGCCACGAGCCGCAAGTGCGAGGTGACGAGCTGCGCCGCTGCTTCAGGGTCCTGATGTTCCGAATAGCGCTTGGCGAGCATATATTCCTGCTCGGGCGTCAGCAGCGGAAACTTACGGATTTCCGAGAGATAGCGGTTGAGGCTGGCTTCACTGCCCAGCGCCGGAACCGCGGGGACATTGCTCTTGGCCATGTCACTTTCCTTCCCTTTTCATGCGCGGCGGGACCCAGAAGTGGCATCCAGAACGCCGCAGCAAACTTGACTCATCTATACCCGGAGCTGGCTTAACAGTTCCTGCATATCGGCTGGCAAAGGGCTTTCAAACCGCAGTGTCTCGCCGTTGACAGGGTGTATGAACCCCAGCTGTTTGGCGTGCAATGCCTGCCTTTTGAAACCCACTGTTTCCAGTATTGATTTGAAACCTTTCCTATCCCTACCGTAAACCTGATCGCCGATCAAGGGGTGACCGCTATGCGCCATATGCACACGCACCTGATGAGTACGTCCCGTCTCCAGTCGGCATTCGATCAGCGTCGTCCCATATAATCGCTCAACCGACCGATAATGGGTCACCGCATGCTTGCCGCGCCCTTCCCGATGAACGGCCATCTTCTTTCGATCGGCGTCGGATCGACCGATCCATGTGTCGATCGTGCCTTCCGCAGGCGTAGGAACCCCGTAAACGATCGCGGCGTAGAGGCGCTCGATCGAATGCTCCTGAAATTGCCGCGCCAGTCCCTCATGTGCCCGGTCGGATTTAGCAACGACCAGAAGCCCCGAAGTATCCTTGTCGATCCGATGAACAATGCCGGGCCGCGATACGCCGCCGATGCCGGACAGTTCGCCCCGACAATGGTGCAAAAGCGCGTTGACCAGCGTCCCGTCCAAATTACCCGCCGCCGGGTGCACGACCAGCCCCGCCGGTTTGTCGATCACGATGAGGTCAGCATCCTCATGCACGATGACGAGCGGGATATCCTGTGGCGCGGCTTCGGCGGCGGCGATCGGCGGGATGAACACGGTGAAAATCTCGCCGGCCGTCACCTTCATCGATGGATTGAGCGCGCCCGGCGCGCCGCCGATGAACTCCACATGCCCGCTCAGGATCAGCGCCTTCAATCGCTCGCGCGAGATATCGGGGTGCAGGTCCGCCAGCGCCCGATCGAGCCGCATGCCCGACTGCGCGTCGCCTATCGTCGTTTCAGTGATGGAAACCCCCGGACCCATTGGTTAGGAAATAGGAATGACAGTCGAAATTTCAAGGTCGTTGCTGGATCGGATAGTGGCGTGCGCGGCCGCAGATCAAGCGGAAATCTGCGGGCTGTTGTTTGGGGATGGGTCCCGCATCACCGCCGCCACCCCGGCCGTCAATGTCGCGGCGGACCCGGCGCGGCATTTTGAGATCGATCCCGCCACCCTGATAGCCGCCCACCGCGCGGCGCGATCAGGCGGCCCAGCGATCGTGGGTCATTATCATTCCCATCCCGGTGGCGCCGCCACGCCATCGGTGGTCGACGCCGCTAGCGCGCAGCCCGACGGCGGCTGGTGGCTGATCGTCGGAGGGGAGGATGCTCGCCTGTGGGTGGCTTGGCCCGCCGAACAAGGGAGCGTGGCGTTCGAAGAAGCGCAACTTGTCATCAGGTGATCGCGCCGGTGCGATGGCGGGGTTGCATCGCCCGCCGGGGCAGCGCATTAGCCGGATAGGTCTTTCCTCAACATCATAGCGGCGACAACGGAGCTTCATGACTCATCCGATCGACAGCATCGAATTTGCGAGCCTGCTCTGCTCGCGTCTCTGCCATGACCTGCTCAGCCCCGTGGGCGCGCTGAACAATGGTCTGGAACTGATGGCGGACGAAACCGACCCGGATATGCGGCAGCGCTGCCTCGATCTGCTGGCGGACAGCGCCCGGACATCGGCGAACAAGCTGAAATTTTTCCGGCTCGCTTTCGGGTCGGCCGGTGGCTTCGGCGATGCGGTGCCGACCCATGAGGCGCGCGTGGCGATCGAGGGGATGTTTGCGCAGACCGGCCGGGTGAAGGTCGGCTGGATGGTCGGCGATGACATGCTCGGCAAACTGGCGGTCAAGGTGCTGCTCAACCTGTCGCTGATCGCCGGGGATGCCCTGGTACGCGGCGGCCAGCTCGATATCGGTGCGGAAAAGCGCCCCGGCGTCACCGAGATCGTCGTACGGGGGGAAGGACCCAAGCTCGTGCTCGACCCGGAATTGCGGGCGGCGCTGGCTGGCACCTTGCCGCCGGAAGGGCTGGCTTCGCGCACGGCCGCTGCCTGGATGGTGCGGTCGATGGTGGCCGAGCGGGGCGGGGAGATCATCCTGTCGGCCCCTGGCGAACCGATGCTGTTGTTCGGCGCGTCGATACCGGGATAAGCGGCGAGAAGAGCGATGGGCAGCGGGCGGACGGCGCGTCTTGCCCCGCTGTCGCTTGCTGACGGCGCATGGCCCACGGCTCTTGCGGGGACATACTTGCCTTCGCCGAACAGGATGGGCGGCGACGCGGCGTGGACAAAATCGGATGGTCTCAAATCGACCAGAAAGCGCCGTAATATTCAGAAACACCACGCCTGAAAGCGGCCATCAGT
>NZ_JBMDKW010000014.1:0-92916 GCF_057809915.1 Sphingobium sp. FG11
CCACTCACCAGGACTTCATCCAGCTCAACCGTTCCGCAAACCCCATCGCTTGAATCAGATGAAAAGGAGGTACGATCCAGTAATTTAAGCCGATTTTCTAAAACTATACTTAAAAACAATAGAGGGAGAGTTTTATGTCAAAGGTTAAAGCATTACGATCGTCGTCGTTGATCTCGATATGTCTGGCGATGACGACGGGCCTGGCCGCACAGGCCGCCTACGCGCAATCCGCGCCGAATGCCGACAGGGCAAATTCTGGCGACATCATCGTCACCGCCCAGAAGCGCGAACAACGGCTTCAGGACGTGCCGGCGACGATCGCCGCCTTTTCCCAGGAAAGTCTTGAGACCCGGCAGATTCGCGGCCTCAACGATCTGACCACGCGCGTTCCGTCGCTGGTGATGGGCTATCAGTTCGGCAGCAACCAGATCACGCTTCGCGGCATCAGCACCGGCCTCACCAGCGGTTTCGAAGATGCGTCGGTCGCCGTGCATGTCAACGGCGTGTATCAGGCGCGCGCGCGCAGCCTCGATCTGGCGCAGATGGATCTGGAACGGATCGAAATCCTGTCCGGTCCGCAGGGCACGCTCTATGGTCGCAACGCGACCGGCGGCGTCATCAACTATATCATGCGCGGCCCATCGGATCATATGGAGGCCGAATTCACGGGCAGCGTCGGCAATCGCGACGCACACGGCATTCGCGGGTTCATTTCCGGGCCGATCAACGACAAGGTCGGCTTCCGGATCACCGGCCTGTGGGACAATACCGATGGCGACGTCAAAAATCTGCTCGCGGGCGCGCCCGACAAGAATTTCGGCGGGCGCAAGGTCGCTGCCATTCGCGGCGTGCTGGCCTTCAAGCCGACCGATACGCTGAAGATCGAGGTCGAGGGGACCTATTCGCACACCCGCGCCTCCTATGCGCCGACCGCGCTCGCGCCGTCGATCAATCCCGCGCGCCAGGCGTTTCTCGTGCCGCAAACCTACCGTCCGCATAAGGTCTATTCCGATCTGGATGCGCAGATGAACACGAAGCAATATACCGCGACCGGAACGCTCACCTGGGATGTCAGCGACGATGTCCAGTTCAAATCGATCTCGGGCTATCAAAAATACAACAACTTCATGGCTGTCGATTATGATGCGAGCGGTGCGACGGCGAACCATATCCCAAGTTCAGGCCATTCCCGCACCTATTCGCAGGAATTCAATCTGAATACGGATACGCTGGACGGCAAATTGAAGTCCATCTTCGGCATGTTCTACTTCAATGACGAATATACCCAGCAGACCAATGTTAACAGCAGCCTGTTCGTACCGTTTTTCCCGGCGAACGCTGACGTATATCAGGCCAATTTCTCGCAAAAGGCGAAGTCTTTGGCCTTCTTTACCGACCATACATTCTCCGTCACCGACAGGCTTCGGCTGCTGGCCGGCATCCGTTTCAATCATGACAACAAGAAGGGCAATCTGAACGTTCGCGGTCAATGCACCAACGTAAACAGGGACCTGACGTTCGAAGCATGGACGCCGCGCGCGGGCGTGCAGTTCGACGTGACCGATCAGGTCAATGTCTATGCGACCTATCAGAAGGGCTTCAAATCCGGTGGTATCGGTTCGGGGACGTGCGGCGACACCTTCAAGCCTGAAACGATCGAGGGCGGCGAGGCCGGCGTCAAGGCGAGCTTCGCCGACAACCGCATCCATCTGAACGTCGCCGGCTTCTGGTATGATTACAAGAATATCCAGGTGCAAAAGACGCTGGGAACGGCGGGCGGCTTCGCGGTGCAAAACGCCGCTGCGGCCCGGATCAAGGGGATCGAGACTAATTTCGATGCCGCGATCACCGATCGCCTGAAGCTGGACGGTTCGGCCATGGTCGAGAGCGCCAAATATACCGATTATATCAACTGCAACCCGGCCGATTTTCTGGGCGCTTGCAGTGGTTCCGACCCCCGTGCGGACAGCGACCCGACCCGCAATAAGAATCTGGCCGGCAACTGGCTCAACCGGGCGCCGCCGTACAGCGTCAGCATCGGCCTTGAATACAGGCTGGATCTAGCGGGCGGAGAATTGCTGCTGCGCGGTGAATCCTACTGGAGCGGCAAGCTGCGCTTCTCCGAGTTCGACGATCCGATCCTGACCCAGAAAGCCTATAATATCCAGAACGCCTATGTGACCTTCACGCCCGCCGACGAGAAATTCGTCCTGCGCGCGTTCGTCAAGAATATCGGCAACACGAACTACCGGACGTCCGGCTTCTTCGATGGATTTACGTTCCAGCGTGAAACCACATGGGGCGCATGGCGTACCTTTGGCGCGGAGGCGACCGTCAGGTTCTGATGATCGCGTAATCGATTCCAGACCCATCCATGCCGGTAGTAATAGTAAGCGAGACGAAAGACAGATCATGCCTTATGTAACTGTTAACAAACTCAATTTCTATTACCTTGAAGATGATTTCACGGATCCCTGGAAAGAACCGGAAGTCGTTTTCATCCAGCATGGATGGGGCAGGAGCTCGAAATTTTTCTATCACTGGGTTCCGGGTCTTGCCCGCGACTACCGGGTGCTGCGTCGGGACATGCGCGGCCATGGCCAGTCCGATGACACGCCCGCGTCCGACTGGTCGGTCGATAATCTGATCGAGGACATCAGGGGCTTTCTGGACGAGCTGGGCATCGACAAAATTCATTATGTCGGCGAGTCCGCCGGCGGCGTGCTCGGTGCGGCCTTTGCCGCAAAATATCCCGAAAGGATCCGGTCGCTCACCCTGATGTCGACGCCGCTTTCGGACCCGACGCGCGGCTCCGACAAATATGGCTATGACGATCTTGCGGGGAAGATCGAGAGCACGCCGATCGACGAGTTTGTCGACATGCTGGTCAAGGGCCGTGGTCTGGTGCCGGTCAGCCCCGAACACGAACAGTGGATGGCCAGCGAGTGGCGCAAGAACCGCCCCGCGAGCCTCGCGGCGCTGGCACGGCTATTCCCGGCCATAGACCTGGCGCCCGTTGCGCCCACCATCACCGTGCCGACGCTTATTCTTGCGCCCGGCAACAGCCATACCGCGCCGCTGGAGCATCAGAAGCAGATGCACGCGCTGATCCCCGGTTCGAAGATGGAGATCATCGACGGCAGCGGCCACGAGCTTTATTTCGAGCGGTTCGACGAATGTTTCGCGGCTTTTCGATCGTTCCTCGCATCGGTTGGAAAATCGCCTAAAGAGCAGGCATGATCTGCCGCTTCGTCAATCCCCGGCGGCGGTCGTTGCCGGACGAAAACAGGGGTTCGACCAGTTTGAGCGAACCCCATTCACACGTTAATCCTCATTTGCAGATGGAGTTATCATGGCACAAATAGGTCTTACGCTTGACCGCACGACGCATATGCTGTCGGCGGAGCAGTTCGCGGAACTGGCGGTGCGGATCGAGCGGCTTGGGTTTGAGAGCGTATGGCTGCTCGACACGTTCGGGCGCGATCCGTTTCTGGCCTGCGGCTATCTTCTGTCCAAGACGAGCACGATCAAGGTCGCGACCGGGGTGGCGACGGTCTACAGCCGCGATCCGATGGGTGCGGAGCAGACGCGTCAGGCTTTGTCGGAATTCTATCCCGGCCGCTTCATCATGGGGCTGGGCGCGTCCAATCCGTTCGTGATCGCCCGGCGCAAGGGCGACTGGGTGGCGCCGCTGCCCAAGATGACCGCCTATCTCGAAGAGATGGAGCAGGTCCAGCTCATCAGCCCCAAGCCCGCGCAGCTCGCGCCACTGTGCATCGCCGCGCACGCGCCCGGCTTGCAGAAACTGGCGGTCAAGCATGCGCAGGGCATGGTGACGTGGATGATCCCTTCGGGCATCATCACCGAAGCGCGCGAGCGTGTAGGCCCCGATTTCGACATCACCGCGCAGATCTTGTGCGTGCTGACGACCGACGCGGAAGAAGCGCGCGCCGTCGCCCGCGCCTATCTCGCCATGTATATCGCGCTGCCCTATTATCAGGCGGCCTTCGCCAAATGCGGGTTCGATGAGTCCGACTGGACCAACGGCAACAGCGACCGGCTGATCGACGCGCTGACCGCATGGGGCACCAACGAGCAGATCCTCGCGCGGGTCGAGGAGTTCGCCGCCGCCGGCGCCGACCGCGTCGTGCTCAACGTCGTGCGCGAGGACGAAAGCCAGCGTGGCGAGGGCAAGCCCCCCGTCATCATCGGCGACTGGGTCGGCATCGACGGCCTCGCCGCGATCCTGCCGGGAAAGTAAAATAGCGCATCGCCTTTTAGAGCATGTTCCGATCCACATTCGATCGGAACATGCTCTGATTGCGGTACAAACGGTAAGACGCGCTTTCTAGGTTCGAATGCCGATCATTCGGCCCTGGTGGGTTCGCCGCGCTCACCACGATGGAGCGCCATGTCCCAGAAACTATTCTGGTCATGATCTGCAAGGCTGACGCTTCGCAACAGTTGGAACGGCACCGCGACCGGCGACCGCACCGGAATGCGCACGATATCCACGCCGCCCTGATCGTCGCTCCCGAAGTCGAAAAATGCTGCGACCTCTTCCGATGTCCGCATCCGGACGGGCGAGCCTTCGGCCATTTCGGGCATCTCGACGAACCGGCTTCCCGCTTCGATCAGCGGCGCATAGAGCATATCCCACAAGCCGGGATTGAGATTACGGGTAAATACCTGAACGGTCAGACCGGCCAGATCCTCGGGCGTGAGCGACGGGCGGCTCGCCCACGGGTGAGATGTGGAGACGGTCACAGCCAGTCCGTAATGCGCCAGGACGATGCGATCGAACCGCGCCGCGTCGACTTCGCCCATCATGAACGACAAGTCGATCTCTCCGGACTCGAGTTTCGCCAATAGCGGGACCGACCAGGCGCTTTCGAGTTCAAGGCTGATATCGTGATGCGCCACAACGAAATCATGCAGCAATTCGTGCCGGTGCCGGATCACCTTGGTGCTGGGCGCTGCCCCGATACGCAGCACACGGCGCTCCCGCCGGTTCAACTGGAATGACAGCCGGTCGGCGGTTTGGGACAGGTGCGCCATTTCCTCCGCTATCGGCAAAAAGGCTGCGCCCCGCTCGGTCAAGGTGACGCTGCGGGTGGTGCGGTGCAGCAGCGGGAAGCCCAGTATCTTCTCCAGCTTGGCGAGCCGGGCGGATAACCAGGGCTGTCCTACCCGCAGCCGCTGCGCGGCTCGGACGAAGGACCGTTCCTGCGCGATGGCGGCAAATTCGATGATGAGCTTGGGATCAATCCGCACCGCAGTCCTTCCTGATTACGCAGCGGATAATGTCGAAAATCGACTTAATCAAGCGATAATCCGGCTTGGACTATGCTTCGGTTTAACCGCATTATCCTGCGTCAACGGGCAAGGCCCGATTACACCCGCGATAAGGATGGAGAGGGTAATGTCAGCATCGCCGGCAACGGTGGCGGAGCCTTCCTATTTTGAGGCTGTGGCCCATTTCGACCCCCAGGACGCGCTGGCGTTCCTGGCGATGGGTGGCAGCGAAAATGTCAACGCCGCCGAAATTTGCTGCACGCGCCATGCGGGTGATCCGGGCCGGGTGGCGCTGCGTCATCGCGCGCCGGATGGCGCCACGCGCGACTGGACCTTTGCCGAACTCGACCGCGCCTCGTCGCGTTTCGCCGCAGTCCTGCAAGGTCTGGGCGTGGCGAAGGGGGACCGGGTGGCGGGTCTGCTGCCGCGGACGGCCGAACTGCTTATCACCATATTGGCGACTTGGCGGATCGGCGCGGTATATCAGCCGCTGTTCACCGCCTTTGGTCCCAAAGCGATCGAACATCGACTTCAAATCGCCGACACGCGCGTCGTCGTCGCCGATGCTGCGAACCAGCCCAAACTGACCGGCCTCGATACGCCCGCAGCGACGGTCATCGTGGGATCATCGGCCGATAGCGGGCATATGGATTTCTGGACCGCCATCGATGCGCAGACAGGGGGCATCGCGCCGGTTCCGCTCGATCTCGACGATCCGTTCCTGATGATGTTCACCTCCGGCACGACCGGACTGCCCAAGCCGCTACTCGTCCCGCTGCGCGCGATTGCCGGGTTCGTCGGCTATATGCGCTATGCGATCGATCTGCGGGCGGACGACCGTTTCTGGAACCTCGCCGATCCCGGCTGGGCTTACGGCCTGTATTGGGCCGTTGTCGGTCCGCTCGCGATGGGGATGACGACGGTCTTTCATCAGGGCGGCTTCACCGTGGATTCCACCTATGACACGATCGTCGAATATGGGATCACCAACCTCGCGGGATCGCCGACCGCCTATCGTCAGTTTCTCGCTGCGGGACCGGAGAAGGCGTCGCGGATCAAAGGCAAGCTCCGCGTGGTCAGCAGTGCCGGCGAACCGTTGAATCCCGAGGTGATCCGCTGGTTCGAAGAGCATCTCGATGTGCCGATTCACGATCATTACGGACAAACCGAACTCGGTATGGTGGTGTGCAACCATCATGGCCTTTCGCATCCGGTGCGGATCGGATCGGCGGGTTATGCGGTGCCCGGCTACCGCGCGGTCATACTCTCCCCCGACAATCGCGAACTGGGTGTCGGCGAGCCGGGGGAACTGGCCCTGGACCGTGCGCAATCGCCGCTGATGTGGTTCACCGGCTATATCGGCCGCGAGACGCCTGCGCTGACCGACGCCTATTTCCGCAGCGGCGATACGGCCGAGCTGAACGACGACGGCAGCATATCCTTCGTCGGCCGTTCGGACGATGTCATCACCACATCGGGCTATCGCGTCGGCCCGTTCGATGTCGAGAGCGCGCTGATCGAACATCCGGCGGTGGTGGAATCGGCGGTCATAGGCAAGCCCGATCCCGAACGGACCGAGATCATCAAGGCGTTCGTGGTGCTCAAGCCGGGATATGAGCCGGACCCGGCGCTCGCCGAAGAGTTGCGGCTTCACGTCAGGTCTCGCCTGTCCGCGCACGCCTATCCGCGCGAGATCGCCTTCGTCACCGAACTGCCCAAGACTCCCAGCGGCAAGGTGCAGCGCTTCCTGCTGCGCCAACAGGAGATCGCCCAGCAATCCGGGGCCGCATCATGACCATCCGTACCCGGCCCGATCCCGCCATATCGGCTTTCGATGCGGTCGCGGGTCGCCGTTCGATCCGCCGCTTCCTGCCCGACCCGGTGCCTCAGACGACGGTGGACCAGATCCTGACAGCCGCATCGCGCGCGCCTTCGGGGCAGAATATGCAGCCCTGGCTGGTTCAGGTCGTCACGGGCGAAACCCGCGCGCGCCTGTGCACCATGGTGGCCGATGCGGTCCGCGCCGATGAACGCAGCGACGAATATGCGTATTTCCCGGCGGAAATACGCGACCCGTATCGCGCGCGCAGGCGCAAGGTCGGCTTTGACCTTTTCGCGCTCTATGGCGTCGGACGCGACGATCACGCCGGTCGGCAGGAAGCGCTGTTGCGCAACTTCGACTTCTTTGGCGCGCCCGTGGGGCTGTTCTTCACGATGGAACGCACATGGGGCTATGGCGCGTGGATCGACATCGGCAACTTCATGACCAATGTCATGACGCTGGCGCCTGCCTTCGGCCTCGCGACCTGCCCGCAACAGGCGTGGGCGGAATATGGCGCGGCGGTCCGCAGGGTGCTACCAGTGCCGGACGATCATGTGATCGTGTCCGGCATGGCGCTGGGCGTTCCGGACCATGAAGCCGTGGTCAATGGCCTGGTGACGGAGCGGGTGGCGACCAGCGAGTTCGTCCGGCACTTCGGCTGACGTCATCGCACGGAGCCTTCCCAAGGAGAAGCAAGATGCACAATGATCCTGTCGTCATAGCCGGCTATGCGCGCACGCCGATGGGCGGGTTCCAGGGGAGCTTGTCCGCGCTCAAGGCCACCGACCTTGGCGCTGTGGCCGTGAAGGCGGCGGTGGAGCGGGCCGGGGTTTCCGGCGACGCTGTCGATCGCATCTATATGGGCTGCGTGCTGCCCGCCGGGCTGGGGCAGGCGCCCGCGCGGCAGGCGGCGCTGGGCGCGGGGCTTGGCATCGGTACGGAAGCGACGACCGTCAACAAGATGTGCGGATCGGGCATGCAGGCGGCGATCATGGCCTATGAGGCCCTGGTCGCCGGAGGGGCGGACATGGTGATCGCGGGCGGCATGGAAAGCATGACCAACGCGCCCTATGCGCTGCCCAAGCATCGCGCCGGGGCGCGGATCGGCCATGACCGGATCATCGACACGATGATGATGGACGGTCTCGAAGACGCCTATGAGCCGGGCAAGGCGATGGGCGTGTTCGCCGAAGAAACCGCGCGCGACTATCAATTCACCCGCGCCGAGCAGGACGCCTACGCCATCCGCTCGCTCGAACGGGCCAATGCGGCCATCGACAGCGGGGCTTTCGCCAGGGAGATCGTGCCGGTGACGGTCACGGGGAGGGGCGGGGACAGCATCGTCGATACCGACGAGCAGCCGGGCAAGGCCAGGCCCGAGAAGATTCCAACGCTGAAACCCGCTTTCGTCAAGGATGGCACGATCACCGCCGCCAATGCCTCCTCCATTTCGGACGGCGCGGCGGCGCTGGTCATGACGCGGGCCAGCGTGGCGGAAAGGCTTGGCCTCACGCCGCTGGCGAGGGTCGTTGCAACCGCCGCTCACGCGCACGAGCCATCGAAATTCGCGACGGCACCCGTCCCGGCGATGCGCAAGGTGATGGAGAAGGCGGGCTGGTCGATCGCGGACGTCGACCTTTTCGAAGTCAACGAAGCCTTCGCCGTCGTCGCAATGGTCGCGGCCAAGGAACTGGGCATTCCCGACGACAAGCTCAACGTGAATGGTGGCGCGACCGCGCTGGGCCATCCCATCGGCGCGTCGGGCGCGCGCGTCCTCGCGACGCTGATCGCCGCGCTTGAAAATCGCGGGTTGAATCGGGGCGTCGCGAGCCTGTGCATCGGCGGGGGCGAGGCTACCGCCATGGCGATCGAGCGGATTTGAGGGGAGGGGGTGTTCGCTCCCAACCGTGAGCCTCTAACGATAGTGGGACTATCGGCGTCGTCGGGAGCGATCTGCCGGCCCCATTGCAATTACCAGGGTTGCGACCCATAAGTGCGGTCCGCTTTTCAGCTCGGTTGTGGTTCAGCGCCTGCGAGAGCGGGAGCATGACTTTGAGCGAGTTCTGGGTGGATGAAGATCGGTTTGAGCGGCTTTGCCGATGGCTCGATACGCGGGCTGGAGAGTGACGTGGTTTTCAAGCCTCAGGCTGTCCGCATCTATTATCTTGTCGGGCATGGCCCGATGGATCAGCATCTATGATGGATAAGCTCCTCAAGATGCGAGATATCCGGTCCATCGACAGGGTCGTGGTCTTGGCGAACGAGCTTAATTATCAGCGCGCAGCCAACATCTTGCGTATCACGCAATCCGCCCTGAGCAGGAGCATCGCCAATCTGGAGGAAGGTTTGGGGATTTGTCTGTTCGACAGAGACCAGACGGGGGTGCGATTAACGCCTCTGGGCCGTGAATTCCTCGTTTTTGCCAATAGGCTGGTCAACCAGGTCGATGAATTTGTTCACGAAATCGATGCGCTGAGTGCCGGGTCTTCGGGCCGCGCCGCCTTCGGGATTACACCGGCCCTTGCTCAGCTCGACATCGTAAAGCGTACCCTTGCGATGTCCCTGGTGCACAATTCCGATTTTCACATAGAAATAGTGGAACAACCGGCAGATACATTGCTGAACTCCTTATTGAAAGAGGATGTGGAATTCTATATTGCGGCTGAACGCGATGTCGATACGATATCAAACAGACTTGTTCTTAAACATCTGTGTCATACCGAATTTGTTGTGGCGGCTAGGAAATGTCATCCATTATTCAGTAAAAATATTATAAATCTGAATGATATGTCTGAATATCCTATGCTTTCTCCGCGCATTCCGGCATCTAATGGATATAATGGCGATGCAACTTATGGATGGCGCCATGAATATAACATACGCACTACGATTCATTGCGATGACGTTTTATATTTAATGGATTTGGCGGATAAAACAGACTCCCTAATCGTCGTCATGAAAAACGTACTTTTATCGCATCCCGAATATAATTTGGTTGAACTTCCGCTCGGTGGCTTGATTGACCGATGGAAAGATCAGGACATCGTCCTTGTGACTTTGGAGAACAGGAAATTGTCTCCCATGGCCCGATCCATCATCAGTGATCTGACCAGTTTCCGTGCGGAGCAGGGCACACAATATCAGCAGCTTAATTCTCGTAGGGAGCCTGCGCCGGTCGACATGCAGATATGATATCGGTGTCGGCGCATCCCGAAATGTCCGGGAGCGCCGCCATTGGGCCGCAACTAAATCTGGTCGTGGCATGGTTATCATCGCGACTTCGCGATGATAACGGGATCCGATACCTCGCCCACAGCCTGACGTCAGACGCGCTCATCGCAGGGGCACTGTGTAACTGTAAATCGCTGTCATCACCCGGAAGGGGGCTCGGCTCAACATTCTGTTGTGAATTCGCGCGTCGCAGGGAGGCGATCGTCGCCAATGATGGAACAGATTGAGCATAAGCCGTTCAGGTTCGATTGCTCGGATATATGCGGCGCCCGATGGGCTGGCTATTGAAGCCGAGCGGTGTCGGGCGCGTCGATGCACAGCTTTCCCGGCATCAAATCTCTAATAGTATAGGCCTAGCGGAGCCGCTTTGTCGCGACCCCCCTGACCGATGGCATGCGCATCGTCATCGACAGCCAATATCTGGAAGATCTGAAGGGCGTGATCCGCCAGGGCACGACTGGCGTGTTCAAACAAGGGCTTTCTGCCGGAGGCAAGGTCGGTGGCTATTATCGAGGATGAAGCCGAAAGGAATAGCTGTGACCGAAAAGTGATCCGCGGCTAAAATAGTCAAAATTCTATTTGTGCATTTTCCTTCTTAAAAACCAACATTTTACTTCCCACGATCTTCTCGCCATCTCGGCTCTGCTATAAAATAATCGCCTGGAAGAAGCCGTGCAGGAGCAGAATCACGGCTTTACTGTTTACCGTCAGCCATGTCATCTTCAGCCAGAGTAGGCGGAGGGGGCGATTCGTGACGGATTTTGTATTTAAATCACTACCGCACCAGTTTTCTGCCGCTTGGGAAGATGCTGCGGTGTGGATCGGCGGTGTCGTTCCAAACGGTGTTGATGCCGATGTCACTATTATAGATCATTCATTAGACTACTCCAGCGCGTCTGTAACACTTTCGTCCAATTTTGTGACGCATTCGCTCGACCTGCACCAGTTCCTGACTCTGTCCAACGCGTCACTGACAGTGCAGGATCATGTGGCGATCGGCACGGGCGGCGAGATTATCCTGAGCGGTGGGCAGCTTACTGCGCCTTCAATCCTAAATGATGGCAGCGGACTTCAAGGCCAAGGGATCATCAATACGGGTGTTCTCGTCAATAATGGTGCACTCAGCGGCAATGGTCTGACCATCAATGCCTCGACGATCGATGGTGCGAGCTTTATTTCAGGTTCGCTTCATATCAATACCAATGCGCACGGATTTTCGGCGTTGAACTCAGGTAGCCTGAACCAAGGTTCTTATTTTTCCCAATCCAGCGGGTTGGACGGCGGTATCTATCTAAACGTCGGTGACGTTATCAATACTATCAATACTTCGGTCTATCTTGAAAATGGCGCGACAATCTATAGCTATGATGATGCCAGTCATCAATATGTGTCGGCGTTAACGTCTGTGCACGAGATAGCTGCAGGGGGCAGCCTTTCGCTCGCGAATGGATCGTATAATTTCAGCCGGCTCGAAATTGCCGGTCGCGTCGATATTGCTAGTTCGTACCCATATGCTGTTACGGCCATCGCTGGCGACTTAACCGTAGCATCAGGCGGCATTTTGGCCAGCGATTTGGGTGTTATTGCGTCGTCGATCGTTAACAACGGCACTATCGCTTTTGCGCCCCCTCAGAGTGGGGGCGTCGCCTATTCCATGGTTATAAATGGTGACGTTTCCGGTGAGGGCACGATGACGTTGCCGGAGTACCACCGCGCAGGCCCGGCGATATTGACCATAAATGGTGCGGTCAGCGCAGGGCAACATGTCGTGTTTACCGATAATCGCGGTCATCTGACCCTGGGTAACGCACAAAGTTTTCAGGGTACAATTGCGCCATCTCTTGTTGGGACTTCCAGTGATTATGTGGAAATACATTCCAAGACGCCTGCTGGCGACGCTATAACCATCAAGGATGTCTCTCTATCTTCAATTACAGGGTACAACTACGTAGGTGACAGCAGCGGTGGCACGCTGACGCTAGCTCAGGGCGGCGCGAGCATTGCACTCCATTTCGCTGGTCAGTTCACAACAAGCAGCTTCACGCTGGCGCAGGGCACATCCGTCGATGCCAATGACGCAAGCGCGACCACCATCATCGTCAATGCCGGCCTTGGGACAATCAATAACGTCTGCTTTGTGACTGGCACGCGAATCCGCACGCCTAAAGGAGATGTGCCCGTCGAACGGCTGCGCGTGGGCGATGCTGTCGTCACCGCCTCTGGAGCAGTGCGACCTATCAAGTGGATCGGCGCCCGAAGGTTAGAGGGTATCGGAAACGTCAGGTACGCGCATCACTGGCCAGTCCGGGTGCTGGCAGGCGCTCTAGGACCAGGGTTGCCCGATCGCGACCTCTTCTTGTCGTCGGCGCATGCATTGTGCGTGACGGTACTGGACGAAATGTTCGTGCCCGTGGGCGCGCTTATAAATGACAGCACGATCATGCAGGTTGCAGTCGATGCTGTGGACTACTGGCATGTGGAACTAGACGGTCACGACGTGCTGCTAGCCAATGGACTGCCCGCCGAGAGCTATTTGGACGACGGCAATCGAGCTTGGTTCTCGGGCGACGAGACTGAAAACAGTTTCGGCGATGCTGCCTGCATGCGCGATGCATGGGCGAGACCCTTCGTCGATCGTGGTCCAGTGGTGGAAGCCGTGCGCCTGAGGCTGGAGGCGCGCGCCCGAGCGATTGGGTGGACCACCACATCCGATATGGACTTGCACCTGATGGTCGATGGTGGGCGGGTGCACGGCGATACCGACGGTGAGATTACGCGCTTTATCTTTCCGGCCAGTGCGCAGAACGTATCATTAATATCCGCAACCTTCGTGCCTGACCGGCTGGACATGAACGGTGACGGACGGCGCCTGGGTGTTCCGATAACTGGTATAACATTAGGAGACGGTATGCGCTCGCACATCGTCCTGTCGGTCCATGACGACCTGATCGAAGGTTTTCATGCCTTGGAGGAGGAAGACGGTCATTGTTGGCGTTGGACGAGTGGTGCGGTCGTCTTGTCGCCCGCCTTGTGGGCAAACTGTAGGTCGTATGTAATATTGCGGGTGACAACTCGTCCGGTGGTTGGCAAACGTTGGGTTGCACCCCCACTGGATGTTGATGAATCTGGAAAGGTAATCCCGCTGCGCGCCTAGGAGGCTCGAAATCCCGCGTAGGTAATGCATGACGAGCAATCAAACGCACCAGTTTCGTCGATGTGGGCGAGCGGTGAGGATGGTTTTCGATCACGATCGCGATCGCGATCGCCCGTTCAGATGGGCGACCGTGATTTGATCGCTCAGGAGATCGCATGCATTCCGTGACGCTACATGAGTGGTGCAAGAAGGTGGAACTCTACAGCGACGGCGTGCAAGTGTCCCGGCTAAAGTGGTTGGCCAGGTAAAGGTGCTGGAGGGCGGCTCCTTGAGCGGCCGCATGCCTCCCGAATCAATGGGGCCTGATCCTAAGCGCAGTGCTCCCGTGCTATCCTGTTCCTGCGCCGAAGCCCTGCATGTGAGCACCGCGACTGCTCTATGAAAATCGGGCATAACAAAACTCGCGAAAAGGAGAACAGAAACTCCACCTGATTGCCCAATCGGCCTATCAGTATCCGTTTCCATAAGATCGAATTTGAGAAAATACGGCCAAATCGTATGTTTTAACATTGGTAGCGGAGGAGGGACTTGAACCCCCGACACGCGGATTATGATTCCGCTGCTCTAACCAGCTGAGCTACTCCGCCCCATGGGCATCACGCGGGGGCGATGACGCCCTGCGGTGAGGGCGCGCTATAGGCAGGCGGGGGCGGCGGGTCAACGGGGTTGCGGAGCAGATTCGACAAATCCGCGCCGCGCCCGCGCTGGCGCGGCGGTGGCCTTCGCATCGTCCGCATATCTGCCGCGCGGGAAGTCCTTGCGCGGGCCATATTTTTAGTCTTGCATTCCAACGCGCGGCGCGCACTAATGCTGCAATGCACAAAGCCGACGCAATGCCGGCGCAACCGGCCGTCCTGGCCGAGGGAGGATCGACGCTTGCCCTTCCACGAGATGTTTGAGCCGGATGGTTCGATACGCGCCTGCTATGCCGAGGTGCAGGAATGGGTCGACCGGACCGGCATTGCCGGACTCAATCGTCGGCTGGACGAGGCGGAAGCGATTTTCCGGCGCATCGGCATCACCTTTGCCGTCTATGGCGAGGGCGGGGACCCGGAACGGCTGATCCCGTTCGACCTTTTGCCCCGCATCTTCACCGCGCAGGAATGGCGCGTGCTCGACAAGGGTATCCGCCAGCGTGCGCGGGCGCTCAATGCGTTTCTGCACGATGTCTATCATCGCGGCGAGATTGTGAAGGCGGGCATCATGCCGGCCGACATCATCTATAAGAACAGCGCCTACCTCGCCGAAATGGTCGATTTTACGCCGCCCGGTAAAGTCTACAGCCATATCGTCGGCATCGATATCGTGCGCACCGGACCGGGCAGTTTCGAGGTGCTGGAGGATAATTGCCGCACCCCCTCCGGCGTGTCCTACATGCTCGAAAATCGCGAGATCATGACGCGCATGTTCCCCGAACTGTTCGCGCAAGGGCTGGTCGCGCCGGTCGATGATTATCCCGCCGAACTGCTCAAAAGCCTCAAGGAAGTCGCGCCGCCCGCGTGTAAGGGCGATCCGGTGGTGGTCGTGCTGACCCCCGGTTCGCTCAACAGCGCCTATTATGAGCACAGCTTTCTCGCCGACCTGATGGGCGTCGAGCTGGTCGAGCCGGCGGACCTGTTCGTCGACGAGGACCGGGTGTGGATGAAAACGACGCTGGGACCCAAGGCAGTCGACGTCATTTATCGCCGCATCGATGACGAATATCTCGACCCATTGGTGTTCCGCCCCGACAGCCTGCTCGGCGTACCGGGCATCTTCAACGTCTATCGCAATGGCGGGGTGACGCTGGCGTCCGCGCCGGGATCGGGCATCGCCGACGACAAGGCGGTCTATGTCTATGTGCCCGAAATGATCCGCTTCTATCTGGGGGAGAAGCCGATCCTCGACAATATCCGTACCTGGCAATGTTCCAAGCCCGACGAATGCGCCTATGTGCTGGAAAATCTGCACGAACTGGTCGCCAAGGAAGTGCATGGATCGGGGGGCTACGGCATGTTGATCGGTCCCAAATCGACGCGCGAGGAAGTCGCCGCCTATGCCGAGCGGATCAGGGCGAACCCGTCCGAATTCATCGCCCAGCCGACGCTCGACCTGTCGACCGTACCGACGCTTGGTCCCGCCAGCGTCGTGGGTCGTCACGCCGATTTCCGGCCCTACTGCCTCGTCGGCAAGCAGATCCGCCTTGTCCCCGGTGGTCTGACCCGCGTGGCGCTGACCGAAGGATCGCTCGTCGTGAACTCCAGCCAGGGCGGCGGGGTGAAGGACACCTGGGTCATGCAGGACTAGATGGATATGCCCGTCCATCCCGTTCATCGTCATTCCCGCGCAGGCGGGAATCCATCTCCTGTCTTTGCATCTTGCGGCATCATTGGGAGGTGGATTCCCGCCTGCGCGGGGATGACGGATATTGAGGTTTCCCCATGCTGAGCCGGACCGCCGAAAATCTCTACTGGATGGCGCGCTATATGGAGCGCGCCGAATCCACCGCCCGCCTGCTGACCATGGGCCAGCGCATGGCGATCCTGCCCGGCGCGCATCATCGCGACGAATGGCGATCGGTCGCGCGCGCAACGGGGGCGGAAGCGAATTTCCCCGAAGGCAAGCAGGTGACGGAGAGCGACATCGTCTCCTATCTGATGCTCGACCTGGACAATCCCTCGTCGATCCGCTCCTGTCTGGCGAAGGCGCGCTCGAACGCCAAATCGGCCCGCACCATGTTGACGCAGGATATGTGGGAGGCGCTGAACGACGGCTGGCGCAAGCTGGAAAGCTATGACGTGGCCGAAGCGCGGGCGCAGCTTCCCGCGCTGATCGACTGGGTCAAGACGCGGGTGATGACCTTTCGCGGCGCGGCCGATTCGGGCCAGTTGCGCAATGAAGGGCATGATTTCTTGCGCGCGGGCAGTGCGCTGGAGCGGGCGCAGATGACGTTGCGGCTGCTGGACGTCAAATATTATGTCCTGCTGCCCGAAACCGAAGTGATCGGCGGCAATCGCGACCATTATCAATGGACGTCCGTGCTGCACGCTTTGTCGGGCAGCCGCGCCTATCATCATGTCTATGGCGGCACCTACACGCCCTGGCAGATCACCGATTTCCTGATGCTCAACCGCCTGTTCCCGCGCAGCGTCGCCTTTTGCTACGACCAACTCGCCTACCGCCTCAACCGGCTGGCGGGATGGCATGACGCGCGCGATCAGGCGCATGAAACCGTGCGGGAAATGGTGGCCGCGCTCGAAGGGCTGGATAGCGGCGAGATTTTCCGCTGCGGCCTGCATGAAACGGTGCAGAGCGGCCTGAGGATGACCAACCGGCTGGGCGCGGAAATCGCGCAGGCCTATCATTTTGGCTGAACGACGGAGGGCCGGGGCGCCATGAAGCTGATCGTCCGCCACCAGACCGTCTATCGCTATGCCGCGTCGGCGGGGCGGGTCGCGATGCTGCTTCGGCTGATGCCCGTCGATACGCCCGCGCAGACCGTGCTCGACTGGCAGGTCAGCATCAACGACGCGCCGGTCACGGGATTTCGCGCGAACGGCCATGGCGAGATGGAAGCGGTGTGGATTCGCCATGACGGGCCGGATCACGCCGCGATCGTCGCCGAAGGGCTGGTCGAAACCCGCGAGACCAACGGCATATTGGGCTTTTTCGGCAATCGCATCGATCCGCGCTATTTCCTGCGGGAAACAGGGCTGACCCGCGCGTCCGACGCAATCCGGGCGGCGGCGCTCGCCATGCCGGAGGAGGGCGGGGCGCTGGCCCGGCTGCATGCCTGGTCGGCGGCGGTGAGCGATGCGGTGCGCTATCGCGCGGGCGTGACCAGCGCCGCCACCAGCGCGGCGGAGGCGTTCGCGCTGGGCGCGGGCGTGTGCCAGGATCATGCGCAGGTGTTCATCGCAGGTGCGCGCGCCATGGGACTGCCCGCGCGCTATGTCTCGGGCTATCTGCTCGCGGACGAGGATGACGCGCTGCACGAAACCCATGGCTGGGCCGAAGCGCTGGCGCCCGGCCTTGGCTGGGTCGGGTTCGACCCGTCCAACCGGGTGTGCGTGACCGAACGCTATCTGCGGCTGGCATCCGGGCTGGATGCCGATGAGGCCGCGCCGATCCGTGGCTCCGTCACGGTCGCGGGCGATATCGCCATTGACGCGGACGTTCGTATCGCGCAGGCGGTGGACGGGATTGAGGAACGGCAACTGCAACGCCAGCAACAGCAATTGGTCCCGCCGTACCTCCAGATGGGTTGAAGCCGCATGTTTTCGGGAGCCGGGGGGCGATGACTTATTGTGTAGCGGTGCGCGTGAACCAGGGGCTGGTCATGCTGTCCGACACCCGCACCAATGCGGGCATGGATAATATCGCGCGTTTCCGCAAAAGCTTCACCTATCATGTGCCGGGCGAGCGGGCGATGACCTTGCTCTGTTCGGGCAATCTGTCGATCACGCAGGGGGTCAAGGCGGCGCTCAGCCGGAAGATCAAGGATTCGCAGCTAGACCCCGAGATCGAGACCATCCTCAATTGCGACACGATGCACCGGGCGGCGGAGATCGTCGGCGCGGAAATGCGCGCGATGCAGGGCCGCTATCGCGAAAGCATCGAGATGGACGGATCGGGCGCGAGCGCCTCGATCATGATCGCGGGCCAGCGCAAGGGCGGCAAGCCACGCCTCTACCTCATCTATTCCGCCGGCAATTTCATCGAAGCGACCGCCGAAACGCCGTTCTTCCAGATTGGCGAGCATAAATATGGCAAGCCGATCCTCGACCGGATCATCAAGCCCGAAACCACGCTGGAGGATGCGACCAAGGCGGTGCTGGTGTCGATGGATTCGACGCTGCGCTCCAACCTGTCGGTCGGCATGCCGCTCGACCTGACCGTCATCGAACATAACGCCTTCGACTTCCGCGTCCGCACCCGCATCGAAGCGGACAATGAGGAATTCGCGATGATCTCCCAAAGCTGGAGCGCCGCCCTGCGCAAGGGGTTCGAGGATTTGCCCAACGTGCTGGATTGAGGGGCGGGCGGGCGTTTGGCTGAATATCGCAATCGGCATAATACCGATCGAGACGTTTAACAGCAAAAGCAGATATTCACTGCGAGCAGCAGTGGCGGCGGCCCAACCTCTCTGGCCATCCTGCTTCCGCTTCTCGCAGAACTCGGCCGATAAGTCGTGGCCGCCGCCAAAGCTTGCCACCAGTGCCTTCATCCAAAGCGTTTTTCGCAAAAAAACCTATGCTGGGAACTTCATGAAATGCCCGGAAGTGATCATCCCCTTGAAAAAGGCCCGACACGGCGCGGATTCGGCCGGAAAAAGATGGTCAAATCCGGACAACCCAGGACACAAAGGGCCAAGGTTTCTGCGGTTTTTATCCACTGAAGAGGGTGATTCTTGAAGATGGTGCTGGAGCGGGTGAAGGGAATCGAACCCTCGTCACTTGCTTGGGAAGCAAAAGCTCTACCATTGAGCTACACCCGCGTGGCGCCGTCCATGGCAGACGCGAAAACGCAGGTCAACCGATCTGCCGCTTGGCGAGTTTGCGGGCCAGCGTGCGGCGGTGCATGCCCAGCCGCCGCGCGGTTTCGGAAATGTTGAACTCGCTATCCACCAGCACTTCATGAATATGTTCCCATTCCAGCGTCTTGATCGACGTCGGGCGCGGCGCGAGCGGGGTGGAGGGATCACCGGCCGCGCGGGCGAAGGCGGCTTCGATATCGTCGGTGTTGGACGGCTTGGCGAGATAGTGGGACGCGCCGAGCTTGATCGCCTCGACCGCCGTCGCGATGCTGGCGAAGCCGGTGAGGACGACGATTACCATGGCCGGATCATGGGCATGGAGCGCCTGCACGCAGACCAGCCCCGACCCCGCGCCAAGCTTCAGATCGACGACGGCAAAGCCCGGATCATGATCGACCAGCAGTTGCGCGAGCGCGTCCTGGCTGGCGGCGGTCAGCACGCGATAGTCGCGTCGCTCGAACGAGCGTTTGAGGGTGCGGGCAAAGGCTTCGTCATCCTCGACGATGACGAGCAGGCGATCAGGGCCGAGCAGGCAATCAGGCACGATCGGGCCATCAGGCGGCATTGGCGGCGTCCTCCAGCGCGAGAGTGGCGAGCGGCAGGCGCAGCAGGATCATCGCGCCGCCATCGGCGCCATTGCTGGCGCTGACGCTGCCGCCCAATTTGCGCACGACGTTGACGACCAGGAACAGGCCAAGTCCGCCACCCTGCCGTCCCTTGCTGCTGCGATAGGGCCTGCCGAAATCGGCGAGCATCGCGTCGGTGAAACCCTGACCATTGTCGCGCACCGCGATGTTGAGCGAGCTGCTGTCGCGGCCGACCAGCAGGTCGATCCGCGTCGCGCCCGCCTCACGCGCGTTGTCGAGCAGATTGGCGATCGCCTGACGGATCACCGGATCGACGACGACGCGGGGGTAATCATGCGGCCCGAAGTCGCAATGCAGCGGCGTCGCCGGGTTCACGCAGCGCCAGTCGTCGGCGATGCCGCTGATGAAATGCCGGATGTCGGTCACTTGGGGCGCTTCGCCGCGCGCTTCGCCCGACGACAGGAGGATGCCGGTGACGATCGCCTTGCAGCGACGGACCTCGGCCTCCATCTCGCCGATCTCTTCGACCAACGCGGGATGCGCCGTGATTTCCGGCATGCGCCGCCAGTCGCCCAGCACCACCGC
Source organism: Sphingobium sp. FG11 (assembly GCF_057809915.1). Lineage (NCBI taxonomy): Bacteria > Pseudomonadati > Pseudomonadota > Alphaproteobacteria > Sphingomonadales > Sphingobiaceae > Sphingobium > Sphingobium sp. FG11. The sequence goes on from NZ_JBMDKW010000014.1 coordinate 20,190, forward strand.
GAGCGAGGAGAGGGGGGTGCCCAGTTCGTGCGCCGCGCCCGATGCGAGCAGGCCCATGCGGACGATATGCTCTTCCTCCGCCGCCTGCTGGCGCAGGCTGGCGAGATAGGCGTCGCGCGCCCGCAGGTTGCGGGTGACGCGAGTCATGAACAGGACCAGCAGGACCGCGATCATCGTGAAACAGATCCACGCCCCGGCGATATGCAGGTCGAACAGCCGGCCTTCAAGCGCATCGTTTAGGTCCAGCGGCCAGTAGAAGCGGGCCAGCAGGCCCGCGCAAAAAGCCGATATGCCGACGATGCCCCATATGCTCCACCGATCCAGCAAAACCGCGCCCAGCGCGACCTGGAGCAGATAGAGCGAGATGAAGGGATTGGTCGCGCCGCCGCTCATATAGAGCTGGGCCGTCAGGGCGATCACATCGAACAGCAGCGCCAGAAACAGTTCGGCATGGGCGATGTCGGTGCGCCGCCGCAGGATCGCGACGCTGGCGAGGTTGACCGCAATGGCGATGCAGGGAACGACCAGCATGGCCGCGAGCGGCAGGCGGATATCCATGACAAAATGGACGATTATGATCGTCGCCAATTGTCCGGCGATCGCGATCCAGCGCAACTGGACCAGCAACGCCATATTCTTGCGACCGGCCGCGTCGGCAGGCCAATGGCTGGGCAGCCAGTGCGTCCCGCAGATCATGGTTCGCGACGAGTCCGGGTGTGCGCCATCGCATATATGTAGGCGGCGAGCGTCATCGCCGCCAGCGCGAACCATGTGGCCGCATATATGAGGTGGTTGTTCGGGAAAGTGACGACCGTCAGGCCCCCGACGGGCGGAGTGCCCCTTGCTGTGCCAGCCTCGGCGTCGAGGAAATAGGGAGCGAGCGGCGGCGCGATATGCCGGGCGGCGGCGATGGCGCTGACATCGCGTGAATACCAGCGACCGGCGGCGGGATCATTGGCGCGCAAGAAGCCGCCACCAGGTTCGCTCACGCGCAACAGGCCGACGATTCGTATATGGCCCGTGGGGCGCGAGTAGCTGCGCCTGCCCTCCGGTGGCACGAAGCCGCGATTGACGAGCAGGGTGAAGCCGGCGTCCGTGACCAGCGGAGTCATCACCCAATAGCCTGGCCCGAGCGCGGTCGACGCCTGCACCAGCGTCGCGGCCTCATGGCGAAAATGGCCGCTGGCGACGATGCGGCGATATTCGTCGCGGGTGTCCGCATCGCGCGGGGCGGCGACCGGGGCGGCATGGATGCGGGCGTCAACGCGGGCGATGAGATCGCGCTTCCAGCCGAGACGATGGACCTGCCAGACGCCGAGGCTGACGAAGCCCGCGATCAGCAGCGCGGCGATCATTGTGAAGCCAGCCAGAGCGCCGGGAGAGCTGCGCCGGGCCGGAGCCAGCGTCACGGCATCTGGCTCATATGATGGACCGCCTGCGCGTCGCCATGCGGCATCATGTTGTGATTGAGATGATACATGACCCACATCGACCCCGACAGGGTGATGACCACCAGCACGACGGTGAAGATCAGCGCCATCATCGTCCAGCCGCCCTCGCTGCGCGTATTCATATGCAGGAAGAAGATCATATGCACCACGATCTGGACGAAGGCAAAGGCCAGGATCGCCATCGCGGTCAGTTGCGCGCTGCCCAATATGCCGCTCATCACCAGCCAGAAGGGGATAGCGGTCAGGAACGCCGACAGGCCAAAGCCGATCATATAGCTGCCCATCGAGCCATGGGCGTGGGTCTCGCCGGCGTGGCCGTGCGCGCTGTGGTCCTTGGCGCTCATCGCAGCATCCCCATGAGATAGACGAAGGTAAAGACGCCGATCCAGATGACGTCGAGGAAATGCCAGAACATGCTCAGGCACATCAGGCGCCGCTGGTTGGCGGGGATCAGGCCTTTTTTCGCGACCTGCGTCATCAGCGTCACCAGCCAGATCAGGCCGAAGGTCACGTGCAGGCCATGCGTGCCGACCAGCGTGAAGAAGGCGGACAGGAAGCCCGACCGCATCGGCGTCGCGCCCTCGACGATCAGGTGATGAAATTCATACAGTTCGATGCACAGAAAAGCGAGACCGAACAGGCCGGTGACGGCGAGCCACCCCTGCGTCGCGGCGACGCGGTTCTTTTCCATCGCCAGCATGGCAAAGCCGTAGGTGATGGACGAAAAGAGCAGCATCGCGGTGTTGAGCGCGACCAGCGGCAGATCGAACAGATCTTTCGGCCCCGGCCCGGCCGCATAGCTGCTGCCGAGCACGGCGTATGTCGCGAACAGACAGGCGAAGATCAGGCAATCGCTCATCAGGTAGAGCCAGAAGCCCAGCATGGTGCTGGAGCCTTCGGGATGATGCGGCTCCTGCGCGAGGTGGAAGAGCGGCTTGCCCTCTGCGTCGAGGAAGGCGGTGTCGATGGGGATTGCGCTTGCCATGATCGATCAGCCCTGCATCGCCGGGGAGTGGGCGAGCGCGCGGGTGCGCTCGCCCTCGATGCGCTCCACATCCGTTTGGGGGATGTGGAAGTCGCGCTTGTAATTGAAGGTGTGGCCGATCGCGGTGGCGAGGATCGCGACGAAGCTGAGGCCCGCCAGCCACCACATATACCAGATCATGCCGATGGCGAAGGCGATCGACAGGCCGCCCAATATGATGCCGGTGCCGGTGTTGCTCGGCATATGGATCGCCTCATAGCCCGACAGGGGCCGCTGATAGCCGCGCTTCTTCATATCCGCCCAGGCGTCTCCATCGTGGATGACGGGGGTGAAGGCGAAATTATAGTCGGGCGGGGGCGAACTGGTCGCCCATTCGAGCGTGCGGCCGTTCCATGGATCGCCGGTGATGTCGCGCAACGCTTCACGATTGCGGATGCTGACGAAGAACTGGATGAACATGCAGGCGATCCCCGCTGCGATCATGAACGCACCCAGCGCTGCGATCTGGAACCAGATCTGCAAGCCCGGATCGTCGAACACGCGCATTCGGCGGGTGACGCCCATCAGCCCCAGCACATAAAGCGGCATGAAGGCGACCCAGAAGCCCACGACCCACAGCCAGAAGCTGCGCTTGCCCCAGACCGGGTCGAGCCGGAAGCCGAACGCCTTGGGCCACCAGTAGTTGATCGCCGCGAAGATGCCGAACAGCACGCCGCCGATGATGACATTGTGGAAATGCGCGATCAGGAACAGCGAGTTGTGCAGCACGAAGTCGGCGGGCGGCACAGCGAGCAGCACGCCGGTCATGCCGCCGACGACGAACGTCAGCATGAAAGCGACCGTCCACATCATCGGCAATTCGAAGCGGATGCGCCCGCGATACATGGTGAACAGCCAGTTGAAGATCTTCGCGCCGGTCGGGATGGAAATGACCATCGTAGTGATGCCGAAGAAGCTGTTGACGCTGGCCCCCGACCCCATGGTGAAGAAATGGTGCAGCCATACGAGGTAGGACAGGATCGTGATGACGACCGTCGCATAGACCATCGACGTATACCCAAACAGGCGCTTGCCCGAGAAGGTCGAGGTGACTTCGGAATAGACGCCGAACAGCGGCAGGATGAGAATATAGACTTCCGGGTGGCCCCAGATCCAGATCAAATTCACATACATCATGGGGTTGCCGCCCATGTCATTGGTGAAGAAGGCCGTGCCGACATAGCGGTCGAGGCTGAGCAGTGCGAGCACGGCGGTCAGCACCGGAAAGGCCGCGACGATCAGGATGTTGGAACAGAGCGAGGTCCACACGAAGATCGGCAGCTTCATCATCGACATGCCCGGCGCGCGCATCTTGACGATGGTCGCGATCAGATTGACGCCCGATAACAGCGTGCCGATGCCCGCGATCTGCAAGCCCCAGATATAATAATCGACGCCCACGCCCGGCGAATAGGCGATGCCAGAGAGCGGCGGATAGGCGAGCCAGCCCGTGCGCGCATATTCGCCCACGAACAGCGACATCATCGTGATGACCGCACCGGCGGTCGTCATCCAGAAGCTGAAATTATTGAGAAACGGGAAACTGACGTCGCGCGCCCCGATCTGGAGCGGGACCATATAGTTCATCAGGCCCGTAATCAGCGGCATCGCGACGAAGAAGATCATGATGACGCCATGCGCCGTAAAAATCTGATCGTAATGATGGGCGTTGAGATAACCTTCGGACCCGTTGAAGGCCATCGCCTGCTGCAAGCGCATCATGATCGCGTCGGCAAAACCGCGCACGAACATGACTAGCCCTAAGATCATGTACATGATGCCGATGCGCTTGTGATCGACGGTGGTGAACCAGTCGCGCCACAGCCAGCCCCAGAGCCGATATTTCGTAACCGCCCCCAGCACGATCGCGCCGCCGATCGCGACCATGGCGAAGGTGCCGACGAGGATCGGTTCATGATAGGGAATGGCGCTCCAGTCGAGGCGACCGAAGAGGACTTTCCAGATGCCGCTATTTTCGGAGGCAGGATGTGGAGACATGGATGTCAGGGCCTCGAACGGATGAGATGGGGGAGGGCGGTGCGCATGGGGATCACATGCCGGGCATATCGTGCATGTCGTCCCGGTCCTTCTGGCCGGGCGCAGGGCTGCCCTGCTCCGCCGGGGTGCGTTCGGCGGCGGGGGTCATGCCGGCGGGCTGGGCGATTTCGCCCTTGCGGCCCGGCTCCTGCGGGTGGAAGCCGCCGACATCGATCGTGCCGTCATGGCGCAGGCCCCGTGTGTCGCGCGCCGATTCCTTGCCCGCGCCGCCGCGCATGTCGGTTATCATGACCTCATCCATGCAGCGTTTGCCGGGCTGCACGCACATGTTGAGGACGGCGTGGAACAGGCGCGGTTCGACTTTGCCGAACAGCATTGGCGGGACTTTCTCGCTCGGCTGTTCCAGTTTCACATAGGTCGCGCGGTCCAGCACCGCTTTGCTGCTCCGCGCCTGCGCCACCCAGGCGTCGAAACCCGCGCGGTCCATCGCCCGGAAAGGGAAACGCATGTGCGAAAAGCCGGCGCCCGAATAATTGGCGGACATCCCTTCGAAATTTCCCGGCTTGTTGGCGACCGCGTGCAACACCGTCTGCATCCCCGGCATGGCGTAGATCTGACCCGCGAGCGCGGGCACGAAGAAGCTGTTCATGATGGTGGAGGATGTGATCCTGAACTCGATCGGCTGGTCGACCGGGGCAGCCAGCTCGTTGACCGTGGCGATGCCCAGATCGGGGTAGATGAACAGCCATTTCCAGTCCATCGCAACCACTTCGACCCGCAGCGGCTTCGTGGCGGGCGTCACCTTGCGCTGCGCGTCGAGCCGCTCGATCGGGCGATAGGGATCGAGCAGATGCGTGCTGCTCCAGGTGATCGCGCCCAAAGCGATGATGATGAGCAGCGGCGCGGACCAGATCAGCAGTTCGAGGCTGGTCGAATGATCCCAGTCGGGATCATAATCCTTCGCCTGCGCCTTTTCCCGATATTTCCACGCGAACCAGATGGTCAGCGCCATCACCGGCAGGATGATGAGCAGCATCAGCACGGTGGAGATGATGATGATATCCCGCTGCTGCATGGCGACGTCGCCCGCGGGATTCATGACCACCATATTGCAGGCGCCCAGCGGCAACAGGGCGAGCGGCGTCAAGCGGCGCACGATTCGATGGAGCGGCGAGGGGTGGTCGGCTGGCATGAAGCCCGCATAATCGGGATGGCCGGCGCTCGACATTGGACCTTTTGTCCTATCCCCTGACTGGTGTGGAATAGTGCATGTGGGATCGACCATGGAAACGAGTCTTGCCCGCGCAACGATGCGCGGCGATGTTCGTTCCCAGCCAGATCAGGCAGCGAGGAAGCCATGACCGCCGTCACCACCACGCCGAATGAGGCGCCGAACGAGGGGCCGTCCTCCACTCCGATGGAGCGTGACGCCCGCGCCGTCACCGCGCGGGAAAAAAGGATAGCACCCGGCGAAATCGCGATCGGCGTCATCATCGGGCGCACATCGGAATTTTTCGACTTCTTCGTCTATGCAATCGCGTCGGTCATCGTCTTTCCGGCGCATGTGTTTCCCATGCTCACGCCGCTGGCGGGAACGCTCTGGTCGTTCGCGATCTTCGCGCTGGCGTTCGTGACGCGCCCGATCGGGTCGGTGATCTTCATGGCGGTGGACCGGCAGTTCGGGCGAGGGGTCAAGCTGACCATCGCCCTGTTCCTGCTCGGGGGATCGACCGCGGCCATCGCCTTCCTGCCCGGTTACGACACGATCGGCCATTGGTCGGCCGCGCTGCTGGCGCTGTTCCGCTGCGGTCAGGGCGTCGCGCTTGGCGGTACTTGGGACGGGCTTTCCTCGCTGCTTTCGCTCAACGCCCCCCGGCGGCGGCGCGGCTGGTATGCGATGATGCCCCAGCTTGGCGCGCCGATCGCGCTGTTGGTGGTGAGCGGCATGTTTGCCTATTTTCTGTCCACCCTGTCGCGGGCGGATTTCCTCGACTGGGGCTGGCGCTATCCCTTCTTCGTGGCGTTCGCGATCAACGTCGTCGCGCTGTTCGCCCGGCTGCGGATCGTCGTGACGCACGAGTTCGAGCGGTTGTTCCACGCGCGCGAACTGCAACCCTCGCCTGTCCTGCCGACGATCCGCAGCGAGGGGCGGAATATCGTGATCGGGGCGTTTGCGCCGCTGGCCAGCTTCGCGCTGTTCCATATGGTGACGGTGTTCCCGCTGTCGTGGATCGCGCTTTATACCGAACAACCGCTGGAACGGTTTCTGGGGATCGAGATGGTCGGCGCGTGCGTCGGCATCCTCGCGATCATCGTGTCGGGTTTCGTCGCGGATCAGGTCGGGCGGCGGGCGCTACTGGGCTATTCGGCGGCGGGCATCGCCTTGTTCAGCCTTGCCGCTCCGCTGCTGTTGAACGGCGGCGATCTGTCGGAGGTGGCCTTCATGGTGCTGGGCTTCATTCTGCTCGGCCTCAGCTTTGGCCAGTCGTCCGGCGTGGTGGCGTCCAACTTTTCGACCGCGACCCGCTATACCGGGTCGGCGCTGACGTCCGATCTCGCCTGGCTGGTGGGTGCGGGATTTGCGCCACTCGTCGCGCTGGCGCTGTCGGCGACCTTCGGGGTGATGGCATCGGGCGTTTATCTGTTGTCGGGTGCTGCGGTGACAGGGCTGGCCCTGTTCATCAACAAGGAACTGGCCGGCCGGGACCGCTGATTAGTCTACGGCCCGCGCCCGCATGCGGGCCAGCGCCTTGCGGTCGAACCAGCCGTCGACGCCGGGGCGGGGCTTCCAGCGCGGCAGCCAGTCCCGGTAAAGCAGCGCCAGCCGTGGCGGCAGGCCGTCCGGCCCTTCGCGCGTCATGATGTCCGATATGATGCGGTTCTGAAAATAGCGGACCGAATAGTTGATGAGCCGCTTATACTGCATCGCCCATGTCGTCGGGCGGGTGAGGCCGACCGGCTCGCAGGCAAAGCCCGCCTGTTCGCAGGCGATGACGCGGTCGAGCGCCCACGCCTCATCACGCTGAAGATCGGTATGCGCCCATGCGGCGACGAGGCCGTCATCGCCGATCAGATCATCGGGCAGGCGCAGGCCGCGCGCGCGAATGGCTGAAACGAACGGCCCGGACAGCGCGTAAAGATCGCCGAACAGGCCACGCTCGCGCCGCAGATTTTCGCGATAGAGTTCAACCTCGCGGCCGTTAAGCGGCATGCCGGCGGCGGCGTTCGCATTGGGGTTGGTGGCGAGGTCCGCGACCAGCGCGTCGATCGACCCGGTCAGGATTTCCGCGTCGCCATCCATGAATATGACGGCATCCTCGGTGCCGGTCAGCAGGTGATGGACGCAATGGTTCCAGGTCCGCGACTTGCCGCCTGCCGCAATGTCATGGACGATGATGTTGGCGCGTCCCCCGGCGGCTTCGCGGGCGCGCTGCGCCGTCGCATCGGTCGAACCATTGACGAGGACGTGAAAGATCGTGTCCGGCCGGTCGAGCGGCAGGGATGCGAGGCACCCGCCGATCCGGCGTTCTTCCTGATGCGCGAAGATGGCGACGGCGACGGGCATCGGCTTTAGCGGAAATCCCAGCCCTGCTGCCCATGCTGGACGGCGTCGAGTCCGCTCGCCTCATCCTGCTCGCTGACACGCATCGGGATGACGACCATCACGATCAGCGCGGCGATGGCTGTGCCCAGCATCGACCAGAATGCGACCACGGCCATGCCGATCCCCTGGCTGAGCAGCACATGGTCGAAACCCATGCCGGGATCGAAGCCGACGCCACCGAACAGGGAAAGGGTAAAGACCGGCAGAAGCAGCATGCCGGTCAGCCCGCCCAGACCGTGGATGACGAAAACTCCAGCCGGGTCGTCGATGCGCCCGTCAAGCATTGCCGCGCCCAGGCGGCAGACGACAGCCGCGATGACGCCGATCACGATGGCGCCGCCCACCCCGACAAGGCCAGCCGAGGCCGAGATCGCAACCAGCCCGGACAACGCGCCGGACAAGAGGCCGGTGGGGCTGACGCGGCCGGAAAGCAGCCGGTCCAGCAGCGCGCGCATCAGGGCGGCGGCGCAGGCGGCGAAATGGCAGTTCAGGATCGCGCTCGCCGCATCGTCGCTCGCGCCCAGCGCCCATCCGCCGACGATGCCGAACCAGCCGACCCAGATCAGCCCGCCGCCCGCGAGCGTCAGGAGTGGGGCGTGGCCCGGCTCGGAAACCTCGCGCCGCCGACCCATCAGCAGAGCCAGCGCAAGGGCGGAGAAGCCCGCGCTGATATGGATGACGACGCCCCCGGCGAAATCCAGCACGCCAAGTTCGGCAAGCCAGCCGCCGCCCCATACCCAATGGGTGACGGGCGCATAGACGAGCAGCAGCCAGAGCGGCGCAAAAGCGACGATCCAGCCGAACCGCGCGCGCTCCGCGAGTGCGCCGACGAGCAGGCATGCGGCGAATATCGCGAGGCTCATTTGAAACAGGACGAAGGCGGATTCGGGCACGGTCAGGCCGTCGCGCAGCGCCCCCAGATTGGCCAGCAGCACATTGCCGCCGCCGCCGAGCCAGCCATAGCCATCGGGCGCGAAGGCGAGGCTGTAACCGGCAACCGCCCAGAGGAGCGACACCGCAGCCGCCACGGCGAGACCCTGAACGGTGACGGACAGGCTGTTGCGGACATTGACAAGGCCAGCATGGCGCAGCGCCAGACCCGGCAGGGCGGCGATCAGGACCAGCAGGGCGCAGAATATCATCCAGCCGGTGTCGCCGCTATCGGCGGCGGCGACCTGCGCCGCGGCCTGCTGCGGCACGAGCATCGCGGCGGTCAGGAAGGTGAATGGCAAGAAGCGGCGCATGCTTTGGGTCCGTCCGGTTATGACGGGGATGTGCTAGCCGCCCGAGGTAAAGACTTCGATAAGCACGGCAAAATGCGCGGTCAGTAGCGTTCTCCGCCGCACGAGATCGTGCCGGTGCCGCGATTGTCGGCGGTGCAGGCGGCTTTGCCGGCGACGGTCACATCGCCCGATCCCGACGCGGTGATTTTGGCCGTGACGTCGGCGATCAGACGCACGCTGCCAGGCCCGTTATTGCCGATCGTCGCCTGCCGCGTGCGCAGCGCTTCCCCCGCGACGACGCCCGGCCCGGTGACATGCACGGCCGCCATGCCGACGCGTCCGGCCAGAGTCACGCGGCCGCCGCCGGACAAGGTCAGATTCATCTGGTCGAGATCGACGGCATCGACGCGGATATCGCCATTGCCACCAAGGATGACGTCGCCACGCTGGCCCCGCATCCGGTTGACCGTCACCGATCCGCCCCCCGCCAGCAGGACACGGCCCAGATCGCCGGTGGTCAGGCGCAACAGGACTGCGCCGCCGCGCTTCTCGCCTGCTTTTTGCGGCTGCACGGATATGATGAGCAGCCGGCCTGACGCTTCGACTCGCAGCCGGTCGAGCAGATCCCGGTCCCCTTCGGCCCGGCCCGAAGCGCCCATGCCGGTGGTGATGACGACGCTCACCGGCGCGTCGACCCGGATCGCGTCGAAACTGGAGATTGTATAGCCTTGCGTCGCGGCGGCTGCGGGCGCGGAAAGGGACAGGCTTGCAAGCAGCAGCGCCCGCGTCACGGATCGCCCGATCCCGCGCTTTTCATCCTGCATCGCGTTGCGCTCCATTGCCATGGCCCATGTGAATAGCGGGCCTGTGAGCGGGTGCAAGATCGATGGTGCGCCGTCGCGGCTTGATCCCCCGCCTGCGGCATCCTACACCGCGCCCATGACCCATGCCGCTTATCCCGCCCTGCGGCTGCGCCGTACCCGATCCTCCGCGTGGAGCCGGGCGATGCATGCCGAAAACCGGCTGAACCCCAGCGATTTCCTGTGGCCGCTGTTCGTGACCGAAGGCGTCGGGGTGGAGGAACCGATCGCGGCATTGCCCGGCGTGTCGCGCTGGTCGGTGGACCTGATCGTCGCGCGAGCCAGGGAAGCCAGCGCCGCCGGCATCCCGTGCATCGCCCTGTTCCCCAACACTCAGGCAGCGCGGCGCAGCGACGATGGCGCGGAGGCTCTGAACCCCGATAATCTGATGTGCCGGGCGATCCGGGCGATCAAGGATGCGGTGCCGCAGATCGGCATCCTGACCGACGTGGCGCTCGATCCCTATACCGCGCACGGGCAGGACGGGCTGCTCGATGCGACCGGCTATGTCCTCAACGATGCGACGATCGACATATTGATCGGCCAGTCGCTCAATCAGGCGGCGGCGGGGGCGGACATCATCGCGCCCAGCGACATGATGGACGGCCGCGTCGGCGCGATCCGGCTGGCGCTGGAGCGGGACGGGCATCATAATGTCCAGATCATGGCCTATGCCGCCAAATATGCGAGCGCCTTTTACGGCCCGTTTCGCGATGCGGTGGGATCACGCGGGCTGTTGAAGGGCGACAAGAAAAATTACCAGATGGACCCGGCCAATGGCGAAGAGGCCCTGCGCGAGGTCGCGCTCGATCTGGCCGAGGGCGCGGACAGCGTCATGGTGAAGCCGGGCCTGCCCTATCTCGACATCGTCGCCCGCGTGAAGGATGCTTTCGCCGTGCCGGTCTTTGCTTATCAGGTATCGGGCGAATATGCGATGATCGAGGCGGCAGCGGCGGTTGGCGCGGGGGATCGTGACGCGCTGGTGCTGGAAACGCTGATGGCGTTCAAGCGGGCGGGCTGTTGCGGCGTGCTGACCTATCATGCGCTGCATGCGGCGCGACTGCTGGGAGCCTGACGATATGACCGATCATCCCGGCGTGACTCTGCTGACCTTGAACGGCAAAACGCCGCGCATCCACCCCAGCGCCTTCATCGCGCCCGGCTGCCGGATCATCGGCGATGTCGAAATCGGCGCCGATGCGAGCGTCTGGTATAATTGCGTCATCCGGGCGGACGTGAACCGCATCCGCATCGGCGCGCGTACCAATATTCAGGACGGGTCGGTCATTCATTGCGACAGCCCCGGCGACGGCATTGCCGCGCCCGTCGAGGGGTGGCCTACGCTGATCGGCGACGATGTGCTGATCGGCCATATGGCGATGGTCCATGGCTGCGTGCTTGAGGACCGATCGTTCGTCGGACTGGGGGCGATCGTGATGAGCGGCTGCACGGTCGAACATGACGCGATGCTGGCGGCGGGCGCGCTGCTGTCGCCCGGCAAGACCGTGCCGCATCGTCAGCTCTGGGCGGGCCGCCCAGCGAAATATATGCGCGATCTGCCCGATGTCGCCTTGATCGACATGCGCGAGGGCATCGAACATTATGTCCATAATGCCAAGGCGCATAAGGGCGCGGTGAGGGCGGCGCAGGACGATTAGGGATCAGCTCCACGCTACAGGAGCAGGTCGGCATAGCGCGACGGCGGCGCGGGCAGGATCATGCGGGCGGCGAGGCCCGAAACCATTATGGCGGCAAGGATGGCGCCCATGATCTGAACCCGTCGCCTGCCCGTCGGGCGGCCCGCGATCAGCGCCCAGCCGAGCGCGGTCGCCATGATCGGCCAGAGATGATAGCGCAGGTCCGACGACAGGCTGATGAGCGTGAAGCTGAGCTCCTGACACAAGGCCGAGCCGAACAGGGCGATGGCCAGCCGGGCGCGCGGATCCTGCGGTCCTCTCAGCGCCGCCCATAACCCCCAGACCATCATCACCATCCAGAAAATCGGCCAGCCCGGCGGCGTTTCGGCGATGTTCGCGGCGAGGTGCTGCCAATAGGGGGCGACGGGGCTTGCCGGATTGCGCAGCCCCAGATGGTTGGGTTCGCTTCTGGCGGGCGGCGCGGCGAGCGGCCAATGCCACGGCACCAGCCAGCGCTCGCTGGAATTGAGATGCGCGAGGCGATGGGAGAGATAGGCCAATGGATGCTGCGCCGCCGCCACGGCGAGCGCGATATAGAGGTCGCTGACCTTGCGATGGGCCAACGGAGCGATGGCGTTCGTGCAGGCTGGCGTTTCGCCCAGCGGGTCCCAGAAGAGCGGCTTGACGCAATGCGCCCGATCAAGCGCTGCGACCGCCGAAGGGCTGAGACCGGGCACCGCCCCATCGCTGGCGCGGGTAGCGATGCCGGCAAGGTCGTAAAGCGGTTCGCTGCGCCGCACGCCGCTGTCCGCCGCCCCGAAAATATCTTGGTTGATCGATGGCGACACGGCCAGAATGAGGGTCGTCGTCGCCAGCAGGGCGAAACCGAGCTGGAATGGCGACCACTGACGACGGGACAGGAGCAGCATCAGCGGCACGGTGGAAAAGACTGCGTTCGCGCGGATCAGCGTCGCGTAGACAAGGCAGATCGCGACGGCGATCCATACCCGCACCGGGACAGGACGGTCCCGCAAGCGGTAAAGACCGACAAGGCCGGACGCCGCGACCAGCGCGCCCACCATCTGGCTGTCCTTGACGATGACGCCCTGCCAGCCAAGCAGGGGCGGAAACAGGCCGATGGCGAGAATGACGATCGTCCGCCGCCCGTCGACGCCAAGGGCGAGCGCCCCAAGCCCCAGCCAGTAGCCCAGCAGTTGCAGGCCCAGCATCGGTCCCCCGCCGAGATCCGCCGGATCGAGCAACGACCATAGCCGCGCCATGATCGGCGGATGCCAGTCATCATAGCGCCCGCTCAATGCCTGCGCATATTGGGTGACGGCGTCGTAGGTGGCGACGCCCGGCCAGAACAGCGCGAGCGACAGCAGCAGCAGTGCGCAAGCGAGCAGGGCTGGCCAGACAGCCGCGATGGACCGCCAAACTCCGCGCGCTGCGATCTGCATCGGCAATCTCCTGACGCCCGACCGGCGCACGGCGCCCAATCAGGCAGGCGACAGGTTCGTCATGCAACAAAAAAAGCCGCCCGGCGAGGGGCGGCTTTCCTTGTCGTTCCGGTCGAAAGCTTCAGGCTTCCTCGGTCGATTCTTCCTGCACGTCCGTGGCGATTTCGCCCGGTTCGGCATTGGGATCATAATCTTCGGTGAAGCCGCTCTCGTCCTTTTCGAACAGGTCGGCCATCACGTCGACGCCCTGCGCCTGAAGATCGGCTTCTTCCGGCGAACGGGCGACGTTCACCTGAATGGTGACGCTGACCTCGGGGTGCAGCGCGACCTTGACGTCGAACAGGCCAAGCGTCTTGATCGGGCGTTCCAGCACGACCATCGCCTTGTTGACGTTGGTCTTGCCGTCGGCGTGCAGCGCTTCCACGATGTCGCGGACCGCAACCGAACCATACAATGCGCCCGCGTTGGACGACTGACGGATCAGGACGACCTGGGTGCCGTTGACGCCATCGGCAGCCTTTTCGGCGTCCGAGCGGCGAGCGGCGTTGTCAGCCTCGATCTTGGCGCGGTTGGCCTCGAACACCTTTTTATTGGCGTTGTTGGACCGGAGCGCCTTGCGGTTGGGCAACAGGAAGTTACGGGCATAGCCGTCCTTCACGGTGACGACATCGCCGATGGCGCCCAGCTTCTCGATGCGTTCGAGCAGAATGATTTCCATGGGGCTACTCCCTTACTTCACGATGTAGGGCAGCAGGCCCAGATGACGGGCGCGCTTGATGGCCTGGGCCAGTTCACGCTGCTTCTTGGCCGAAACGGCCGTGATGCGGCTGGGGACGATCTTGCCGCGCTCGGACACGAAGCCCTGGAGCAGACGGACGTCCTTATAATCGATCTTCGGCGCATCCTTGGCGGCGAAGGGGCAGCTCTTGCGGCGGCGGAAAAATGGGCGTGCCATGATTTAGGTCTCCTTACTCGCCAGCGGTTTCGTCACGGCGCGGGCCGCGATCACCACGATCGCCGCCGCGGTCACCCCGGTCGCCACGATCTTCGCGCGGGCCACGGGGGCCACGGTCGCCGCGATCACCACGCTCCGAACGTTCCTGCTTGCGCATCATCACCGACTGGCCGGCTTCCAGCTCTTCGACCTTGATGGTCATATAGCGGATGACGTCTTCGTTGATCTGCGTCTGGCGCTCCAGCTCGGCGATCACGCCACCGGGCGCGTCGATGTTGAGCATGACATAATGCGCCTTGCGATTCTTCGCGATCTTGTAGGCGAGGCTGCGCAGGCCCCAGGTCTCGACCTTCGTGACCTTGCCCTTGTTTTCCTCGACGATCTTGGTGGCGGTTTCCGCCAGAGCGTCCACCTGCGCCTGTGCCAGATCCTGGCGCGCAAGGAACACATGCTCGTAAAGAGCCATGTCTAAACCTTTTCTGTTGGCCGATCGCTGACGCGCGCCCCATGCGCAACGCCCCTCCGGCTGTCGTCTCATTCAGTCTTTCGCGCGGAATCAGGTAAAGCCCGATCCGAACGAAGCGGCGCCTATGACGGAAAGGAGGGGAAAAGGCAAGGGAGACTTGGCGTGACGCCGCGCGCCGCCTAGAGCAACGGGGTTCATCGGGCGAAAAGGGGCGAACAGGTGGCAGTCGGCATAGCGGGTCTATCCCTCATCCTCCTGATGATCGCGGCCTATCGCGGGATGAGCGTCATCCTGATGGCCCCGCTGCTGGCGATGCTGGCGGTGTTCCTGACCGATCCATCGGCCGTGCCCGCCGCCTTTTCCGGCCTGTTCATGGACAAGGCGGCGACCTTCCTGAAGCTGTATTTCCCCGTGTTCCTGCTGGGGGCGCTGTTTGGCAAGCTGGTGGAAATTTCGGGCTTTTCCCGAGCGATCGTGACGGCGGTGATCGGCTTCGTCGGTGCGAAGCGGGCGATTCCGGCGATCATGATCGTGACGGCGCTGCTGACCTATGGCGGCGTATCGGTGTTCGTCGCGGTGTTCGCGGTCTATCCCTTTGCCGCCGAAATGTTTCGCCGGGCCGACATTCCCAAACGGCTGGTGCCCGCCACGATCGGGCTGGGTGCGATCACCTTCACCATGGACGCGCTGCCCGGCACGCCCCAGATCCAGAATATCATCCCCACCAGCTTCTTTGGCACGACGACCTGGTCGGCGCCGATATTGGGCGTGATCGGATCGATCTTCATCGTCACGGCGGGCCTTGCCTATCTCAACTGGCGGCGGCGGGCGATGAGCGCGGCAGGTGAAGGATATGGCGCGCCCGAAACGCTGGTCAACGAACCGGCGCCGGAGGAGGAGGGCGGAGCGCGCGCACATCCGCTGGTGGCGATGCTGCCGCTGGTCGTGGTGGGCGGGGCCAATCTGTCGCTCACCCTGCTGATCCCGCAATGGGTGACGGGGGAGGAGGTCACGCTTTCGCTGGCGGGCATGGCCGAGCCCGTCACCGTCAAGATCGCGCAGATGGCGGCGCTGTGGGCCGTGGAGGGCGCGCTGCTGCTGGGCATTGCGACCATATTGCTGTTCGCGTGGGGCCCTGTTTCCCGGCGCTTTGCCGAAGGATCGCGCGCGGCGGTGGGCGGCGCGTTGCTTGCGGGCATGAACACGGCGGTCGAATATGGCTTTGGCGCGGTGATTGCGGCGCTGCCGGGCTTTCTGGTGGTGAAGGAGGCGCTGAAGGCCGTACCCAATCCGCTGGTGAACGAGGCGATTACCGTGACCTCGCTGGCGGGTATCACCGGCTCGGCTTCGGGCGGGCTGTCGATCGCGCTTGCCGCTATGGCGGAGCAATTTTCCGCTGCGGGCAGGGCGGCTGGCATTCCGCCCGAGGTTCTGCATCGCGTCGCGTCGATGGCGAGTGGCGGCATGGACAGCCTGCCGCATAATGGCGCTGTCATCACCCTGCTGGCGGTGACGGGGCTGACCCACAGGCAGGCTTATAAGGATATTTTCGCGCTGACGCTCATCAAGACGACGGCGGTCTTTCTGGTGATCGCGGTCTATTATCTGACCAGGCTGGTATAAGGGCTTGTCTCGATCCGCACCGGCCCGCACCCCCGGCCGACCGCCCACAGAGTGTATCCTGAATGGGCGGTCGGGTGGGGGTGAGGGCCGGTGCGGCAACCGAACTGCGCCCTTCCGCGCATTTCGAGACAAACCCTAAGAGCAACGTCCCGGAACCATGGCTCCGGGGCGCTCCGTCTGGTCAGCGGATCGCGCCGCCGATGATTGCTCCAATGATCCCGCTGGTCACGGCGACCAGAACCGCGTCATTGCCCGAGCGAACCCAGTGATAGCCGCGCGGCGGGGCGGACAGGCGATAGTCGCGATAATTGTTCACGACCCGATAGTTGGTCGCATAGCGGCGGTCGAAACGCTGGCCCTTGGCCCAACGCTTGCCATGATAGCCACGGCGATCGTTGCGCATGTCGTGCCGGTCGCGATCGTTGCGAACGACAGTCCGCTTTTCGACCACGGTGCGGCCGTGATGGTCGCGCTCGACGACGCGGGTGACTTCGCGCTGCGGCGCGGCCTGTGCCTGTGCGACCATCATCGGGCTGGTGACCATCGTGGTTGCGATCAGCGCCATCAGAAACTTCTTCATGTCTTTGCTCCTCTTTCGATCCAGGCGCCGCTTCCGGCGTCGAAGACAGAGATAGGACGCACTTGTCGCAAGCTTGTGCCGGGGAAGCGCAAAGATTGTCGGAAAATGTATCAGTTTAAGATTTAGCCTGAACCGCTGTTCATAAATGGCCGGTTTCCAATGATTTATTCGTGGCGCAGGGCATCAATCGGGTTGAGCGCGGCGGCGCGGCGGGCGGGGAAATAGCCGAACACCACGCCGATCGCCGCGGAAAACAGGAAGGCGATCAGATTGACCTTAAGGTCGAAAATGAAGGGCACCTGCATCAGCGGGGCGATGGCGAGAGAGGCCGCCAGCGCGAGGACCAGCCCGATCAATCCGCCCAGGCACGACAGCACGATCGCCTCCACCAGAAACTGCAACAGCACCTCGCGCGCGACCGCGCCGATGGCGAGGCGTATGCCGATTTCGCGCGTGCGCTCCGTTACCGACACAAGCATGATGTTCATGATGCCGATGCCGCCGACCAGCAGCGAGATAGCGGCGACCGCGCCGACGATCTGCGTCAGGATCGTGGTCGTGCCGGTCAGCGTGTCGGAAATCTGCTTGGTGTCGAACACGTTGAAATTATCGTCCGCGCCCGGCTTGATCTTGCGCCGTTCGCGCATCAGTTCCTCCAGGCTCGCCTGCACGACGCTGGTGTCATAGGCGTCGTCGACCGCGATCATGATCTGACTGATGTCGCGATCGCCGGTGAAGCGGCGCTGGACGAACTTGATCGGCATGACGACGACATCGTCCTGATCGCCAAAGCCGCCTTGCCCGCGCGTCGCGAGCACGCCGATCACCTGGCAGGACACGCCCTTGATCCGCATCCGTTTGCCGACCGGGTCGGTGCTCTGAAACAGGTTGGTGCGCACCGTATTGCCAATGAGGCAGACCGGGCGACCGGCTTCCTCCTCGTCGGGCATGAACAGGCGTCCGCTTTGCGCTTTCCATTGCTGGACATCGGAATAGGCCGATGTCGTGCCATAGACGGTGGTCGACCAGTTATTGCCTTCATAGATGGCGGTGCCGCTCGACTGCACGACCGGCGCGACAGCGCGCACGCCGGTGAGCTGGTTTTCGATCGCGGTCAGGTCCGCAGGTTTGAAATCGGGCGGGCGCGGACCGCCGCCGCCACGGCCAAACCCCTGACCGGGCCGCAGTTGCAGCACGTTCGCGCCGAGCGAGCTGATCTGCTGCCGCACGGCGGCGGTCGCGCCATTGCCGAGCGTGACCATCGCGACCACCGACGCCACGCCGATGATGATACCCAGCGTCGTGAGGAAGCTGCGCAGCTTGTGCCGGTTGATCGCGCGCAGGGCGAGGATGACGGTGGTGCCCAGCATCAGGCCGCCGCCCCCGGCTCGACCCGTTCCACAAGCCCGTCCTTGAAATGGACGATCGTGCGGGCGAAGGCGGCCATGTCCGGCTCATGCGTCACCATCAGCACGGTGATGCCGCTATTCTGATTGAGGTCGGTCAGCAATTCCATGATCTCAACCGATCGTTCCGAATCGAGATTGCCGGTCGGTTCGTCGGCGAGCAGTACATCGGGGTGAGTGACGATGGCGCGGGCGATGGCGACGCGCTGCTGCTGCCCGCCGGAAAGCTCGGAGGGCGTATGGTCCCACCAGTCCTTGAGGCCCACCTTGTCGAGCGCCGCCATGCCCATGTCATAGCGCGTCTTTTTATCCTCGCCGCGATACAGCAGCGGCAGCTCGACATTTTCGAGCGCGGTGGTGCGGGCGAGCAGATTGAACCCCTGAAACACGAAACCGAGATAGCGGCGGCGCAGCAAGGCGCGCTGGTCGCGGTCGAGCCGTTCGACATGGCGTTTGCGAAACAGGAAAGTGCCACCGGACGGCACGTCGAGGCAGCCCAATATGTTCATCGTGGTCGATTTGCCGGACCCCGAAGGTCCCATGACCGCGACAAAATCGCCCGCCGCGATGTCGAGGTCGATGCCTTTCAGCGCCTGAAACGCGGTCGCGCCCTCGCCATAGATTTTGGTTACGCCGCGTAGCGATATGATCGGGTCGCCGCTCATGCTTTACCGACTGGCCGGGGCGACCGGCGCGGTCTGCGGCTTCGCGTCGCCCGAATTGCCGAGCTTGCCCATGCTGGCGGGACTGCCGTCGGTGGCAGGATCGCGCCGATTGTCGGCGGCGCGTTCGCGGCTGCGCTGTTCGCCCGGCGTCTGATCGTCGGCGGGGGCCTGCTGCCCGGCGGCAAGCTGCCCGGTGATGACGCGCATGCCGGGCTTCAGGTCGCCGCCGGTGACGACCGTGCGGGCGCCGTCGCTCGCGCCGATAACGATCTGCACCGGCTTGGGTTGGCCGTCCTCGCCCAGCACATAGACGGTCTGGCTGCTGCCCGCCCCGAAGCTGACCTGCCGCGCATTGCCGCGACGCAGGCGACCGGGACCGGGCAGAACGCTGGTAATGCCGCCGCCGCCCTTGCCCGCGCTCGGCTTGAAGCGCATCGCCGCGTTGGGGACGAGCAGGACGTCGCGCAATTGCTGCGTCACGATATCCGCCGTCGCGGTCATGCCGGGGCGCAGCGTTTCATCCTGATTATTCACCGCCAGCACGGCGGTATAGGCGACCACCGTGCCCGCCGTGGCGCTTGTCGTGCCTGACGAGGCGGTGCTCGTGGTGCTGCTGCTATTGGAGCCGACATTCACCCGCGTGACGTTGGCCGGGAAAGTGCGGCCGGGAAAGGCGTCGACGGCGAAACTGGCGGTCTGGCCATCCTTGAGCTGGCCGACATCGGCCTCGTCCACGGCGACGTCGACTTCCATCTGGGTCAGGTCTTCGGCAAGGGTGAACAGGACCGGGGCGTTGAGCGACGCGGCGACGGTCTGACCAGGTTCGATATTGCGCGCCAGCACGACGCCGTTCACCGGCGACACGATCTGCGCGATCGACAGGTTGGTCTGCGCTGTCGCCAGCTGGGCGCGGGACACGTCCACCTGCGCCTGCTGCGCCCGCAGTGCGCCGAGCGCGTTCTGCACATTGGCGCGCGCGGTATCGAGTTCGGTCCTGGCAGGCACCTTGCCGCCCGATAGCTGATAGACATTGAGCTGCCGGTCGAGCGTGGCCCTGGCCAGCGCGACCTGCGCCTGCGCCTGTGTCACGCTTGCCTGCGAGGCGGAGACCTGCGCGCGGTTCTGGTTGACGGCATCGACCAGTCGACGGGTGTCGAGTTCGGCGAGCTTCTGGCCCTTGCGCACGCGATCGTTCACATCGACATAGACTGCCGTGATCTTGCCCGACTGTTCGGACCCGACATCGACCTGATTGATCGGCTTGAGGTTGCCTGTCGCCGAAACCGTGACGGTCAGGTCGCCCTTGCGCACCTCCCGCGTGGCATAATTGGGTTTGTCTTCACCGGAAAAGCAGCGGGCCAGCAGCAGGATCGCCACCAGCAGCACAACGCCGATGGCACCCCGGATCGCCCATTTGCGCCACGGTTTTTGCGGCTTGACCCCCAGAAAGTCGTCGAGGTCCGCATCGGGGGTCACGTCATTGCTCATCGGGGCGGTTTTCCATATTCTGCCAGCCGCCGCCCAGCGCATTGTAAAGCTGGGCGAGGCCGAGCACGGCATCGGACTGCGCGGAGGCCAGGCTGTTGCGCGCGTTCAAAAGGCTGTTCTCGCTGGTCAGCAGCGTCTGAAAGTCGATCAGGCCGGCGCGATACTGGCTGCGCGCAAGGATCGCGGCGTTGTTCGACGCGTCGAACGCGATCGCGAACTGCTCCCGGCGCTGCTGCGCGGCGGTGAGGGCGGCCATGGCGTTTTCCACATCCTCCAGCGCCGTCAGCACCGATTGCTTGTAGGCGGCGAAGGCGGCATCGGTCGCGGCCCGTTGCGAGCGTACCTGCGACGCCAGCCTGCCGCCGTCGAAAATCACCTGCGCGACATTGGCGAAAATCCCGCCGGTGACGATGTCGAACAGATTTTTGAAGCTGGCGGCGCTGGTGCCGATATTGCCGCTGATCCCGAGCGAGGGATAAAGCTGCGCCTGCGCCACGCCGATCCGCGCGGTCGCGGCGGCGAGCGCGCGCTCGGCCGAACGGACATCGGGGCGCTGGCGCAGCGTGTCGGCGGGGATGCCGGTGGCGATGCTGCTCGCCGCCGTTGGGATGGGCGCTGGCGCTTCGAGCGCGCGGGTCGCTTCACCCGGCGCCTGACCCGTCAGCACGGCGATACGGTTGAGGCTGCCACGCAGCGATGATTCCAGTTGCGGGACGGTCGCGCTGGTCTGCGCGAGCTGGGCGCGCGCCTGTTCGACATCGAACGACGAGACCAGCCCCGCCTGCAAGCGCCAGCGGGCGATATCGAAATTATCCTGCTGCACACGCTGCGTCTCGCGCGCGATGGCGAGCTGGTTTTGCGCCAGCCGCGCCTGCACATAATTGGTGACGAGTTCCGATATGATCGTCATCCGCACATTGGCGAGATCATAGCCCGACGCGGCAAGATCGGCGCGAGCGGCTTCCGACGAGCGGGAGAGTTCTCCGAACAGGTCGATCTGCCAGCTAGCGTTCGCACGGGCGGAATAGTTGCCACTCCATTTGCCCACGCCACTGCTGATGATGTTGCCGTTGCTGTCGACCCGCGTGCCGCCGCCCGCGCTGTTATAATTGCGGCCGCCCGAACCGGAGGCGTCGATCTGCGGCAGGAAAGCCGCATTCGCCTGCCGCAGCGACTCCCGTGCCTGACGCAGCCGCGCCTGCGCCTGCACAATGTCGAGATTGCCCGCGATCGCCTGACCGACGAGCGCATTCAGCGCGGGGTCGCCCAGCCGCGTCCACCAGCTGGCGAGATCGGCTTCGTCGATCGACGCGGTCGGCCCCTGGCTGTAACCGGCGGGCACACCGAGCGCGCCGACCTGTGGCGCGCTATAATCCGGTCCGGCCGCACAGGCGGACAGCAACAGAGCAGTTCCCGCGATTGGGGCAATGCGATATCGCACCTTTTCCTTGCACTCCGTCATCGTTAAGGGGGGCGGCAGGCAGCCCGATCTTCAGGGTGAGGCGATCTTCCACCCTGCCGAAATCATGGGCCAGCCTCAACGGCGTTTATGTCGTAAAGTGTAACAAGGTTGAGAAAGTCGGCGCTTTCGTGCGCCAGGTTAGAGAGCGAATGATGAGAGCATTTCTTTTTCCGGGGCAGGGTAGCCAGTCCGTAGGCATGGGCAAGGCGCTGGCCGAGGCAAGTCCGGCAGCGCACGAATTGTTTCAGGAAGTCGATGACGCGCTGTCGCAGCATTTGTTCCGCATCATGATCGAAGGGCCGGAAAGCGACCTGACCCTGACCGAAAATGCGCAGCCCGCGATCATGGCCAATGCGCTCGCCACCTTGCGCGTCATGCAGCGGGAAGCCGGTTTTTCGCTGAGCGACAAGGGCGACTATGTCGCCGGGCACAGTCTGGGCGAATATAGCGCGCTCTGTGCGGCCGAGGGGTTCGACCTTGCGACCACGGCGCGGCTGCTGAAGCTGCGCGGGCGAGCGATGCAGGCGGCGGTGCCGGTTGGCGAAGGCGCGATGGCGGCGCTGCTCGGCGCGGATATCGGAAAGGCGCAGGCGCTGGCCGATGCCGCGGCGCAGGGCGAGGTCTGCACCGTCGCCAACGACAATGATCCGAGCCAGGTCGTGATTTCCGGCCATCGCGGTGCGGTCGAGCGGGCGATCGCGCTGGTCAAGGACCATGGTATCAAGCGCGGCGTGCTGTTGCCCGTGTCCGCTCCTTTCCATTGCCCGCTGATGCAGCCGGCGGCGGAAGCGATGGAGGATGCGCTCGGCAAGGCGACGATCAACGCGCCGTTGCTGCCGGTCTACGCCAATGTGCTGGCCGCGCCGACCGCCGATCCGGCGGACATCCGCGTGCGATTGGTGGAGCAGGTGACGGGGCGGGTGCGTTGGCGCGAAAGCGTCGCGGCCATGTGGGACGCGGGCGTCACCGACTTCGTGGAAGTGGGCGGCAAGGTGCTGGGGCCGATGGTCAAGCGCATCGCGCCTGACGCGAAAGTGACGAGCATCGTGACGATGGACGATATCGAAGCGGCGCTGGCCGCATTCTAACATAAATAGGGGCAGGATATGTTCGACCTTTCAGGCATGACCGCGCTGGTGACAGGCGCATCGGGCGGCATCGGTTCCGCCATCGCACGGGCGCTGGCGGCGCAGGGCGCGACGCTGGCGCTGTCAGGCAGCAATGCGGACAAGCTAAACGCCTTCGCGGCCGAACTGGGTGGCGATCATAAGACCCTCGTTTGCAACCTGTCGGATCCGGCGTCGGTCGATGCGCTGATCCCGCAGGCCGTGGAAGCATTGGGAGGACGGATCGACATTTTGGTCAACAATGCCGGTGTGACCCGCGACAACCTGATCCTGCGGATGAAGGATGAGGAGTGGAATGACGTCATCTCGGTCAATCTGGAGGCAGCGTTCCGGCTGATCCGCGCGGCGGCCAAGCCGATGATGAAGGCGCGCTTTGGCCGCATCATCTCGATCACCTCGGTCGTCGGCGTCACCGGCAATCCGGGGCAGGCCAATTATGCCGCGTCCAAGGCGGGCATCATCGGCATGTCCAAATCGCTGGGGCAGGAACTGGCGAGCCGGGGCATCACCGTGAATTGCGTCGCGCCGGGCTTCATCCGCTCGGCCATGACGGATTCGCTGAACGACGCGCAGAAGGGCGCGATCCTCACGAAAATCCCCGCAGGCGATCTGGGCGAGGGCGCGGATATCGGCGCGGCGGTGGTCTATCTCGCCAGCAAGGAAGCCGGATACGTCACCGGCCAGACGCTGCATGTGAATGGCGGCATGGCGATGATCTGATCGCAAAGGCCCTCCCATGCGGAGGGCCGCGATCATGGTCGCAACAGCCTCAGCAGAAAGATGCCGGGGTCGATCTCCAGCAGCGGCACATCGCCATTTTCGTCCCTCGGTAATGGCGCGGGGCGTCGGTAAGGCGCCCCGCCGCTTTGTGGCGTGAAGGTGACGATGGTGGCGCCCGGATCGGCCAGCACCAGCGCATCGACCATCAGCGCCGGGCTGAGGCGGTTCGCGGTCACGCTGACCAGTGTCCCGATCCGGGTGATGCCGAACAGCTTTTGCGCAAAGGCATAGGGCAGACGGATACAGCCATGGCTCGCCGGATAGCCCGGATCATGCCCGGCATGCAGCGCGATCCCGTCCCACGTCAGCCGCTGCATGAACGGCATGGGCGCGTTCGAATAGATGTTGGAGCGGTGATATTGCCGCTTTTGCAGGATCGTGAAGTCGCCCTTGGGCGTGCCATGGCCCTTCTTGCCGGTCGATACGGCAGCCATCGCGATCAGCCGGTCGCCATCATAGAGATGGATCTGCTGCCGCTCGATGCTGATGATCATGTAGATGGGACCGGACCATGGCCCTTCGTCCAGCCAGCGATAGCCGCCGGGGGCCAGGCGTTCCTGCGCGCTCGCCGCTCCGGCCGGGAGCAGCACGGCGCAGGCCGCCATAAGACAGAGGAGGGGAAGGCGGAAGGAATGCATAATCCTTCCTTAACCATAGTGTCGGTCAGCGCCAGTATTCCGGCGCCACCGATCGCACGGCTTCCCGTTTTGAGACAGGATGAGGATGCGAAAATGCAGGAAGGAAGGGGTTCAGCCTTGTCGCGCCGAACCCTTCCTCGTCACAGGCCTCAGCGTTCCAGGCACATGGCGACACCCATGCCGCCACCGATGCACAGGGTTGCGAGGCCCTTTTTCGCGTCACGCCGCTGCATTTCGTACAGCAGCGTCGTCAGGACGCGCGCGCCCGATGCCCCGACCGGATGGCCGATCGCGATCGCGCCGCCATTGACGTTGACCTTGTCCCAGTCCCAGCCAAGTTCCTTGCCCACCGCCAGCGATTGGGCGGCGAAGGCTTCATTCGCCTCGATCAGGTCGAGATCGGCCAGCGACCATCCGGCCTTGGCCAGCGCCTTGCGCGTGGTGGGAGCGGGGGCGATTCCCATATAGGCGGGGTCGACGCCCGCCGTCGCGAAGGAGGCGATGCGGGCCAGCACCGGCGCATTGCGCTGCGCGGCTTCGGTCGCCGTCATCAGCACCAGCGCGGCCGCGCCGTCATTGATGCCGCTCGCGTTGCCGGCGGTGACGCTGCCGTCCTTCTTGAAGGCGGGCTTGAGCGACTGGATCGATTCCAGGGTTGCACCGGCGCGGATATATTCGTCGGCATCGACGATCGTGTCGCCCTTGCGTCCCTTGACCGTGACAGGCGCGATCTCATCGCGGAACCGGCCGGCGGTGCGCGCCGCTTCGGCCCGGTTCTGGCTGCCGACCGCGAACACATCCTGCTCCTCGCGCGTGATCTGATATTTCTCGGCCAGATTTTCTGCCGTCATGCCCATATGATAATTGTTGAAGGCGTCGGTCAGGCCGTCATGGGTCATGGTATCGAGAAAGGAGACCGGACCCATTTTCACGCCGCCGCGCAGATATTGCGCATGCGGGGCCATGGACATGCTTTCCTGCCCACCGGCAACCATGATCCGGGCGTCGCCCGCGCTGATCGCCTGGGCCGCGAGCGCGACCGCGCGCAGGCCCGATCCGCAAAGCTGGTTGATGCCGATCGCGGTCTTTTCAACCGGGATGCCGGCATTGACGGAGGCCTGACGCGCGGGGTTCTGGCCCTGACCGGCGGTCAGAATCTGGCCCAGAATGACTTCATCGACCTCGTCCGGGGCAACGCCCGCCTGCTCCAGCGCGGCGAGGATCGCGACGCGGCCCAGCTCGTGCGCGGCTATATTACCGAACGCACCCATGAAGCTGCCGACGGGGGTACGCTTTGCAGCGGTAATGACGATGTCTGACACGATCCGGATCCTTGATATGTGCGATAATTTTGCGGGCGCACATATCATTATCCGCCATGACTGCAAAGCCATTCGGACAGCGGTTGCCACAGCGCGGCGGGTGCCCCGCCACCCACCACCATGCCGACATGGCCGAGCCGCAAGTCCATGTTATCTCGCAATTGCGGTGCGGAATCCGCCGGTACGATCCGGTCGGTGAGGGAGCGGACAGACAGGGTGGGGCAGGGCAGCGCTTGCGGATCGACGGGTGTCCCTTCGATCCGCCAGCGACTTTCGCCTGTCACATTCGACTCGTATAGCTGCTCGAAAAGGTCGCGGCCCGCGGCATAGCTGAGCGGCGGTCCGGCATTGGCCCAATCCTCTAGCGCGAGAAAGGCGCGCTCGCGGTCCGACCCCGCCGACAGGCTTGCGAAATCCGCATATTTGCGGATCGTGCGCGCTGGATCGAGTGTCCAGAACCCCGCCTGAAGCACCTCCATCGGCACATAGCCCAATCGCTCGCACAAGGGCCTGGCCAGTTGCCAGCTATTTGCGACGGTATCGCGGTCCGCCTCGGAGAATATGTCGAAGCGCCAGGGCGTGGCCAGCGCCACGACTCCCGCCACGGGATGTAAAGCCGCCGCGCCGAGCGCCAGGGTTCCGCCCAGACAATAGCCGACCAGCAGCGGCGGACGCGGCAGCGCGGCAAGCAGCGGCAGCAGGCGGGCGGTGACATGCCCCTCCAGATCCAGCGTCGCGTCTGCGGCGGACGGGGTGCCCCAGTCGACGAGATAGGGCTGATGCCCTGCTGCGGCCATGTGGCGCAGCATGGAGCGCTCGGGCGACAGGTCCAGCACCTGCGGCGGATTGATGAGCGACGGCACGAAAACCACGGGAAACCGGCCATTATCAGGCCCATATTGCAGCAATGCCGCGCTGCCATGCCTTGCGGCAGCGGGTGGCCGGGGCGGGGGAGGCGTTCGCTCCGCCTCTTGATATTTGCGCAGGCCCTGAAGCGCGGTGCGCCGCAGTTCAGGGTCTCCCTCCGTCTCGCGCCATAAAATATGGAGGAAAAGAGGCAAAGGCCGTGGCCCATGTTGCGGTGCGGGAGCGCCCTGTGCTAGTGCGGAAAAGGCAGGATAGGGAGAGTTTTCCATGGCCAAATCCAAAGCGGCTAATGAATCGGAGCCGGTGGTGATCAAGAAGTACGCCAACAGGCGGCTTTATAATACCGAAACGTCCAGCTACATCACGCTCGATCTTCTGTCGCAGATGACGCGCGAAGGGCGCGAGTTTGTGGTGGTCGATGCCAAGAGCGGCGAGGACATCACCCATAATGTCCTGACCCAGATCATCATGGAGGAAGAACAGCGCGGCAAGAATATGCTGCCCGTCAATTTCCTGCGCCAGCTGATCTCCATGTACGGCGATTCGATGCAATCGATGGTGCCGCAATATCTGGAATCCTCGATGGAGGCTTTCCGCAAGAATCAGCAGCAGTTTCAGGAAGCCATGAAGGGCGCGTTCGGCGGCGGCCCGCTTGCAGAGATCGCCAAGCGCAACATGCAGATGTTCGAAGCGGCGGCGGGCGCGCTGAAGGGCGGCATGCCGGGCATGCCGGGCATGCCGGGCGTTCCCACGCCGGGATCGGCGAGCGCCGCGTCGGATGAGAGCAAGGATGACGAGATCGCCGATCTCAAGGCGCAACTCGCCGCGCTCAATGCGAAGATCGACAAGCTGGTCTGATCGACCTTAATCCACGGGTGCGGCTTCGGGGTCGACAGTCAGGGCGGGCTTGCCCTATGGCGCGCCCGTCCCACTGATCCAGCCAAGGCATCGTCGTGAAGCACGCACTTTCGGTTACCCGCGAACAGGATTTTTCCGCCTGGTATCAGGCCGTCATTTCGGAGGCTGATCTGGCCGAGGAAAGCGGCGTGCGCGGATGCATGGTCATCCGGCCATGGGGCTATGGCATCTGGGAGCGCATCCAGTCGCTGCTCGACGCGCGGATCAAGGCCACGGGCCATGAAAACTGCTATTTTCCGCTGTTCATCCCGCTCTCCTATTTCGAGAAGGAAGCCGAGCATGTCGACGGATTCGCCAAGGAAATGGCGGTCGTCACCCATCACCGGCTGATCCAGAAGGACGGCAGGCTGGTGCCTGACCCGGACGCAAAGCTCGAAGAACCGCTGGTCGTGCGGCCGACGTCGGAAACGGTGATCGGCGCGGCCTTCTCCCGCTGGGTACAGAGCTGGCGCGACCTGCCGGTCCTTATCAACCAGTGGGCCAATGTCGTACGCTGGGAGATGCGGACGCGGATGTTCCTGCGCACCACCGAGTTCCTGTGGCAGGAAGGGCATACCGCGCACGCCACCGTCGATGAGGCGATGGAAGAAACGATGAAGATGCTCGAAGTCTATCGCAGCTTTGCCGAGGAGTGCATCGCCCTGCCGGTTGTCGCGGGCGAAAAGCCTGAAAACGAGCGCTTCCCCGGCGCGGTCGCGACCTATTCGATCGAAGCGATGATGCAGGACGGCAAGGCTTTGCAGGCTGGCACCTCGCATTTTCTGGGCACCACCTTTTCGGCGGCGCAGAATATCAAATATCAAAATGCCGAAGGGCAGCAGGAACTGGCGCAGACGACAAGCTGGGGCGTGTCGACGCGGATGATCGGCGGCCTCATCATGGTGCATGGCGACGATGACGGGCTGCGCGTGCCGCCCCGCGTCGCGCCGTATCAGATCGTCGTCGTGCCGATGCTGCGCGATACGGAGGAGGATGACGCGATCCTGGCCTATTGCGGTGAACTGGTGGCGTCGCTCAATGAGATGGACCTATTCCGTGAGCCTGTGCGCGCGCTGCTCGACAAGCGGCCCGCCAAGGCCGCGACCAAACGGTGGGGCTGGGTCAAGAAGGGCGCGCCGATCGTGATCGAGGTTGGCGGGCGTGACGTTGCCGGCGGCAACGTCTCGGTCATCCGGCGTGACCGGCTGTATCGGGCGGACGGCAAGCTCGACAGCGCGATCATCGCGAAAGGCGATTTCGTGGCAGGCGCGACGGCGATGCTGGAGGATATCCAGCAATCCCTGTTCGTCCAGGCCAAGGGGCGGCTCGAATCAGCGATCGATCGGTCGATCACTTCGCTCGACGGCCTGAAGGCCTATTTCGATGCCAGTGCGCGGCCCGGCTGGGCCGAGGTGCAGTGGAGCAAGCCGACCGGCGCGGCGCTGGAGAAGGTGGTCCAGTGGCTCAAGGGCGAAAAGCTCACCCTGCGCAACGTGCCGCTGGATTCGGCGGCTGCTGATGGCGCATGCCTGTTCACCGGCGAACCGGCCGTGGAGCGGGTGTTGGTGGGGCGCAGCTACTAACTGCGAGCCTGCCGCACGTCGCTGGCGCGGCGGCCAAGAGGGTGGGTCGAGCCAAGGCCAGCGAACCCTGCGCGGAACATTCCGGCGAACCAATCCGTTTCACTTACCGATGTAAATCGGAGGATGGATCATGGGCAAGGGCTTGTTATTGTGGCTGATCGGCGTTCCCATTCCGGTTATTCTGGTTTTGTGGCTGATCTTTCACTGATGTTCGATTGACGGGGGACGCGCTTGCCCGCTAAGGCGCTACCCGTCGGGGAGTAGCGCAGTCTGGTAGCGCGCCTGCTTTGGGAGCAGGATGTCGCAGGTTCGAATCCTGTCTCCCCGACCATAATTCAAGATTCGTGTATAATCTTGATATAATTAGAGAAAAAGTGGCGATTTATGACTGTGCAGTAACTGTGCAGAAAAAATTGCGGATTTGCTTGTTGGTGTAAGCGACTCAGCCCAAGGCATATTGGGTGGTTATTAGAATAGCCTGCCCCTGCTCGCCTCCACATGGGCGCGCCACGCGGGCTTTGCCGCTTCCTCGTCCAACCACGCAATGACGTGCACTACCATATTGCCGCCATGGGCTTCAATGGTGCCGGGTTGCATGAGTGCGAGCAGTAGCGGGTGTTGGTGATGGGCAGCTGCGCGCCTTCCGGATCTATGCTGCGGATTTCCAAATGTTCGATGACCGTCCAACGGCAGGACATGTAGGTCATCGCAATCCCGATGCCTTGCCATGCGAAACAGTAGGCTTGTTGCGACTGGTCCATTTTATGCCCCCACGAACACATGCACGGCATCCCATGCGGTTAATCACGGACCTCAACATTTGGGTCGCCCCCCAATTAATGGACCAGCCTTTCCACATGCCGAAGCTTGTCGGGATTGCGCATGACATAGATCGCCTTCACTCGATCGTCCTCGATCAGAAGGGCGGTCGTCTGTAAAATGCCATCTGCCTCGCGCGTAACAAAGCCGGGCAGGCCATTTACGAACGCCTGCCTGATGAATTCCGGATTGCCGCGCCGCAGCCGGAAGATTGCCGCAAGCCCGCGCAGAACCTCCGCCGCGCCATCGAGAATGCGGCCTGCCGCGGGGCGTTTGCCGCCGCCGTCGGAATGGAAGCGAACATCGTCGGCAAGGAGCAAGCTGAGTTTCGCGGCGTCGCCCGCCTGGGACGCTTCGTAAAAGGCTGCAGCGATCGCCAGTCCATGGTCGCGCTCGACAGGAAAGCGCGTCCGCTCGCTGCGGACATGCTCGCGCGCACGCGCGGCAAGCTGACGACAGGCGGCGGCGTCCCGGCCGATGGATCGGGCGATATCTTCGAAGCTCTCGCCGAACACGTCATGAAGCAGGAAGGCCGCCCTTTCGAGCGGGGACAGGCGCTCTAGCGCGAGCATGAGGGGGAGGGTGATATCCTCCATCGGTTCTGTTTCCACGATCGGCTCGGGGAGCCACGGGCCGACATAGTCTTCCCGTCGCACTCGCGCGGACTTGAGATGATCGAGGCAGAGGCGGGTCACGGTGCGGCGGAGGAAGGCGGCGGGGACGCGCACCGTTGCCCTGTCGGCCCCGGCCCAGCGCATGAAGGCTTCCTGCAACACATCCTCCGCATCGGCCATGGAACCGAGCATGCGATAGGCGACGCGCAGCAAGGTGGCTCGCTGCGCATCGAAGCTCGTGATGTCGGTGTCGATCACGCCGCCCAGCCCAGCGCAGGATCGTAGAGATGGAAGCCGACGGCCAGACGGTTCCAGCCGTTGATGACGTTGATCGCGAGCGTCAATTGCACTTGCTCCTCCGCGTTGAACTGCGCCGCCAGGCCGGCATAGACATGGTCTGGTGCCCGCTTTGTTGCCACCTCCGTCAGATGATCGGTCCAGCCGAGAGCCGCCCGTTCGCGAGCGCTATAGCATGGCGCTTCTTCCCATGCGCCGAGCAAGTGGATGCGTTGCTCCGTCTCGCCAGCCTTGCGTGCATCGGAAGTATGCATATTGAGGCAATTGGCGCACCCGTTGATCTGGGAGGAGCGAATCTTGACCAGTTCCAGCAGGCTCTTTTCAAGGCCGGATTTCTCCACCTGGATCGACAGATCGTACCAGGCTTTGATGAGTGGCCCCCCTGCGGCGTAAATATCGGTGCGGTCGTTCATGTGTCGGATCCTTTTATTGCTGTTGGATACCGTCATGACGAGGCAGCAGATGACCTTGTGACACGCTCCGCTATTTTAATTTGCGACCGCTCGTTGCGGCGAAAGTCTAATGGCCTCGCTATCGGCAACCCTGGCCCCCAGCCATTCGCGCCCGCCCACAGTTCAGCTTGCATCGCCCGTGATAAATCTGTCGCTTGGCGTTAGCGGGGCTGCTCCCTATCTCTGCGCCATTCCGAATCGCCTTGCCGAAAGCCTGATATGACCGCCACTCACTCGACCCGCATGCTCATTCTCGGCTCCGGCCCGGCCGGTCTGTCCGCCGCCATTTATGGGGCGCGGGCGGGGCTGGCGCCGATTGTCGTGCAGGGGATGCAGCCGGGCGGGCAGTTGACCATCACCACCGATGTCGAAAATTATCCGGGTTTCCGCGACGTCATCCAGGGACCCTGGCTGATGGAGCAGATGCAGGCGCAGGCGGAGCACGTCGGCGCGCAGATGCTGTACGATCAGATCATCGACGTCGATCTCTCTGAACGTCCGTTCCGCATCCGGGGCGACAGCGGCAAGCTCTACATCGCCGACACGCTGGTCATCTGCACCGGCGCGCAGGCGAAATGGCTGGGGATCGAGGGCGAGCAATTGCTCCAGGGCAAGGGCGTGTCCGCCTGCGCCACCTGCGACGGTTTTTTCTATCGTGGCAAGAAGGTCGTCGTCATCGGCGGCGGCAATACCGCGGTCGAGGAAGCGCTCTACCTCACCAATCACAGCCATGATGTGACCCTGATCCACCGCCGGGATTCGCTGCGCGCGGAAAAGATCCTGCAACAGCGGCTGTTCGCCCATCCCAACGTGAAGGTGCTCTGGAATCAGGCGGTCGAGCGGTTCGTCGGCGGCGGCGACCCGGTCGGGCTGGTCGGCGTCGACCTGATCGACACGGTCACGGGTAAAGCGTCCCATATCGAGACGGACGGCGCGTTCGTCGCGATCGGCCATTCGCCCGCGACCGAACTGTTCGCGGACAAGCTGCCGACCGACGACGGCTATCTGCTGGTGGACAAGGGCACGACCCACACCGCGATTCCCGGCGTGTTCGCGGCGGGCGACGTGACCGACAAAATCTATCGGCAAGCGGTGACGGCGGCGGGCATGGGCTGCATGGCGGCGCTCGATGTGGAGAAATTCCTGGCCGAAGCGGATTTCGAAGCCATCGCGGCGGAATAATCGCCCTCGCGGGAAGGACTACGCCCCGAGCTTCATCCGGGCGAAGTCCGCCAGCGAGCCGAAGGTTTCGAATGTGTCGCCGTCGATATCGTCATCGTCGATGAGGATGTCGAAACGGTCCTCCATCTCGGTGAGCAGGCCCGCGACCGCCATGGAATCAAGTTCGGGCAGCGCGCCGAACAGCGGCGTATCGGCCGCGAACGCATCGACCCGGTCTTGCGGGATCGCCAGCACGTCGCGGAGCAAGCCGCGCAATCTGGTTTCGATATCGTCCGTCCGGTTGACCGGCTGAGTAGTGTGCACCCGCATGAGGCGTGATTAAACCCGGTCCGCTCAACCTACAAGGGCGGAAATGGCGGTGCGCGCAGCGGCAAGCCAACTCGATGCGAAGCGCGGATTGAAACAATCGACCCGGTACAGCGTCTCGCGGCTTTTCATCCAGTCGGTCTTGTAGGGATTATCGCCGGTGCCGTAATCGATCGTCTCGACCCGATCGACATCGATGGCATGCGCGAACATCGCGTGGCTGAGCAGGGTGCCGGGCGATCCTTCGTCAAAGGCGCGGTCGTGCGACAATTTGTGGATCAGCGCGACGCCGTTGTCGACGGTCCACAACTGGGTCGCGACCGCGCGCCCGTCCACCCGCGCGAACCCCAGACGCAGCGTGCCCGCCGCGCTTTCCCGCTCCGCCAGCCCGCGCAGGAAGGCGAGGCCCGGTTCGGGCGCTTTCCAGCTGCGCGCGTGCACATCCTCATAATCGCGCCACAGCGCGTCCGTTAGCCGGTCGGTGATGCTGATCTCGAATCGATCGTCCCTGGCCTTGCGGCGAACGATGGTGCGGAGATTGCCGGGGCGGGCGGCCCAATAGGCGGCAAAGTCCCTCCCGTCGAGATGGAGCAGATGACGCCCCCCGAGCGGTCGCTGCACCGCGAACCAGCCCGCCCGGCGAAAGGCGGCTAGCAGGGCGGCGGGCATGGCCACCGGATAGAGATCGATCTCGCGACAGGTGCGCGCCAGATGCTGGGCGATGCTTTCGAGCAGGCGGGCCTGCATCGCCGCGTCCGGCGCGCCAATGAATTGGGGACGCCAGCCAAAACTATACCAGTTGGCGAGCGCGGACAGGGTGCGGCGCGGTTGCCCGACAAGGAACATCCAGGCTTCCGCCTCCTCTTCCGCCGCATGGAGGATGCATAGGGGGCGATCCGCGAGGCAATCGGCGTGCAGCGCCTCATACCATTCCATCCGGTCGAACAGGCAGGGGACGCGCGCGCGGTCGAGGCGGCCGGCCAATGCCGATCGCGCTTCATCCATGCTGCGATATTCCCTTGTGAGCGGCAAGCCACTATCTCCCCGGACAATGGGTCGCGGATTAAGGGAAAAGTCTGGACATGGAGTTAAGCGGGCCTGAACCAAGGATGGTCGATGGCGCAGCGGTGCGGCCGATCGACCATATTCTGCTGCGCGAGGACAATTCGCGACCGGCGATCGACGGGCGGTCGGGCAGTCAGGATTATGCGGGGCTGGAAGCGACGCTCGGGCGGCTTGCGGGCTGGCTCGCCGGATTCGGGCTGGAGCGCGGCGCGCGCGTCGCGAGCTGGGTTGCGAAGGGGCCGGTCGCCGCGTTGATGCCGCTCGCCGCCCCGCGCGCGGGGCTGGTCCATGTGCCGGTCAACCCGTTGCTCAAACATGGACAGGTCGCGCACATTCTGGCCGATAGCGGCGCGGCGCTGCTGATCGGAACCGCCAGCCGTCTGGCGACGCTCGCCCCGACGGAGGTTCCGGCGGGCTGCCAGCCCCACCGCGAGGATGACGCCGCCTGCGCCATGAGCGGCGGGACGGCGATTGGCCCGTCGGATGCCCGGCCCGACGATCTGGCGGCTATCCTCTACACCAGCGGATCGACCGGCAAGCCCAAGGGCGTGATGCTGAGCCATGCCAATTTGTGGCTCGGCGCGGTCGCGGTCGCCGATTATCTGGGGCTGGGACCCGATGACCGGACGCTTTGCGTGCTGCCCTTCAGTTTCGATTATGGCCAGAACCAGCTATTTTCGACCTGGATCGCGGGGGGATGCGTCTATCCGCTCGATTATCTGACGCCGCGCGATGTCGTGAAGTCGGTGGACCGGCGCGATATCACGACCCTGGCGGGGGTTCCGCCGCTGTGGGTGCAACTGACCGAACTGGACTGGCCGCCCGAGGTGGCGGGCAAGTTGAAACGACTCACCAACAGCGGCGGGGCGCTGACCCGGCCGCTCGTCGCCAAGTTGCGGGCGCTGTTCCCGCAGGCGGACCTGTATCCGATGTATGGGCTGACCGAAGCCTTCCGTTCCACCTATCTGCCGCCAGCGCTGGTCGAAAGCCATCCCGACAGCATGGGATCCGCCATTCCTTTCGCCGAAATACTCGTCGTGCGGCCCGACGGCACCCTGACGGACGATGGCGAGCCGGGCGAACTGGTGCATTGCGGACCGCTGGTGGCGCAGGGCTATTGGCGTGACGCCGCGCGCACCGCCGAACGGTTCCGTCCCGCGCCGCCCGCATCACGCTATGGCGGCACTGCGGTCTGGTCGGGCGACACGGTGCGGCGGGACGCACAGGGACTGCTGTATTTCGTGGGCCGCGACGATGCGATGATCAAGTCGGCGGGCAACCGGATCAGTCCGACGGAGATAGAGGAAGCGGCGCTCGCCGTGGACGGCGTGGCCGAAGCGGTGGCGCTGGGCGTTCGGGACGAGAGGCTGGGGCAGGCGGTGCTGCTGCTGATCCGCACGTCCGATCCCGCGACCGCAGCGGCGGTCGAAGCGCGGCTGAAGGCCGACCTGCCCAATTTCATGCAGCCGCGCCAGACGATTGCGCTCGCCCGATTTCCCCGCAATCCCAACGGCAAGATCGATCGAGTCGCACTGGCCGGAGAATATGCGTCATGAAGCCCATGGGACCCATCCCGCCCGCGTTTCAATCCGAAGATGGAATGTTGCTGATCGGCGGATGCGGCGCGGAAAGCCTGGTCGACGAAGCGGGCGACACGCCCCTGTTCGTCTACGACATGGATATCGTCGGGGCGCAGGTCCGCCGCTTCCGCGCGGCGATGCCGGATCAGCTCGACCTCCATTATGCGATCAAGGCCAATCCCTATGCGCCGCTGCTGGCGCGCATGGCCGGGCTGGTCGATGGATTCGACATCGCTTCGGGCGGGGAACTGCACATGGCGCTCGACGCGGGCATGGCGCCGGACCGGATCAGCTTTGCCGGGCCGGGCAAGCGCGACGATGAACTGAGCGCCGCGATCTTCGCCGGGGTCACGCTCAACCTCGAATCGGAAGGCGAGGGGCGGCGGGCGCTCGCCATCGCCGACAAGCTGGGCAAGACGCCGCGCCTCGCGGTCCGGGTCAATCCCGACTTCGAACTCAAGGGTTCGGGAATGCGCATGGGCGGCGGGGCCAAGCCGTTCGGCGTCGATGCCGATCGGGCGGCGGCGCTTGCCCGCGATGTGATCGCGGCGGGCGCGGACTGGCGCGGCTGGCATATTTTCGCCGGATCGCAGACGCTCGATCCGCTCGCCATCATCGAGGCGCAGGCGGCGACGATCGACCTTGCGGCGCGCCTGTCCGACGCTGCGGGGGTTACGCCGCCGCTGGTCAATCTGGGTGGCGGCTTCGGGCTTGCCTATTTTCCCGGCGACACGCCGCTGGACATCGCGCCGATTGGCGACGCGCTTGGCAAGGCGCTGGAATCGCGGCCTGACAGCCTGAAGAACAGCGATTTCGCCATGGAACTAGGGCGCTGGCTGGTGGGCGAATCCGGTGTCTATCTGACGCGCGTGATCGACGTTAAGACGAGCCAAGGCGAAACCTTTGTGGTGGTCGATGGCGGGCTGCATCATCAACTGGCGGCGAGCGGCAATTTCGGCACGGTGGTTCGCCGTAACTATCCGATGGCGGTCGCGAACCGCTTTGGAGGTCAACCAGCGGAACATGCGGTAACGGTCGTCGGGTGCCTGTGCACGCCGATCGACCGGCTTGGCGACAAGGTGGCGTTGCCGGTGATCGAGGCGGGCGATCTGATCGCGATCTTCCTTGCCGGGGCCTATGGTGCGTCGGCCAGTCCAGCCGCTTTTCTTGGCCATCCAAGTCCTCGTGAACTTTTACTTGGCTGATTTGCCGGGAACTTAACTCCTAACGGTATCTTTACCCTTTGACGGCATGAAGTGGGTTGAAGCCATGTGCTCCGGGCCTGCCTCACCCTCTTGGGCGGCCCTTTGCGCGTGGCGGCTCAAAGAGGTGAAGATGATGCGTTTCTTGACGGTTTCCAGGCTTCTGATCGGCGCGTCCCTGCCTGCGGTCGCGCTTTCGGGCTGCGCTTCATCGGGAAGCGGACCGCAGTTGCCGCCGGCGTCCTTCGTATCGACGCAGGAAGGGCCGGGCGAGGAATATGTCATCGGCCCGCTCGACGATCTCACCATTTTCGTGTGGCGCAATCCCGAACTGGGCGCGAAGGTTCAGGTCCGCCCGGACGGCCGCATCACCACGCCGCTCATCACCGACATGCCGGCCGTGGGCAAGACGCCCAAGATGCTGGCCGACGACATCAAGATCGCACTGTCGCAATATATCGAAAATCCGCTGGTGTCGGTCATCGTCAATAATTTCTCCGGCACGTTCAGCCAACAGGTGCGGATCGTCGGCGCGACCGAAAAGCCCGCCTCCATCCCCTATCGCGCGAACATGACGCTGCTCGACGCGATGATCTCCGTCGGCGGCCTGTCGCAATATGCGGCGGGCAACCGGGCGCGGCTGGTGCGCTTCGACAAGGCGAGCGGCAAGCAAAAGGAATTTCAGGTGCGCCTCGGCGACCTGCTCAAAAAGGGCGACAGCAAGGCCAATGTCCTGCTCCAGCCCGGCGACGTCATCATCATTCCTGAAAGCATGTTCTGACCATGGCGGGACTTTACGACGAAGCGATGCTGATCCTCCACGGCATCTGGAGCCGGCGCTGGATCGCGCTGGCCGTGGCGTGGGGCCTGTGCATGCTGGGCTGGCTGGGCGTCGCGCTCGTCCCCAACAGCTATGAATCCAAGGCGCGGGTCTATGTGAACACCCAGTCGCTGTTGCAGGACAAGGTCGGCATTACGCAGGTCCAGTCGCAGCAGGACCTCGAACGGGTGCGTCAGACGCTGGCGAGCACCGAAAATCTGGAAAAGGTCGTGCGCGATACCGATTTGTCGCAGACCGTGTCCGGGCCGCGCGATGTCGCCGCCAAGATCACCAAGCTGCGCGAGAATATCACCGTGCTGGCGCAGGCCGATCCCAGCATGATCGACATCAGCGCCAAGTCATCGGACAGCGGCCTGTCCGACGGTGCGAACGCAAAGATCGCGCAGCAGATCGTCCAGAAGCTGATCGACATTTTCCAGGAGGAAAATCTCTCGGGCGACCGCAACGAAACCAAGCAGAGCCTCACCTTCCTCGACCAGCAGATCGCCGCGCGCAGTCGCCAGCTCGCCGCGGCCGACCAGCGTCGGGTCGATTTCGCACAACGCTATGTCGGGCTGTTGCCCGGCGCCGGTTCCATCAGCCAGCGCATGGACGCGGCGCGGACGGAGATCGCCAGCATCGATTCGCAGCTGGTGCAGGCGCAGAGCGCGCTGTCCGCCATGAACGGCCAGCTCGCCGGCACGCCCGCGACCCTGCCGGGCGTGAGCGTGGGCGGCGGGGCGTCGCCGCTGGCGCAGGCGCAGGCCGATCTCGCCGGCATGAAATCGCGCGGCTGGACGAACAGCCATCCTGACGTCATCGCCGCGCAACGGCAGGTCGACGCGCTGCGCAAGCTGGGCGGTGGCAGTGGCGGCGGTGCGGGCGCAACGCCCAATCCCGCCTATCTTTCGATCAGATCGATGCAGGCCGATCGCGCCGCGACGGTGCAGGCGTTGCAGACGCGCCGGGCGCAGTTGCAGTCCGACCTCAACGTCATGACGTCCAAGCAAGTGTCCGAGCCGGGCATCGTGTCGGAGCAGGCCAAGCTCGACAATGATTATGACGTGCTCAAAACCCAATATGACAAGCTGGCGTCTGACCGCGAGGATCTGAGGCTGCGGGGCGAGGTCAAGACGGAGACCGGATCGGTCCAGTTCCGCGTCATCCTGCCGCCGAGCCTGCCAACGGCGCCCGCCGCGCCCAATCGTCCGCTGTTGCTGCTGGGCGTGTTGATTCTGGGGATCAGCGCCGGGGTCGGCGTCGCCTTCGCCATCGGCCAGCTCAAGGGGACGTTCCCGACCGCCACACGGCTGGAGCGCGCCGTCGGCGTGCCCGTGATCGGCGCGATCAGCCAGACGCTAAGCGCTGGTCAGCAGGCGATCGAAAAGCAGCGCATGAAATGGTTCGCCGGGGCCAGCGCGGGTCTGGCGGCGGTGTGCCTGCTGCTGATCGGCATCGAATTCATCCAGCGTGGCATGGCCTGAGGAAACGGATAGCATGACCAAGCACAGCTCTATCCCCAAGGGATCGCTGCTCGAACGGGCGGCCCAGCTCTATGATTTCAACGACGCGTTGCGTGGCCGCGCCGCGCCGGCGGTCGATGTACCAGCCGATGCGCCGCCGCCGGTCGTGGATTATGCGCCGCTTCCGGTGGGGGCGGACGCAGCGCCCGGAACCCAGCGCGCGCGCGACTGGACAGGCCTTCCGCAGACGATCGATCGCGAAAAGCTCGCCGAAGGCGGCTTCATTCAGCCCGATGGGCCGGTGACGGCGCTGGGCGAGGAATTTCGCCTCATCAAGCGCGACCTGCTGGCGTTGCTCGCCGGTCATGCGCGGGGCAACCGCATCCTGCTCTGTTCGCCCCATAGCGGCGAGGGCAAGACTTTCAGCGCCATCAATCTGGCGCTCAGCCTGGCGGCGGAAAAGGATCGTGAAGTCCTGTTGATCGATGCCGATCTGGGCAAGCCCGGCATCCCCGAAGCGCTGGGTTTGACGCCCGGCGCGGGATTGATGGATGCGCTCGCCGATCCGGCGCTGGCGGTCGAGGATATGGTGTTGCGCACGGATATTCCGTCGCTCTGCATCCTGCCAGCCGGGCGGCGCAGCAATAATGATACCGAATTGCTCGCTTCGTCGCGCACGCAAGCCCTGCTCCGCCGCCTGACCGATGGCCGGCCGGAGCGGATCATCCTGTTCGATTCGCCGCCGTTGCTGGCGGCTTCGGCGGCCGCGGCTCTTGCCGCCAATGTCGCCGTCGCGCTGCTGGTGGTGCGGGCGGACCGCACCGCCGAAAGCGCGCTGCGTGACGCAGCGGGCATGTTGAAGGGCGGGGCGCTGGTTCAGCTATTGCTGAACGGTGTGACTTTTTCGTCCAGCAACCGCCGCTTCGGCACCTATTATTCCAAGGGGGAATCGGAGTCATGAACGTCCGGCATAAAAGGCCAGGGGCGTCGATCGGGGCGCTGGCTTTACTCATCATGGCGGCAGGGACGATGCCCGCACAGGCGCGGTCGGATGACGACAAGCGGCTAGAGGTCACGCCCTATATCGGCATCGACCAGGTGGTCATGGCCCCGCTCAAGGGTGGCGGCGATGTGCTGACCTATACCAATGTCAGTGCCGGCGTGAACATGGAAGTCCAGAACCGCCGGGTCGAGGCCAGCGTGGACGTCGAATATAACCACAGCTTCGGCTGGGGCCGTCAGGCGACCGATCAGGATGTGCTGAGCGGCGTCGGCCATGCCAAATTCAATGTCGCGCGCGGCCTTGCCATCCAGACCGGGGGCCTCGCGACGCGGGTACGGACCGATGGTCTGTCGGGCGCAAGCCCGCGCAACGACAGCTTCAGCAGTCAGGTTTACAGCGGCTATGTCGGCCCGTCCTACACAACCAAGGTCGGCGACGTTGACGTCAACGCCTCCTATCGTCTGGGCTATGCGCGGGTTGGAGATAGTTTTGGCGACAACGCGCCGGGCGTGCCGGCCGGTGGCGCGTTCGCCGACAGCTGGACGCATGATCTGACTGGTTCCGTCGGCATCGCGCCCGGTACGGTCCTGCCCGTCGGGCTGGTCGCGAGCGCTGGCTACAGCCGCGAGGATGCGAGCGTGCTAGACCAGCGGTTCGAGGATAAATGGGGCCGCGTCGATGCGACGATGCCGGTGTCGCATACGGTCGCGCTCGTGGGCGGCGTTGGCTATGAGGAAATTCAGATCAGTCAGCGCTCGCCGCTGCTGGATTCGACCGGCGTGCCGCTGATTTCGCATGGCCGTTACGTCACCGACAAAAGTTCGCCGCGCGCGCTCGTCTATGATGATGACGGCATCATCTGGGATGCGGGTGTGTTGTGGCGGCCGAGCCATCGCACTTCGCTAGAAGCGCGGGTCGGCGAGCGATACGGATCGATGACCTATTCGGGCAGCTTCATCTGGCAGGGCCGCAACAGCTCGGTCGGGATCATGGTGTTCGACGGCATCGACAGTTTCGGGCGGCTCATCACATCCAACGTCGCCGCCCTGTCGGGCAGCAGCTTCGACGTCGCGCGCAATCCGTTCACCGGCAATATGACCGGCTGCGCCTTCTCCGTCAGTGGCGGGGGGCAATGCTTCAACGATGCATTGAGCGGCATCACCGACGCCAATTTCCGTTACCGGGGCGTCGCGGCGCAATATTCCGCACGGCATGGACCATGGGGATGGGGCCTGGGCGCTGGCTATTCGCAGCGCAAGTTCATCACCCCGTCCGGGCAGGTCGTGTTCATTCGCGGGTCGAAGGATCAGAACTGGTACGGCAACGGATCGGTCACCTACACGATCAACGATCGTTCGAGCATCGATACGGTGATTTACGCCAATTATTTCGACGCCAGCGGCGATCGCCCCGATGTGCTGAACGCGGGCAGCTTCACCAGCTACAATACCGGCCTGACCCGTCGCCTGTCGGCTTCGGCGTCGGTCGGCGTGGACGGCACGAAGGCGGACGATTTCGACACGATCATCAGCGCGATGGGCCAGGTCGGCCTGCGTTACAGCTTTTAAGCATTTCCGTGCCAGTCTCGCCTCCTTCCGGGGGGCTGGCCAGCCGGATGGAGACGAAGAGATGTACGATCAATTCTACAGATTGCAGGGGCGCCCCTTCCAGCTCACCCCCGATCCGCACTTTTATTTCGAGAGCGCGACGCATCGCAAGGCGTTGTCCTATCTGGGATATGGACTGGCGCAGGGTGAAGGCTTCATCGTCATCACCGGCGATGTCGGCGCGGGCAAAACGACGCTCGTTGGCCATCTGATGGAGACGGTCGATCCGGCACGGCTGACGGCCGTCAAGATCGTGTCCACCCAGGTCGAGGGCGACGATATGCTGCGACTCGCCGCCCAGCATTTCGGCCTCGCCGTGGACGGCATGCCCAAGGCGCAGATATTGCAGCGGATCGAGGGCTATCTCCATGCACAGGCGCGGGCCGGGCGGCGCACGCTGCTGATCGTGGACGAAGGGCAGAACCTGCCCGTTTCGGCGATCGAGGAATTGCGGATGCTCAGCAACTTCCAGTTGGGCGGCCAGTCGCTGCTTCAGATATTCCTGCTGGGGCAGCCCGAATTCCGCGATCTGCTGAAGTCGCCGGAACTCGAACAGTTGCGCCAGCGCGTCATCGCGACCCATCATCTCGAACCGATGATGGCGCAGGAAATCCAGCCCTATATCGAGCATCGCCTGACGCTGGTCGGCTGGAGCGGCAACCCGCGTTTCACCGCCGACGCTTTCGACGCGATTTACGCTGCGACCGCCGGTGTGCCGCGCCGCGTCAATGCCCTGGCGAGCCGCATATTGTTGATGGGCGCGATCGACCAGCTTTCGGAAATCGACGCCGAAGTCGTGGCGGCGGTGGTGGCGGACATGGGTGTCGATGACGATGCCCGGCCCGAGCCGATCGCGCCTTCCGTGCTCGACCGCGTCGACGAGCCGGTGGTCGCGTCCCTCGCCCGGCCTGCCGCTTTCGCCGAACCGGAGCGCAGGGCCGAGCCGGTTGCGCCGCAGGTCGCGCCGGACATATTTCTGGACGAGATCGCGGCGTTGCGGGCGGAACTGGCCGAGATGCGCGCGCAGGCCGAGCGGGCTGCGGTCCCTTCGGTCCCCGATATCGACGCTGACGCGCTTCATACCCAATTGTCCGCTATCGAGGAACGGCTTGGCGGCGTCGAGTTCCGCGCCAGGGAACAGGATACGGCACTGCGCCGGGTGCTGACCCTGCTGGTCGATTGGGTCGAGCGCGAAGAACGCATGGCGGACGGTCAGCAATACGCGGCCTGACCGCGCGCTTGCGAAATTACCGGGACCGGGCAATTTGAGGTTATGATGCAAAACGCCCTGTCGGTCGATGTCGAGGACTGGTTTCAGGTCGGCGCGTTCGAACGCACGATCAGCCGCGACGACTGGGATGGCCTGACCCACCGTGTCGAACGCAACACCGATGCCGTGCTCGCGCTGTTTGCCGAGGCCGACGTCAAGGCGACCTTCTTCACGCTGGGCTGGGTGGCGGAACGCTATCCCGCTCTGATGCAGCGGATCGTCGCGGCAGGGCATGAGGTGGCGAGCCATGGGTACGACCATGCCCGCGTCTTTACCTTCACGCCCGACCAGTTTCGCGCCGATTTGCGCAAGGCGCGCGCGATCCTGGAGGATGCGAGCGGGCAGGCGGTGACAGGCTATCGCGCGCCAAGCTTTTCGATCGACACGCGCACGCCATGGGCGCACCCGATCCTTGCGGAAGAGGGCTATCGTTATTCGAGCAGCGTCGCGCCAATCCGCCACGATCATTATGGCTGGCCCGAATCCCCCCGCTTCGCATGGAAGCCGGTCGAGGGGTCGGCGCTGGTCGAGTTGCCGGTAACGACCGCGAAGCTTGGCGGCCGGACGCTGGCGGCAGGCGGCGGCGGCTTTTTCCGGCTTTTGCCCTATGCTTTTTCGCGCTGGGCCATCCGGCAGGTGAACCATCAGGCGGAGCGGCCCGCCATCATCTATTTCCACCCATGGGAGATCGACGCCGATCAGCCGCGCGTGGCCGGCGCGCCTCTTCGGTCGCGGCTGCGGCATTACAGCAATCTGTCGGTCATGGCGGCCAAGCTGCGCCGACTGACCCGTGATTTCGCCTGGACGCGCCTGGACGCGCTGGCCGACCGCGAAGCGGAACGGGCGGGATGAGGATGGGCAATCAGGCCGATCTTTCGATCGTGTCGCTCGATCTGGCAGCGGACGAACAGGCGCGGGCCGTGGACGAATTCGTCCTGGCGCATCCGCAGGGCACGGCGTTCCATCGGCCCGCATGGATGCTCGCGATCGCTGACGCTACGGCCAATCGCGCGCATATGCTGACCGCTGTCGGTCCGTCGGGCCGCATCCGGGGTATCCTGCCGTTGCATCATGTCAAAAGCCGATTGTTCGGGGAAGCGCTGGTTTCGACCGGCTTTGCCGTGGACGGCGGGATATTGGCGACTGATCCCGCGACCGTCGCCGCGCTGGCATCCGCAGCGCAGGATCTGGCGCGTGCCGAGGGGGATCTTTCCATCGAACTGCGCGGCGGGCCTTTGCCGGCGGCGCACTGGACGACCACTGCCGACGAGCATGTCGGCTTCCAGCGCGCTTTGGCGGCGGACGACGATGCGGAGCTTGCGGCGGTGCCGCGCAAGCATCGCGCTGAATTGCGCAAGGCGTTGGCAAACCGGGCGCTGCGGGTGGAGCATGGCCGGGACGCGCGCCATCTTCGCGATCATTACCGCGTCTATGCGCAGAGCGTCCACAATTTGGGCACGCCGGTTTTCCCAAAACGCCTTTTCAGAGACATATTGATCCGGTTCGGACAAGAAGCGGACATCACGCTGGTCTATGAGGGCGAACGGCCGGTTTCGGCGGTCCTGAGCCTCTATCATCAGGGTCGGATCATGCCCTTCTGGGGTGGCGGCGTCGCCGATGCGCGGCGACTGCGATCCAATGAACTCATGTATTTCAGCCTGATGACGCATGGCCGGGCGCGCGGCATGACCCTGTTCGATTTTGGTCGATCCAAGGCCGGGAGCGGTCAGGCGGCGTGGAAAAAAAGTTTCGGTTTCGCGCCGGTCCCGCTTGCCTATCACAATTGGGCGGCGGCCAGCGGGCCGCGTGACATCAACCCCCAAAGCGCGAAATATCAATGGCGTATCGCCTTGTGGAAGCGCTTGCCGCTGCCAGTTGCCAATCTTCTGGGACCGCTGATTTCGCGCGGTCTGGGGTAATCGGATACGATATCTTCAGCCCTTGCGCCTATGTCGTGACGGGTGTGCAAGGAACCTTCTATGAATGCCATGTCCGATCTGTCGATCCTTGTGGAAGAGGCGGAACTGAGCGATCCGGCGGCCCTGTCGAGGATCGACAAC
Source organism: Sphingobium sp. FG11 (assembly GCF_057809915.1). Lineage (NCBI taxonomy): Bacteria > Pseudomonadati > Pseudomonadota > Alphaproteobacteria > Sphingomonadales > Sphingobiaceae > Sphingobium > Sphingobium sp. FG11. The sequence goes on from NZ_JBMDKW010000014.1 coordinate 65,046, forward strand.
TGGGTTTGCGCGCACCCGGAATCGACCCCTTTCCACCGGCCCGGCTGGATCATGGGGGTGCAAGCCGGGACAGGGCAAAAGGCCATCATGCTGGTCGCGCGTCAACTGTCCGGTGAGATTGTCGGGCTGCTGCCGCTCAGCTTCATCCGGTCGGCCCTGTTCGGGCGGGCGCTGGTAGCGAGCGGGTTCGCGGTCGATGGCGGGATATTGGCGACCCATTGCAAGGCGGCGAACGCCCTGGCCGATGCGGCCTGGACGCTCGCGTCGAGCCTTAAATGCACGACATTGGAACTGCGCGGCGGCGATGCGCCAACCGGAGTGGCATGGGAGAGCAGGGCTGACGCCTATCTGGGTTTCTCGCGTCCGCTCGCTGCCGACGATGAGGCGGAATTGAGGGCCGTGCCCAAGCGCCATCGGGCGGAAATCCGCAAGGGGCTGGACAAGGGGCTGACGTTCGAAAGCGGCCGGACCAGGCGGCTGCGCGACATTCATTACCGCCTTTACGCCCATAGCGTCCACAATCTGGGCACGCCGGTATTTCCGCGCGCGCTGTTCGAACAGATCATGGAGCGATTTGGCGAGGATGCCGACATCGCGCTGGTTTCTAAGGACGGCGTGCCCTTGTCGGCGGTCATCAGCTTCTATCATCACGGCGCCTGCATGCCCTATTGGCACGGCGCGGCGGAGGGTGCGCGGGCGATGCGCTCCAACGAGGTGCTGTATTTTCTGCTGATGCGGCAGGCGCGCGAGCGGGGCCTGACCATTTTCGACTTCGGTCGCTCGAAGGTCGGGACGGGACCCGCCGCCTGGAAAAAGACCTGGGGTTTTGCCGGCGAGCCGCTCGGCTATCATCTGCGCACGGCCCCCGGCCATGAAACGCGCGACGTCAATCCGCTGTCACCGCAATATCGGCGCAAGGTCGAGCTGTGGAAGAAAATGCCGGAATCGATCGCGACGCTGATCGGTCCCTATATCGCGCGCGGCCTTGGATGACGGGCGAAATCCTCTTCCTGTGCCATCGCATCCCGTTTCCGCCCGATCGCGGCGACAAGATCAGGTCCTATCATCTGTTGCAGCGGCTGGCGGGCATCGCGCCCGTGCATGTCGGCTGCTTTGCCGATGATGATCGGGACATGGGCTTTGCCGGGGACATGGCGCAGATCGCCGCGAGCCAGTGCCTGCTGATGCGCGACAGGTCCCGCATCGTCGCGGGTTTGACGGGACTTGCGCGGCGGCAATCCCTGCTGGTCGCCTTGTTCGATCATCCCGGCTTGCATCGATGGGTAGCGCGCACGCTGGCGGAGCGGCCCATTGCGGCGGTCGTCGCCTATTCCGCGCAGATGGCGCATTTCGTGCCGATGCTCGCGCCGGGCCAGCGCTTTCTCATGGATTTCGTGGATTTCGACTCCGCCAAATATGCCGCCTATGGCGCGCAGGGGACTGGCCCGATGGCGTGGATCAACCGGCGCGAGGGGCGGATGTTGCTCGATTTCGAGCGCGCCGTCGCCGCCCGTGCCGACATCTGCACCTTCGTCAGCGAAGCGGAGGCGGCGATGTTCCGGGCGGTTACCGGCGAGCGCGCCGACAGGATCGTCGCCATGGGCAATGGCGTCGCGCTCGACTATTTCGATCCCTGCGTCACCTTCCCCAAGGTCGAGCGGGGGGAGGGGCCTTTGCTCGTCTTTACCGGGCAGATGGATTATCGGCCCAATATCGAAGCGGTGGAGAGTTTCGCGCGGGCAACCCTCCCGGCGATCCGCGCGGGCTATCCCGCCGTCCGCTTCGCCATCGTCGGACGCGGCCCGACCAAAGCCGTGCAGGCGCTGCGCGCGCTTCCCGGCGTCATCGTGACCGGCGGCGTGCCCGATGTGCGCGGCTGGCTGGCGGCGGCCGATGTGGTGGTCGCGCCGCTGCGGATCGCGCGCGGCATCCAGAACAAGGTGCTCGAAGCCATGGCGATGGCGCGCCCGGTCGTCGCGTCGCCGCAGGCGGCCGAGGGGATCGACGCGATCGATGAACTGCACTTCCTCGTCGCCGCCAACCCCGAGGAGGAGGCATCCAAAATTTGCGCGCTGCTGAGCGATCCTGCGCGGGCATCAAGCCTTGGCAGCGCCGCACGTTCGCGCGTCGAAATGCGTTATCGCTGGTCGGAGACGTTGAGCGCGTTGCCCGGCCTGCTATTCCCGCCTTCAGCGGGTATCCGCGCGGCATGAGCGGACAGGCTCTGTCCTCGAGCGGTCTGGCGGGCTGGCGCGACCTTAGCGGATGGCGCGGCCATCTGACGGCGCTAGGCGCGGTGGCGGTCGTCATTCTCGCGCTGTTCTACGCCGATCTGCGGGACATGGTGACGATCTGGTGGACCGCCTCTACCTTCGGCCACTGCCTGTTCGTGCCGATCCTGATCGGCTGGCTGGTGCAGCAGCGCCTGCCCGGTCTGCGGCAGCTGGAGCCGGTGGCATGGTGGCCGGGCCTGATCTGGCTTGGCCTTGGCGCGCTCGTCTGGCTGGTCGGCGCGGCGGCGGGGGTCGCGATGGTGCGGCAAGGCGCGCTGGTCGTCATGTTGCAGGGCGCGACGGTCGCTCTGCTGGGTCCAGCGGTGGCGCGCGCGATGCTGTTTCCGCTGTTCTACGCCTTTTTCATGGTGCCGGGCGGCGACGAGATCGTCCCCTATCTCCAGTTGCTGACGGCCAAGCTGGCGATGATCCTGCTCGCGATCGCGGGTGTGCCCGCCCATATCGAGGGGATATTCATCACTACCCCCACCGGCTATTTCGAGGTGGCCGAAGCCTGTTCCGGCGCGAAATTTTTGATCGCGATGACCGCCTATGGCGTGCTGGTATGCAATGTCTGCTTCCGCCGCTGGCCACGCCGGATCGCGTTCATGGCTGGCGCGCTGGCGCTGTCCGTGCTCGCCAATGGCGTGCGGGCTTTCGCGACGATCTTCGTGGCGCATCTGACGACAGTCGATGCAGCGGTCGGGTTCGACCATGTCGTCTATGGCTGGCTGTTCTTCGCCATCGTCATGGTCGTGGTCATGGCGGCGGCCTGGCCGTTCTTCGATCGCAAGCCGGGCGACCCATGGTTCGATCCCCGCCGCTTGCAGGGCGCGGTGCGCGATGGCGCGACGCCGGGCGTGATAGCGGGGGCGGCGCTGGCTCTGGTCGCCGCCGCCCCGCTTTGGCTTGCGGCGAGCGCCGCGTCAGGCGCTTCCCTGCCGCCGACGATGGTGTTGCCTTCCGTCAGGAACTGGACACGCGGCGGCGGAGCCATGGCCTATTCCTGGAAGCCGCGCTTCGACGGAGCGACTCATTTCCTCATGGGGCGCTATGTCGATGGACGCGGGCAGGTGATCGACCTCGCCATCGCCGCCTATGACCGGCAGGAGGGCCAGCGCAAGATGGTCGGTTTCGCACAGGGAGCGGCCGATCCCGACAGCGCATGGACGTGGTCCTCTCCCGCGCCGGCACCCGACAACGCGCGCGGCGAACAGGTCACCGCCCCCGGCCCGGTCGTGCGCCATGTCGTGAGCTTCTATGTCGTGGGTCGTGGCCAGCCCACGGGCAGCAAGCCGACGGTCAAGATCGAGACCATGAAGGCCCGCCTGCTGGGCCGTGACCAGCGCGCCATCGCGATATTGATATCGGCCGAGGAGCGCGAAGGCCGTCCCGCCGATGCAGCCATCACCGCCTTCCTTGCCGATCTGGGCGATGTGAAGGAATTGGCTGACCGCAGCGCGGGCATCCGCTAGGGACAATGCCATGTGCGGGATAGCGGGCATTTTCCACCTTGAAACGGCCAAGCCGGTCGATCCGTCGCGCGTGCGCGGCATGCTCGACGCGATGCCGCATCGCGGGCCGGACGGCAGTGGTATCTGGACCGCGCCCGGCGTAGGTCTGGGCCATTTGCGGCTGTCGATCATCGACCTAGCGACCGGCGCGCAGCCGATGCTGACCGATGACGCGAGCCTTGCCGTCACATTCAACGGTGAAATCTATAATTTCGCCGAGGTGCGCGCCGAACTGGAGGCGAAGGGGCATGTCTTTCGCACCCACAGCGATACGGAGGTCATCCTGCACGGCTATCGCCAATGGGGCGAGGCGTGCGTGGATCGCTTCATCGGCATGTTCGCTTTCGCCCTGTTCGACGCGCGAGCGCAATCGCTGTGGCTGGTGCGCGACCGGCTGGGGGTGAAGCCGCTTCATTATGCGCCGCTGTCCGACGGCAGCGTGATCTTCGGATCGGAACTCAAGGCGCTGCTCGCGCACCCGCTGCTCCGTCGCGCGCCGGACCTGACCGCCGTCGAGGATTATATGGCCTATGGCTATGTGCCCGATGACGCCTGCCTGATCGCGGGCGTGAAAAAGCTGGGCGCGGGTGAAACGCTGCGTCTCGTGCGCGGGCGTCCGCTCGGAGCGCCGCAACGTTATTGGGACGTCAGCTTCGCCGACCGGAGCAAGGCGTCGCCGCAGGCGCTGGAGGAGGAACTGGTCGCGCTGATGCGCGATGCGGTGCGATCGCGCATGGTGGCGGATGTGCCGCTGGGCGCGTTTCTTTCGGGCGGCGTGGATAGCAGCAGCGTCGTCGCGCTGATGGCCGAAGCATCCAGTCAGGCCGCCAAGACCTGCACCATCGGCTTCGATGTCGCGGCGCTGGACGAAACCGCCTATGCCGACCGCATTGCGCGGCGGTTCGCGACCGATCATCGCTCGCGCATCGTGTCGCCCGACGATTATGGCCTGATCGACCGGCTTGCCTTCCACTTCGACGAACCCTTTGCCGATGCCTCCGCGCTGCCGACCTTCCGGGTATGCGAGCTGGCGCGCGAGCAGGTGACGGTGGCGCTGTCGGGCGATGGCGCGGACGAGGCGTTCGCCGGCTATCGCCGCCATCGCTTCCAGATGCAGGGCGAGCGGTTGCGCGCGCTTGTGCCCGCGTCAATCCGCCAGCCGCTGTTCGGGACATTGGGCCGTTATTATCCCAAGGCCGACTGGGCGCCGCGCGCGCTCAGGGCGAAATCCACTTTCCTCGAACTGGCGGGTGAGGGGGGCGAAGCCTATGCCGCGTCGGTGGGCATCACGTCCCACGCTTTGCGCCAGCGCCTCTTTACCCCGGAGATGCAGTCGGGTCTGGGCGGGCATCGCGCCGAAGATCGCTACATCAAAACGATGGCGGATGCGCCCGCGCGCGATCCGCTCGACCGCGCACAATATGCCGATATCCGCCACTGGCTGCCCGGCGACATCCTCACCAAGACCGACCGCATGAGCATGGCCGTCAGCCTGGAAGCGCGCGAGCCGCTGCTCGATCACCGGCTGGTGGAGTTTGCCGCGCGCCTGCCCGTCAACCAGCGTATTCGCGGCAATAGCGGCAAATATCTGCTGAAAAAGGCGATGGAGCCATATCTGCCGCAGGATATCCTTTACCGTCAGAAAATGGGCTTCGTCACCCCGATCAGCGCCTGGTTCCGGGGCGCGCTGGCCGGCGAAGCGGCGGCGGTCGCTGGCGGATCGACGCTGGCAAAGACGGGCTGGTTCGACGTGAAGCATCTGGGCAGGATCGCGGCCGAGCATAAATCGGGCGTGGCCGATCATGGCCGGCTGCTGTGGCAACTGGTCATGCTCGACAAGTCGCTGGAGCGGCTGTTCGGCAGTTGACGGGCGACCGATGCACCCTACCGATGCCGTTTTTGCCATTTGATCGCGCGCGACCCTTGCGCTCCCTCCCGGCGAGTGCCAACGCAAACGCCATGATGGGCGTGCCGGTGACTCAATTTCTGCCATGACAGTCTCCAAGGAAATCGTTCGCCTTCGGCTCTATCTGCTGTGCCTGACCGGCGACATGGCGGGGCTGTTTCTATCGTTCGTCGTCGCCAACTGGCTGGTGCTGGGCGCATTGTGGGGAGAGCCGGGCAAGCCGCACGGTATCATCATGTTCGCGATGCTCGCGCCGCTTTACGCGATATTGGGCGTGCAGGGCGGCGCGTACGGCATCCACAGCTTCGAAAACAGCCGGCGCGGGATCGTTCGTGCGCTGCTGGCGCTGGCGCAGGCGGCGCTGCTGATGCTGCTCATCATCTATTTCGGCAAGATCGCCGAGACGTTGTCCCGCCTGACGCTGCTGACCGGGCTTGGTCTGTCCGCCGTCGCGCTTACGCTGGTCCGGGTCGCGATCGCGCACCTTGGCGCGACGTTGCTGGGTGAAGTGCCGCATCTGATCGCCGTCATCCTCGACGGGGTCGCGATCGACACCGCGCCGCATATGACCGTGATCGAAGCGAAGATGGCGGAGCTGCATCCCGAACGCCACGACGCCGCCATGGCCGAGCGGCTTGCCGCCGCCGTGGGCATGGCCGAGCGTGTCGTCGTCGCCTGTCCGCTCGACCGGATGGACGATTGGTCGATCGCGCTCAAATCGCTGGCGGCGCGGGGTGAGATCGTCGTGCCCGAATTGCTGCGGTTCGCCCCGGCGCGGATCGACGATCTGGATGGCCAGCCTACCATCGTCGTCGCGGGCGGTCCATTCCAGTTTCGCGACCGCATCATCAAGCGGCTGTTCGATGTGGCGGTCGCCGGAATCGCGGCCATCCTGCTCGCCCCGGTGCTGATCGCCGCGGCGCTGGCGGTGAAGCTGACGAGTCCCGGTCCCGTCCTGTTCCGCCAGCCGCGCATCGGCCGTGACGCGCGACCCTTTTCGATCCTCAAATTTCGCTCGATGCGCAGTGACGCCAGCGACCTCCACGCCGACAAGCTGACCGCGCGCGATGACGATCGCGTGACCCCGGTTGGACGTTTCCTGCGCAAGACGAGCATCGATGAACTGCCGCAGCTCTTTAACGTGCTGATTGGCGACATGAGCATCGTCGGCCCGCGCCCGCACGCCGCCGCCGCGAAGGCAGGCGACAGCCTCTATTGGGAAGTCGACGCGCGCTATTGGGAGCGGCATTGCATCAAACCGGGCATGACGGGCCTCGCGCAGGTGCGCGGGCACAGGGGCGCGACCGACCATCATCAGGATCTGATCGACCGGCTCCAGTCGGACCTGGAATATGTGACCCGCTGGTCGATCCTGCGCGACATCCGCATCATTGTCGCCACCATCGGCGTCCTCGTCCATCACAAGGCCTATTGATGGACCGGGTCGACATCGTCCTCGCGCTGGTGCTGCTCGTCTCGCTAGTGGCGGTGGCGTGGCCGTTTCTGATCTATCCGTTGATCCTGCGCCGCCTGCCGACAAGGCCGGAACAACCGCAGGCGAGGCCGGGGCTGTCCGCTTCGCTGCTCTTTTGCGCCTATAATGAAGCAGCGGCGATGCCCGAAAAGCTCGCCAATCTGGCCATACTCAAGGCGCGCCATCCTGCGCTCGAAATCCTCGCCTTCGATGATGGCTCGAACGACGACACCGCCGCCCTGATTGCAGCGCACGCCGATGTCGTCACGCTGGTGCGCGGGCCGGGGCGGAGCGGCAAGGCGCATGGCATGAAGCAGCTCGCCGCGCGCGCGACGGGTGAGGTGCTGATCTTCACGGACGCCAATGTGCTGCTCGACTCCGACGCCATCGATAATCTGCTAGCCCGTTACGCCGACCCGAATGTGGGGGGCGTGCTGGGGTCGCTTCACTATCTCGGCGACGGCGAAAGCGCCACGGCGCAGGTCGGCTCGCTGTATTGGCGGATCGAGGAGCGGCTGAAGGACGAGGAATCGCGCACCGGCAATGTGCTGGGTGCGGACGGTTCGATCTTTTCGATCCGGCGATCGCTCTATCCGGCCTTTCCCGACGATGTGCTCGACGATCTGACCGTATCGATGGCGGTGTTGTTCGCGGGAATGCGGCTGGTGAAAGCGAAGGATGTGATCGCGCGTGAACGGCTGGTCGCCGCACGCACCGATGAATATCGGCGGAAGGTGCGCATCGCGGCCCGCGCCTGGCATACCCATCGCCATTTACGGCCGCAGATCGCGCGGTTGAGCGGGCTGGATCGCTTCAAATATTCCTCACGCAAGATTGTGCGCTGGTTCGGCGGCCTGTTCATCCTGACCGGCGCGGTGGCTGCGGGCGCGCTGGCGATGCGCATTTCTCCGACGCTTTATATGGCATGTGGGCTGGCCGTCGTGCTGGTCCTATGGCTTGGGCTACGGCGAAGGGCAGGGCCGTTCGCGGCGCTGGTGGATATCATGATCGCCTATGCCGCGACGTTGCAGGGCGTGGCGCAGGCGATGGCGGGGCGCACCTTCACCGTGTGGAATCCGGCCAAGTCGCGCTGATCCCTCTCGTCAAACTGCGGTCATATTGTATAGGCTGGCGCATCTCGGACGGAGAAAAGCGTGATTACCTTTCAGCGGGTGGCAAAAGCCGCCGGCAAGCATCTGACAAAGCTTGTCCTTGCCGCGCGCAAGGCGGCGGGCGAACGCGCGTCACGCGGCTGTCCCGCCTGCGGCAAGCCGGTGGTCGGTTTCTTCCGCTATGGCGACAATGCGGAATGGGGCTGTCCGGTCTGCGATGCCAGCCCGCGCGAACGGCTGATGAACCATCTGATCGCCGTCGGTCGCCTGACCGTGCCATCGACGGGCGCGATCCTGCACATGGCGCCCAATGAAGCGAGCCTCGTCCGCCGCTTCTCGGTAGCCGCCGATTATGTCCCGGCCGATCTCGACCCGGCCCGATATACCGTGCCGCAGATGCGCCGCGTAGACCTGATGGACCTTGCCGACCAGGATCGGTTCGACCTGTTCTATGCCAGTCATGTGATGGAGCATGTGCCGGACGATCATGCGGTGTTGCGCCATATCTGGCGGGCGTTGAAGCCCGGTGGCGAGGCATGGCTGATCGTGCCATTATGGGACAAGCCGACCGAGGATGGCAGCTTCGCCATCCCGCCCCGCGAGCGCGAGCGCCGCTTTGGCCAGTGGGACCATGTCCGCCAATATGGCCCAGATTTCGCAGACCGCATCCGCGCCGCCGGGTTCGAGCTGGAGGAGATCGACGCGGCGTCGATCGACCCCGACATCCGCCATTATCATGCGCTGGGCGAACGCCTGTATCGCGCGCGCAAGCCCGGTGGGGCGCCCGCCCGGTGAGCGCCGCCGGGGCAGGATCGCTGCTCGCGCGGGTTGAAGGGTCGGCGCGCATTCTGGCGCTGGTCAAGCTCGCCAATGTCGGGCTGATCCTGATCTGGGGCTTTGCCGTCACCTATGTGTTCGTCCGCCTGCTGCCCTTGCGGGAGTTTCAGGCCTTTCTCCTGCTGGTGGCGTTCGGCAATTTCACCATATCGGCGGAGTTCGGCCTGACGAGCATCATCTACGCGCGGCTGCGGCGGCACTGGCTCGGCGGGCCGGGTGATGGAGAGGAAGGCCGTTTTCGGCTGGAAGAAATGGGAGTCCTGTTCCTGTTTTTGGGGTTGCTGATCGCGGGCGGCGTGGCGATCCTGATCGGCGCGCTGCTGGCGGGCTGGCTGCATACCGGCGAGCCGTTGCTGTTCCTGCTGTTCTTCCTGTCCGCTTGCCTGAACCTGCCCGCGCTGCTGGCCAAGCGCGCGCTCGCCGCGATCGAGGGCAATTTCCTGTGGGAAGCGCTCGATTGTCTGCGCCGGGTGCTGACGATCGGGCTGCTGATCTCGATCCTGGGCGGGTTCGATCCGCGCCTGTCGGTCGCTTTGCAACTGGCTGTCAGCATCAACGTCATCGGCTATGCGATCGTGCTGGTGCATCGTCGGCTGGGGATGACGCGCGCCCACTGGTTCGCCTTTCGCGTCGGTGGCGGGCATGTGCGCCGCCACTATCTGCGTGATGTCGGCGCGTCCGCGGCTTTCACCATTTCGGATATCGTCGCCTACAACGCGCCCTATTTCACGATCGCGCTGGCGACGCAGGATGCGCGGCCGATGCTGCTGTTCGATTTTTTCTTCAAAATGTCGCGGGCCTTGTCGATGCTGGTGCGCGCGATGGTGGAAGCGGCGCTCCCGCGCATCACCCGCGCTTTTCATGCCGGGGATTTAGCCCGGCTGAAGCAGCTTATCATGCGCGCGCTGGCGGTGGCGTTGCTGTTCGCGATCGGTGGCTCGGGATTGCTGCTGTTGACGGGGCGGTGGTTGTTCGCGCGGCTGTTCGATGGTCGTGCCGCGATCGACATGGCTGACCTGTTGCTCATCGGCGTGTCGCTGCTGGCGCTCGCGGTGATGTGCGTGTCGGTCTATGTGCAGGGCGCGCTTGGGCGCTTTGGCCTTTTATTGCGGCGGTCGTTGCCCCTTTTGGGTGGCACATTGCTGAGCGTGCCGCTTGCCCGGCTATTCTGGCCGGGCCGCTTCGACCTCGGCTTTCTGTCGCTCTATGCGCTGACGTTCCTGCTGGCGGCGACCTTGCACGGCGTGTCGCTCCACCGCCTGACGCGGCGTGCGTCGTGAAGATCGCGATGCTCGATCCCTCGCTGTTCACGGGCCGCTATGACGACAGCCTGTGCGCGGCGATGGGCGCGGCGGGCGTGGCTGTGACGCTGTTCGGACGACCGATGCGACCGACCGACGCGATCGTGCCACAGGGCTATGCCTATGCGCCGCGCTTCTTCCGCCGCAGCGAGGCGCTGCGATCGCGGATCGGGGAGGGGGCGACGTTTCGGGCGTTCAAGGCGGCGGAATATGGCCTGGCCTGCGCGCTGGGCGATGTGCGCCAGATGCGGGCGGCGGATGTCGTGCATGTCCAGTGGCTGCCGCTGCCGCCTGCCGACCGGCTGCTACTGCGTCGGTTGCGATCGCGCGTCGCGCTGGTGCATACCGTCCATAATGCCGATGCCTATCATGCCGATGCGGGGGTGCAGGGCCGGGGTTATCGGGCGCTGCTCGATATGTTCGATGCCCTGATCGTTCATGGCGAAACCACGCGCTCGGCGCTCGTGGCGCAGGGCGTCGATCCTGCGCGCATCCATGTGACCCCGCATCCGCCGATGCGGCTGGCGACGGCGGGCATCGCCGATCTGGCCGAGGTCCCCGACGCGATATTGCCCCGGCTGCTCTTTTTCGGGACGATCCGGCCCTATAAGGGCGTTGATCTGCTGGTGGAGGCTTGCCTGTCGCTCTGGCGTGCGGGCCACAGGTTCGAACTTGCGATCGCGGGGAAGCCGTTCATGGACGTTGCCCCGCTCATGGCCACGGTCGAGCGGGCTGGGTTCGGCGAACACCTCGTCACCGATTTCGGCTTCCTGCGAGAACAGCGGCTCGACGCGCATATGGCCAAGGCCGACATTCTCGCCTTCCCCTATCGCCAGATCGATTCGAGCGGCGCTTTCCTGTCCGCGCTGCATCATGGCAAGGCGATGGTCACGTCTGACGCGGGCATGTTCGCGACCTTGCCGGAAGGGGTCGTCGCACGCGCACCGGCGGGAAATGTGACAGCGCTGGCCCAAGCCCTCTTGCCGCTGATCGAAAGCGCGGCCATCAGGCAGGCGGCAGGCGCGCGGGCGCGCGCCTATGCAAAAGACGTGGGCGACTGGAAGGACATGGCCGTGCGGACGATCGAGATTTATCGCGCCATGATCGCCGCGCGCGCATGAACCGCTATGCCCGCGAATTTGCCGATCGCTGGCTGGCGCTGCGGCTGGCGGTGAGCGGCCGGGTGCATCAATATCCCGAGATACTGGCGCTGCGCCGCTTTCTTGCGGCCTTCGACGTCGATTGCGTGTTCGATGTGGGCGCCAATCGCGGCCAATATGCGTCGAGCCTGCGCCATGACGCCCGTTTCACCGGGACGATCCTGTCGTTCGAGCCGAACCCGGAGATTTTCGCCGAACTGACGCGCCGCGCCGCCCGCGACCGCCGCTGGCATATATTCAACATGGCCCTGTCCGATTTCGATGGCGTGGCCGATTTCAACATCATGGTCGCCGACCAGTTCAGTTCGCTCGAACGCCCGGCGCCGGGGCAGGACGCCATCTTTGCCGACCGAAACAGGATCGCGCGGACGGTCGAGATGCAATGCCGTCGGTTGGAGGGATTGTTGCCGGAGTTGCGCGCGACCCATGGTTTCGCCCGGCCGTTCCTGAAAATGGACACGCAAGGACATGATATGGCGGTGTGCCGGGGCGCGGGCGAGATTTTGCAGGAAATGTGCGGGGTGCAGACCGAACTCGGCATCCGACCCATTTACGATGGCGGTGTCGGTTATCGCGCGATGATCGACTGGCTGGACGAGCAGGGCTTTGCGCCATCCGCCTTCTTCGCGAACAATAAGGGTCATTTTCCGCAACTGGTTGAGATGGACGGCATTTTCGTCAACCGGGCGCTGCTGGCGCAGAACGTCTGATGAGCGGGCCGGGGCGCATCGTCGACGCGCGCCGGTTGTTTCTGGGCGGCGCAACCGGCCTTGCCCTGTGGCTGGGCGCGACCTTCCTGTGGCATGTCACATATCGTCAGGGCATCAGCCTGCCGGTGATCCTGTTCCTCGATCAGGATTTTCCTGTGCTGCTGGTCAGCCTGTTGTTGCTGGCGCTGGCCGCGCCCTTTGCTGAGGGGGCGGGATGGCGCCTGCCGCAACCGCAGGCGCGGGTTATCGTGCCGCTGGTGGTGCTGTTCGGCCTCGTCGCCTGGGCAGGCCACTATGCGCTGTTCCAGAATTATGCGGTGTCCCGTGACGAGGAAGTCGCGCGCTTCGCCGCCGCCTATATGCGCGAAGGGCTGTTCGCGCGGCCGATCCCGGTTCAGTGGGAACCCTATCGCCGGGCGATCATGCCCGAATTTTTCTCGCCCTTCGGCGCGGCGGATTATTGGACGGCCGCCTATCTGCCGGTGAACAGCGCGATTCAGGCGCTGTTCTGGCAGTTGGGGGACCCTAATCTGGCCGGGCCGGTATTGCTGGTCGGCGGACTGATCGCCCTGTGGCGTGTCGCGCTGCATCTGTTTCCGGATCGGCCGGATGCCGTGTGGGTGACGATGTTGCTGGCGCTGTCATCGACCCAGTTGTGGGTCACGGCGATGACGCCCTATGCGATGACCGGCCATTTCGCGCTCAACATGATCTGGCTGGCGCTGGTGCTGCGCGGCGGATGGCTTGGCCACGGGGCCGCCGGGCTGGTGGCGCTGGTCGCGGCGGGGCTGCATCAATGGCATTTTCCGCCGATCTTCATTGGCCCGTTCATCCTGTGGATGCTGCTGAACCGGCGCTGGGGCGTCGCCCTGTTTCATAGCTTCACGCTGGTGCTGATCGTGCTCGTGTGGGCCAAGCTTTGGCCGGGATATCTGTTGCACGCGCTCGGCCCGCCGATGGATGTGCGCCCGTCCGCCGGGGTGACGGAAAAGGTCGGCAGCCTGTTCGTCAGGCTGGGGGATCGCTGGCAGCCGCTGGTCAACCTGACCCGGCTGTTCGCCTGGAACAATATATTGATGGTGCCGCTTGCCATGCTCGGCATCGTCGCGATGCGCTGGCGGAGCGCACTGCGCGGGCACGAGATCGCGCTGCCGCTGGCTCTTGGCTGCCTGACGGGTTGTGCGCTGGCGCTGGCGCAGGGCTATGGCTGGGGCTATCGCTATGCGCATGGCTTTATCGGTCCCTTCTGCCTGCTGGCCGGGCTGGGCTGGGCGCGGCTGCGGCCGGCGGCGATGCGGCCCGTGTTTATCGGGATCGGCATCGCGTTTCTCAGCACGGCCTTTCTGGTGTGGCGCACCCATGCGTTCGTTGCACCCTATGCGGCGAGCCACCGGATGATCGACGCATCCCATGCTGACGTCGTGCTGATCGACCCGCGCGGCGGATTGTTCGTGACCGATCTGGTGCGCGGGCGGGACGGGGTGCCGGGCAGGCCGATGGTCATGAACCTTGGCATGCTGACGCTGGAGCAGGTCGACAGGCTGTGCGACGATTATGTGGTGGAGTTATTCGATCGGGCGGAGTTCCGGCCGCTCGGTGTTCCGCTGGCGCGCTGGGGGATCGGCGGCATGGATGCGCTGCGACGGCACATGGCCAAAGTCGGTTGCGACAAGCCGGTCGAGCCACCCCTGCCCGAAACCGAAGAGGATGCCTATTCGGCCGCAGGCAACGCCTTTTAGGCAGGGTCAACCGCCGTCCGTTTCGCGATGCCGACGGTCACCGCCATGTCCATCGTCACATTGCCGAGGGTGCGGAAAATATCGGGGATGGTCTCCACCGCGATGAGCAGGCCGAGCGCTTCGACCGGAACGCCCATCGCCAGCGCCACCGGCGCGACCGATGCGATGAAGCTGATCGTGCCGGGCAGGCTGACCGATCCCATCGTCGTGATCGCCGCCGTGCAGACGCCCGCGACGATCTGCGCCGGGCCGATCGGCACACCCATCAGATGCGCGACATAGAGGGCGACGGCGAGGTTCATCGCCGGGCTGGTCGCGCGAAACACCGCGACCGCGATCGGCAGGACGATGCCGGCGGTCGCGGGCGGCGCGCCCAGCCGCGCCGTCGCCTCCAGCATGGCGGGCAGGGAGGCGAGCGAGGATTGGGTGCTGACCGCCACCGCCTGCGCGGGCGCGGCGGCTCTTGCGAACCGCCACAGCGACACACGACCGGCGATCATCGCCACCGGATAGGCCGCCAGAAGCACCAGAATGCCGATCGACGAGACGGTCACTATATAATGGATGAGCGCGCCGAATGCCGACGCCCCCGTCCGTGCGCCCACGCCATAGGCCAGCGCGAACACGCCGATCGGGGCCAGTTTCAGCACCCAGCCGATGATGATGAGCAGCGCGTCGGTCATGGCCTGGAACAATGCCGTCAGCCGCTCGCGCTGTTCCGCCGGGAGTTTTGCGACGGCAAAGGCGAAGGTCAGGCCGAATATGGTCAACGGCAGGAACGCGTCGCCCGATGCCGCAGCGACGATATTCTGGGGAACGATGCTATCGAAAAAAGAGGCAATGGACGGTACATTGCCGACCGGCGCGGTCCCGGTAAGGCCAAGCCGGATCGCCTTCGCCCAAGCGGCAGGCAGCGGCCAAAGGTCGAGCAGAACCGGCACCAGCAGCGCCGACATCAAAGTCACCGACCACAGGATGGCGACGAAGGCGATCATCGCGCGCAACGCAATTTGTCCCGCCCGCGCCGCGTCGGCGGCAGCCGCCACGCCAGTGACCAGCAGGCCGATGATAAGCGGGACAATGACCATCTGCAGCCCGTGCAGCCAGGCTGATCCCACCGGCTGGGTCAGGGCGGTCGCGCCGATGGCGAGCGGCGGATACCAGACGCTGCCCGCCGTGCCGATCAGCAGGCCCACCACCAGCGCGATCAAAATCCGTGTTGCCTGCGACATCATGCCCCCGTCACGCCTGCGCTGCGACAGGCCGGTGCAGTGTGAGGGGCCGACCGGCCCGTGGCAAGGCAGATCGCTCGCCGTTTAGGGGCAGGGATCGGGAATGTCGCGATGGACCGCCTCGATCGCTTCCAGCACGTCCTGACCTAGCACGAGGTCAACGCTGGCGATGTCGGCTTTCAGTTGTTCGATGGATGTCGCGCCGATGATGGTCGCGGTCACGAACGCGCGGCTGTTCACATAAGCGAGCGCCAGTTGCGATGGATCGAGGCCGTGGGCATGGGCGATCGCGACATAGCGTGCGCTCGCCGGCGCCTGTCCGGGAAGGTCGTAACGCACGAACTGCTTCGCCACATCGCGCCGCGAGCCGGGCGGGATGACGCCGCCCAGATATTTGCCGGACAGATTGCCGCCTGCGAGCGGAGAGTAAGCGAGCAGCCCGACATCCTCGCGTAACGCGAATTCCGACAGGCCGACTTCGAACGTGCGGCTGAGCAGATTATAGGCGTTCTGGATTGAGGCGATGCGAGGCAGTCCCTGATCGCGCGACAGTCGCAGATATTCCGATACCCCCCAGGGCGTTTCGTTCGATACGCCGACATGGCGCACCTTGCCTGCCTTCACCTGATCGGCGAGAGCTTCCAGCGTTTCCTCGATCGGCACAGTGTCGGCGGTGTCGCGGATCGTGCTGAGGCCGCGCACGCCGAAGGACGGCACGGGCCGGTCGGGCCAGTGAATCTGGTAGAGGTCTATATAGTCGGTGCGCAACCGCCCGAGGCTTTCGTCGATCGCCAATGCGATGTTCCGGCGATCGAGCCGGTTGTTGCCGCCACGAAATTCCCGCACCGGATCGCGGGAAGGACCAGCCACCTTGGTCGCGAGGATGATATCCTCGCGCTTTTTGCGCCCCGCGATCCAGCTACCGATATATTCCTCGGTCTTTCCCTGCGTTTCGCGGCTGACCGGGGTCACCGGATAGCCTTCCGCCGTGTCGATAAAATTGACTCCCTGATCGATCGCATGGTCCAACTGGGTGTGCGCTTCCGCCTCGCTATTCTGTGATCCCCAGGTCATCGTGCCGAGGCAGATCAGGCTGACTTTGAGATCGGTGCGGCCGAGCGTGCGATAATCCATGTATGAAGCCTCTCTCGATATCGTGGCCATTTCCTAGTGCGAAACGTGGAAATGCAAAGCCACCGTCGAGTGATTGAGAAACTATCATCCGCTTATCAGGCGTGCTCGTCGAACCGGGTTCTGGCGATCGGACCGTATCAGGCCTTGGTCGCAACATCCGGCCATCCCTAGAAGCGATAGCCCACCGTGCCCATCACATTGCGCGGCGCGCCGATGAAGCAGTCGCCACGATCGAGGCAGGACGCAAAATAGCGGTTGTTGAACAGATTGGTCGCGTTGACGGCGAACCGCCAATTATTCCAACTGACTTCCGCCAGGCCATCGACCGTCGTGTTGGACGGCGTGACGATGGTCCAGATCGGGCCGATGGACTCGCGCTTGCCGGTATAGACGACGCCTGCACCCAGCCGCAGCGTCGCGCCCTCCGCCATGCCGAATCTTTTGGTCGTCCACGCCGATGCGGTGTGGCGCGGCAGAAAGATGAAATAAGGGGAATCGTTCGATTTCAGTTTGTTATAGCCGTAATTGACGAGAAGTTCGAAATCACCCGGCAGGGTGCGGCTTGCTTCCAGTTCGATGCCTCTGGTCGTCAATTTGCCGGACTGGGTGACGACGCTGCCGGGGCCGGTGAGCGGCCGGTTCGCCTCCTTGATGTCGAAGGCCGTCACGGTGACGAGCGTGTTGAGGTCGGGCTGCCACTTCACCCCGGCTTCGAACTGGCGCCCGGTCTGGGGCTTGAGGCCCGTGATCGGCTGAAAGCTTTCAGTGTAACTGAAGAAGGGTGATAGCCCCGCGCCAATTTCGCCGATGATGCCCGCGCGGAATGTGGTGGCGTGGTCGGTTGCCTTCGTGCCGTCGGCATTGTTCGAGCGGACCCGGTCATGCCGGGCGCCCAGCACCACCGAAACGCGATCGAAGAAGCGGATCTGGTCCTGCACATAGAGACCGAGCTGCTTTTGGGTATCGATCGCCCAGTCGGGACTGATCGCCGGGAGGGTCAGCGCGCCATAATCGATATTGTACAGGTCGATCACTTCATAGCCGAAGCCACCCCGCTTCTTGACCTTGTTCCAGCTGTAATCGAGGCCGACGAGCAGCCTGTGTTCGATATTCGCGCCGGTGCCGAATTGGAATTGCAGATTATTATCGGTCGAAAATACATTGGTGCCGGCGATGCTTGCATCGCTGTACAGGCCGATCTGCCGTCCCGCCGCATCCAGATAGGGGTTGGTCGGATTGGAATAGCTGTTGGTATAATGGGTGAAATATTGAAGGTCGCTGTCGATGTAGCGTGCCTTCAGGCTGAGTTGCACATTGTCGGAAAAGCGGTGGGTGACGCTGCCTCCGCCTTGGAGCGACCGGCCCGAATAGCGATCCCAGTCGGGCTTGCCAACGAAGGTAAAGCGATCCAGCTTCTGGCTGTTGGACGGGTTGGGCAGGAAGGTGCCGATGAGGGGCAGGAACTGGGCGGTCGATCCGCCGTCATCTTCCTGATAGAGACCGAGCAGGGTCAGGTCGGTGTCAGGCGTTGGTTGCCAGCGGATCGAGGGCGCAAAAAAGACGCGGTCATCGGGGACATGATCTACGAATGTGTCGGCCTTGCGCGCTCGCCCGACGGCGCGAAAGGCGAGCTGGTCCGACAGCGCAACATTGACGTCGCCGAGCAATTCCCTGCGATTGTAACTGCCATAGACCGCGCTGATTTCCCCGCGCGTTTCAAAGTCGGGGGTTTTCGATACGAGGTTGACGAGGCCGCCGATCGAACCCTGACCAAACAGCACGGACGCCGGGCCTCGCACGATTTCGACGCGGGAGAAATTATAGGGATCGGACGTGATGCTGGCATAATAGCTGAAAATATCGCGCATCCCGTCGCGAAATTGCAGCGCGTCGATGCCGCGGACCACGAAGCCATCGACACGAGTGTCGCGGCCATAGGGATTGGCGGTGAGACCGGCGGCATATTTCACCATGTCGCTGATGTTGATGGCGCCCTGCGACAGAAACTGGTCGGATGTGATGACGCTGATCGGCTGCGGGGTCTCGATCAGGGGCGTTTGCGTCTTTGTGCCGGCGAATGTCTGGTTGCGGGCTGCGGTGACGACGATCGAGTCCGGGCGCGACCGTTCAATCTCCTCTGCCGACGTGCTTTCGGCCGCGTCCCGGTCATTGGCATAGACCGGATGGACGGACAGTAGGCTGATGCACCCGGCAATGGCAAGTTTCTTCATGATGTTTCCCCATTAAGTCGGCGCGCTCTATCAATAATGAAAATGAGTCGCAATAACATAATTATCGGGGTGCGAGGGGCGGCTTCCGTGCCGCATTCGGGCGACATTTTCCTGGCCATCGTCCGGCGTGCCGCTAAACGGTGCGGGCGGGCGCCGGAAACCCGGCGGCTTTCACGGGTTGAACGCAGATGCGACTTTCTTTCGACAACAGCTATGCCCGACTGCCCGAGCGCTTTTATGCGCCTGCATCGCCGGCGCCCTTTCCAACGCCGCAACTGATCCGGTTGAACCATCCGCTGGCGAGCGAGATGGGACTGGACGCCGCCTGGCTGGAAAGTGCCGCAGGGGTGCGGTTTCTGGCGGGGCAGGCAATCGCCGAGGGATCCGAGCCGATCGCGCTCGCTTATGCGGGGCATCAGTTCGGCAGTTTCGTGCCGCAGCTGGGCGATGGCCGCGCCATTCTACTCGGCGAACTGATCGGTCCCGATGGTGCGAGGCGCGACGTTCAGATCAAGGGCGCGGGCCGTACTGCTTTTTCGCGCGGGGGTGACGGGCGGGCGGCGCTTGGTCCGGTCCTGCGCGAATATCTCGTCAGTGAAGCGATGGCCGCGCTAGGCATTCCGACCACGCGCGCGCTGGCGGCGCTTTCGACCGGTGAGCCGGTGCGGCGCGAGACCATGCTCCCCGGCGCTGCCGTCGTGCGTGTGGCATCGAGCCATATAAGGGTGGGGACGTTCCAGTATTTCGCCGCGCGGAGCGATACGGAGGCGGTCCGCCTGCTCGCCGACCATGTGATCGCCCGCCACTATCCCGCCGCCGCGCAGGCCGACCGGCCCTATCGCGCGCTGCTCGATCATATCATCGCGGCACAGGCGAACCTCGTCGCGCGCTGGCTGCTGGTCGGGTTCATTCACGGGGTTATGAACACCGATAATATGTCCGTCGCCGGCGAGACGATCGACTATGGTCCCTGCGCATTCATGGACGAATATGATCCGGCGACCCTGTTCAGTTCGATCGATCAGGCGGGGCGCTACGCCTATGGCAATCAGCCGACCGTGGCGCAGTGGAACCTGACCCGGCTCGCCGAGACATTGCTGCCGCTACTGGCCGATAATGAGGATGCGGCGATCGCGGACGCGCAGGCGGCGCTGGAAAGGTTCGGGCCGTCGTTTCAACAGACCTATCATGACGGCCTACGGCGCAAGCTGGGCCTTGATGATGAGCGACCGGAGGATGCCGAACTGATCGGCGCGATCCTGCAGGCCATGACCGCAAATCAGGTCGATTTCACGCTGTTTTTCCGGAATCTTGGTCTTGCGGTCATTGGCGACGACGAGCCGGCCCGATCGCTGTTCATCGATCCCACCGTCTTTGACCGCTGGGCGGAACAGTGGCGCGACCGGCTGGCGAAGGAGGAGCGGGAGCCATCGGATCGCCGCGCGGCGATGGACGCGGTGAACCCGGCTTTCATTCCGCGCAACCACCGGGTCGAGGCGATGATCCGGGCGGCGGTCGATGAAGAAGACTTCGGCCCGTTCCATGAAATGGTCGAACTGCTTGCCCGTCCTTATGACGACCAACCGGCGCTCGCCCATTATGCCCGGCCTCCACAGGACCATGAGCGGGTGTTGGCGACCTATTGCGGCACCTGATCAGCGCTCGTTCCACAATATCGCGCGATAGCGGGCAAAGCAGCGCTCTCCGCACAGCAGGCGCATCAGTGCCCCTTCGGCAATCGCGGTGGCGCGGCGCGGGTCTTCCGCCACCAGCGGTCGCAATGCCTCCCGGTTCCAGTCGGCGCTATGTTTGATGTCGAGGACGGCATGCAGATCGAAATAGCGTCGTTCGCGGTCGCTGAGGCCGATACGGCGCAGGCCCTTGGCGACCAGCGCGGATCGGCCGGGGGCGGTGAGTTCGATGACGCCAAGCGCGCCGACGGAATGCCAGGCATAACGGCGGCTCGTCGCCATCGCGGTCATGGCATTGGCCAGCGCAAGGCTTTCCCACGCCGTATTCTCGATCACGGGATTGACCGCCAGCGTCGCAACGAGATCGTCGAGCATCGGGCCGTGCATGCCCTTCACATTGCCACGTCCCATCTCATCCCAATAGTTGCGGGCGAGTTCGAGCTTCGCCGATGTCGGCAGCTTGACCTGCGTATAGGCGACGAGATCGTCGAACCCTGCCTCACCCGCCGCTTCCTGCTCGAAGAACCAGCGTAGTTCATCGCGCGACGCTTCGTCTGCCAGCCATGGGAAAAGCGGGTCCCCCTGTCCGGGGCCATCCTCTTTAAGCTGCTCGAACCAGGCGATAAAGCCATCGGCGTCGGTGGGAGCCTCTGCGGCGCGCGATATTATTTCGCCGCGCAATTCTTCGATAAAGCCGCCTTCGAGCCGCAGCATGCGCGCGTCTCGCTCCAGCGTGGCGCGCCAATGGTCGTCCGGTAACTGCGGCGCAAGCCGCTCGCGGTTCCAGTGCGCCAACCCTCGCTGGAAACTGTCGGTGAGGAACTGGGAAGGTTGCTCGAATGGATTCAAGGCCAGGTGGTTGATCATGCGATCCTCTCTACACTGCAAGCCGATAAAACGGCCGGGGTGAGAGACGGGTTCCTCACGATCATATTGATCGCCATCAGTTTCGCCGGCTTTCGTGGCAACATAGGTTGCCCGAAGGCCAGCACCGAACGTGCGGCAGAAGGCTATATCGTCACATGGTCTCCGGCCAGTGATCGGGCAGTTAGCCATCTGACTGACATGGCGGCATCTGCTCCGGCGCGTGCGGGATGCTGCCGCGAATGATTGGAGCGGCTGAAATAGAAGGGGGCCGCACCGGCCCCGTTGCGAAGTTCAGGAATGGCGCGGGGACCGAAGGCGGGCGAAGTCGGAGATGAAGACCGATTCATCCTCCGACCTTTGGGCGCCCAGGGCCGGGCACGACGCCTGGCCCTCGGGCGATCCCATCTTGCAGCCGCCTAAGCAAGCAGCATAGCGCACTTTTCTCCCGCGCTCTCGCCGGCCACGCGGCCGAAGGTGAGCGCATTGGCTATGCCGATGCCGCCGCCTATATAGCGCCGCCCCAAGGTGCAGCCCAGCACCTCTCCACCGGCATAAAGTCCAGGAATGATCTGGCCTTGCCCGTCGATTACGTGGCCGCCGCTGTCGATTTCGAGGCCCGAGTGGCACGACACCATAGCGGTGGGCCGGATCTCGACGGCATAGAAGGGGCCGGTGCGGATAGGATAGAGCTTCGCCGCCTGCTTGAAGAAATCCAGATCTTCTCCCTGGTCCATGAACTGATTATATCGTTCGACGGTGGTTCCAAGGCATACCGGATCAATATCGGCGCGTTTGGCGAGTTCAGCGATCGTGTCGGCAACCTTCACCCGGCCTTTTTCGGCCTGCTGCCGGATCATACCCGCGCGCCAATTGTTCGAAGATGGATCGTTGATATAATATTTCAACACATTTTCGTCGGCGCAGGCTTCCATCAGCGCCGGCTCATCAAAGATCGCGAAACAGCGCATCTCGGGCTGTTCGTTGATCAGGTAGCCGCTCACGGAATAGGACGCATCCTCGGATATGAACCGCTTTCCGTCGCGGTTCACCACCATCGCCCATTCGGGCAGAAAGGCGGTCTGGTCAGGCACGAAATTCGGGGTCGGCACCAGCAAGCCATTGTCGATCCCGGTGATATTCGCACCGGCACGTTCGCCCAGAAGAATGCCATCGCCCATGTTGAAGGGTGAATCGGCATAGAAAGACGTCAGGCGCGTGCCATGCGCAGCCGCCGTCGGCCAAAGCCGCTTGACCATGGCGGGGTTGTTGGCAAAGCCGCCCGTCGTGATGATGACCGCATGGGCGCGCAGGTCCACCTCACCGGAGCGGATGCCCACGACCCGGCCGTCTTCGACCAGCAGGTCCGAGACCCGCGAACCCAGCGCGACCTCAACCCCGAGCGCGCCTACGGCGTTAATGAGCGACTGGACGATGCCGATCCCCGCACCCAAGGCTTGATGCCCGCGCGGGCAGCCGGCAACGCCGGATTCCACAATCAGTTCTGGCGGGAATTCATTACCCAGTTCGGTGAGCCAGTCGATGATGTACGCGCCGGCTTCGGACAGGCGCTTTGCCAGGGCCGGTTTGATCGACCACTGGTTGAGCGTCATGATATATTGGTACATGTCTTCGGCGGAATCGGTGATCCCGGCCGCCTGCTGCACGCTGGTGCCCGCCGCATAGACGACCCCGCTCGACAAAGCGGTCGCCCCGCCCAGTTGCGTCGCCGCCTCGACGAGCATGACCGACGCGCCCTTCTTCGCGGCGTGATACGCCGCCGACAGCCCGGCGCCGCCCCCGCCAATCACGATTACATCATAATCTACCGACATCGCACTCTTCCTAACAAACGGTTCGCAGGGATCAGGCCGTCGCCCTTTGCGCCGCAAAATGCTGGTTCAGCCCCTTGAAGATCATGTCGTAGACCGCCTCCACCACGGCGCGGACATATTCGGCACTGCCCGGATCGACGACGTCGAACACCGAGGAAATATGCATCTTCACCTTGCCGTCGGGCAGCGTGTCGAAGGCCCAGGTCGCGATATAGTTGCGAACGCCCTCGATGAAGCCGTCAGTGCCATTGTAGAACAGGCGGCGGGCGACGGCATCCTCGTGGATCAACGTCTCGCGGTTGATGATCGGCAGGCCGCCTTCCTCGGTGTTCGACCGCTCGATCACCTTGGTCCGCGGCACGCTGCCAGGCTCCCCTTCGAGATAGCATTTGCTGACCTTCATGCCAGCTTCCTCCACCTCATTGCCCCACCAGTCCATCGAACCCCAGTCGGTCACCAGCGCCCACAGCGCGTCCGCATCCGCATCAATGATCCCCTCGCGGCAACCCGTGCCTCGCTGAACAGACGTCATGATCCTATCTCCTTGATTTCAAACAGTCATGACCGCGCGGTCAGGCGAACGCCTGCGCGACCTTGTGCAGGCTTTCCAGCGTCCGCCACTGGGTATCGGCATCGACAGACGGAAGCTGGAGCAGGATGCGATTGAAACCCAGCGCGTGCAGTTCCTCGGCCCGCTTCTTGAGGCGGTCAGGATTGCCTTCGAACATGCCCAGATGATGGGTGATGACCGTATGATCCAGCTCTTCGAAGGAGCGCCCCTTGGCCTCCATATAGGCGCGCAGATCGGCGACGGCGGCGGGCATCGCGTCATTCTGGTCGACCGGGATCCACCCGTCGCCATATTCAGCGATGCGGGGGAAGGCGAATTTGGTGTAAGCGCCGATCAGGACGGGCAGCTTGCCGCCCTTAACCGGCTTTGGTCCACACCACATCGGCGGGAACTTGACCATGTCGCCGGAGAATTCGGCGATTTCATTGCCCCAGATCTGGCGCATCGCCAGCACGCATTCGCGCACCCACTTCCAGCGATCCTCGAACGCGACGCCATAGTCCGCCATTTCTTCCGCGCTCCAGCCCGCGCCGGCGCCAAGGATGAAGCGACCGCCCGAAAAATGGTCGAGCGTCGCGATCCGCGTCGCCAGACTGATCGGGTGATGCTCGGTGATGATCGAGATCGAGGTGCCGAGCTTCAAGGTCTTGGTGACGGCCGCGACGGCCATGTGCGAAAGCAGGGGATCATACATCTCCTTGAAGCTTTCCGGCACCTCCTTGTAGCTGCGACGCTCGGACTTCAGATCGACGGGAATGTGGGAATGTTCGCCGAACCAGAGCGATTCAAAGCCGTTGGCTTCGGCCCACTGGCCAAGGGCCGATGGCGCGATGGTGTCTTTGGTACAGGCGGTGGCAATACCGAAATCGGGGCCGTTACTGCTCATTGGAATCTCCCGTTAATCATAAAGGGGCTTCGACGCGAAATCAGGCCAGACCCATTTCGCGGCGTAAGCGGAAAATAATATCATCCTGGTCCCGGCGCGCCCTGACGAGGGTCGGGGCCTCCATGGCGATGCCATCCGGTACTTCAAAGGCGAGGTGCTGATCGGGGACCGCTGTGCGCGACGCGATTTTCCACACGCCCTCGCGCTGTTCGAATATATCGACATAGCGCCCGAACGACAGGACATCGACCGGGCGGTCGCCGGAAAAGGTCAGACCCGCCGCCTTGGCGAACGCCGCCGCGCCCGCCGGCGCATAACGAATACACACGGTCACCCGCGATTCCACCAGAGCGCGGTCCGGTCCGGCGAACTCGATCAGGATATTGCTGACATTATGGCTGGCGTTCAGGATGGTGCGATGCCGTTCGCGCATCCATTCGACCAGCCCCGCGACATCGCCTTCATAAAAGACATGATTGTCCACCGCCCCGTCGTGGAACAGCGACGGGATGGCGTTGAGGTCGCTGCGATCGGCGGCGCGGCAGAATGTATGCACGATGTCGGCGATCGCGAAGCGCGCTTCCATTTCCGCCAGCCGCTGATCGATGTCACGCATGGGACCTTCCTTCGTCACGCCAGCAGAGGCGCGAAACGATCATAATAGTCGGCGAACCGGGCGCGGATCACGTCGTCCGTGGTACCGAATTTCTCGGCCGAATAGGAATGGCCGCCATGTTTGTTGCGCGGGTTGCGTTCGGACCAGTTGAGCATTCCCTGCCGGCTCTTTTCCGTCAGGGTGAGACCGAAAGCGTCGTAGATACGGCGCACGACCGCCTCATCGTCCGAGGTGATGTCGGAAAAGGCAATGTCGACGATTTGCAGATCGGGATCCTCATCGCGCCACTGCAAATGATTGTCAGCGGACCAGCCATAATAGGCCGTCAGCGCTTCGCCGCCGTTCAAATCCGGCTCCACGTCCGCATAAAGCCGGTGCCAGTTATGCGCGATTACCGCGATCGAGGGCACGCATTTGATCGGATCGCGATGGGTGACGATGAAGCGGGGATTGTCGAAAATCCGGTTTAGCTGCTTTTCCATTCCGAAATGGATCGGTGTCTTTAACAGCCAGGGCTTGTTGCGATTCTCCGGATTCTGCCACTGTAGATACTGCAGCTGGATTTTCAGATAATCATAGGCCGGCGTCGGATCGGCCTGCAGCAGCCATGAAAAATAGGAGGGCGAGCCGAAGATCATCATTGCGCCGGTTCGGAAAGCATATTCGAAAAGCTGCATTTCCTCCTCGGCCTCGTCGGTGAACACAGGATGGCCCGTGATCATGTCCGGCGACACTTCGTAGAGCCATTTTTCATACGCCCGCGTCTCCGCGATCCGTTGTTCCCGGCCGCCATCGGGCGCGCCGGGAATGCGCGCGAACATGTGGCCCTTCCAATATTCGACCAGCTGGAAATCGCCCGACGCCCCGAGCAGCCGCTGCAATTTCGTACTGCCTGTCCGGGGCATGGAAGTGATGATGATCGGCCCGTCGATAACTTCATCGAGAATTTCGGGATGCTCGGCGAGATCCTTCTGGAACCACAGGCGATTGATGAGCAAGCGCAGGATATTTTCGCGCAGATGCTCGACGCGATCGGGGCGGACATCGACTTCTGCATTGACGCCCTTCACGAGCATATCCAGACCTTCGCGAAAATCATCGGGTCCGAAATCCGACAGTCCGGTTCGGTCCTGAGCGGTTTGCAGCAGTTCCTGTGCGTCGAGCACCTTCATCACCATTCTCTCCCCGGTGGCGGCGGTATAGGTCCGCCAAGGCCACGCTGATAACGATATCTGTTAATCGGACCGGGCCTGGCCCTCATCAAAGCTTCGAAATGACCTCGTCGCCAAAACGCTTGATCGCATCGAGCTTCGTCTGAAGCGGGACGTCGGGCGTCGGGAACAGCACGATGCAATAATCGGTCACGCCAATATCCTCGAACTTCCGGTACGCGCCGAGATCGGGGCGCTCCTGCTGGGCTGTGCGCATATTATATTGCCGGGCGTGGACCTGGAAATCCTGCTTGTCCGTACCATAGGCGCGGCGAAGATCGTTCAGTTCGGCGATCATGGCTTTCATCGGATCATAGTCCATGTTGACCACGGTCCAGCCGTCGCCCACCTTGGCAGCGCGGCGCAGCGCCGGCTTGGAATGGCCGCCGATGACGATGGGCACCGGCTGGGTCGGCACCGGATTGATTTTGATCGGCCCGAACTTGTTGTGCTTGCCATCATAGGAGAAGAGTTCTCCCGTCATCAGGCCCTTCAGGATATCGATGGATTCGTCCAGAAGCTCGCCGCGCTTGCTCCAGTCCAGACCGTTATAGGAAAAATCCTCCTCCCACGGACCGATGCCGGCGCCGTAGATGAAGCGGTTGTTCGAGACGACCGCCAGCGAACAGATCTGCTTTGCGAGCAAGATTGGCGCGCGCGAGGCCGACTTCATCACATTGGGAAAGAAGCGCAGCTTGCTGGTTCTGGCCGCCATCCAGGCAAAGGCCACCATCGGTTCAATAAAGGCCGTATTTTCAATATACTTACGGATGGCGTCCGTTTCATTATACGGATAGATCGAATCCGTCTTGTCGGGATAGAATACGCTGTCGGGCGCGGAAAATCCATCGAAGCCGGCTTCCTCGGCGGCGACGCCCATCTCCAGCCAGTCCTGATACTGACCCATGGTCTCTGATAGGCTAAAACGCAATTTCCGATCCTCCTCAGATTTTATCCTGTGTCGCCGCGATTCGCGTGCGCTCGATATTCTATCGGCTTCAATGCAGCGTGCCGACCAATGTTAGTCGGCCCTGATCCTGGTCACCATCCTTGCCCGAATGGCGCAAAGGCGGACGCGGTGCAGCGCAGACTGCTGATCCGCCAGCCCGCCGCCGTCCGGACAAATTCATCCTCATAGAAGGCCGTCGTCCACATCGCGCCCATGTCGCGGCGGTTGAGCGCGACGGCGACATGCCATCGGCCTTTCGCGCTGTCGCCATCCACCTCGATATGGGGGTTGCCCAGCAGATGATAGGAATAGGGATAGAGCGTCGCGTCGCTGAACCGCTCGGTGACCGCGGCCGATCCGATCAGGGGCGGCGCGCCGGTCGGCACGATATGGAAAATCGCGTCCTCGGTGAACAGCGCACCGATTTCCTCGCCCGTATGCGGCTTGTCCGCACTACTGTCGGCAAGTTCAGTGTAACGGGTCTTGAGGCGGATAATGTCCTGAATATCCTCAAGCTGCCGCAGGCGCTCTTCAACGGTCATATCGGCGGTCTTGTCCTTCATTTCACTTATTCAAGCGATGGGGTTTGCGGAACGGTTGAGCTGGATGAAGTCCTGGTGAGTGG
>NZ_JBMDKW010000015.1:0-86285 GCF_057809915.1 Sphingobium sp. FG11
TCCTACCGGCCATCATAGTCGCCGCTCAACCGGCCATCGTAGTTGTCGCCGCGCACCGGTCCCCATGTTACGATCGAGCCGTTTGAGATTGTGAGCACTGGAGACGGCGCGCACGAGGTTGCGGCCGCCTTTCCGGGCATGACCGATTTTCTCAACTTCGATCATGATGACCCGGCATAGTCGACTGCCTATTCCGGGAGCTCCGCCTCGCGCAGCACACGCATCACCTCCCGAAACACCCCTTCGAAGGGGGGCAGATCGCTCATCTGTTGTTGCAAACGTCCCGTCCAGAGCGTGCCTAAGCGCTTTTCCTTGTCGGCAATGGCGGCGGTTACGCCATTCGGCGAGCGTTTCCGAAGGGCGAGCTTTTGGGTGAACTCGCCGAGATATTCCGCTGGTCGGATGTCACGTTCCTCGAGCAGATTCCAAAGATCGTAGAGATCACGCGGCTCAGTGCGAGCCTTGTCCGATAGGGCCGCCAGCTTCTCGATGAAAATCTCCGCCAGACTGTAGGCCAGAATGGTCGGGCCTTCCGGCAGGTCAGCAAATTCGTCGAAGGTCCGCAGGATCGGGCGCTCGGCCAGCGGAAAGCAGAACACTTCGTTTATCGTGATATCGACTTTTACGTCGCTACGCGCGGGCAGGGGGCCTTTGTAACTCAGATAAAAGGTGTGGGTGTTCTGATGGCCGTGCCGGTCTGGCCGGTCGTAGGTCATGTTGATCCCTGACGCCGCCTCGACGATGGCAAAGATCTCGTCCAGGCCGGAGAGGATAGCGTCCAGCTCGATCGGCTTGATCAGCGAATAATCGAGATCCTCGGAAAAGCGGTAATTCTCGAACCAGCAGCGGCGCAGTGCTGTCCCGCCCTTGAAGGCGAGAAATTCGCGCAGAGGATGCTGGGCCAGACCGGTCAGGAACCAGGCCAAGCAATAGTCGCGTTCGATCACCGCCTCGGGCACGCGGCGGCCGCGCGGTTTGAGAAGGCCGTTGGCGATACGGGAGAGATCGCGCTGGGGAATCATCAACTGCTCCGGATTATATCGAGTTCGTCGGGCTCGACGTTGAGTCGGATGCGCCATCGTGCCAGCATCCGGCCCTCATTGGGGAACAGGGGATCGAGACGCTGATAGGTCGGGGTCAGCCGCGCGCGCAGCGGCTCCAATGCGGCCGCATCGGCCAGTCCGTAGAATTCCAGCAGATAGCCCAGGCGGCGTATCACCGCGCCGACACCGAGGCGAAGCGCGTAGTCGATCATCAGTTCGACCCGCAGCGTATCGCGCTTCATCCAGAGCCCCTTGGCGACCTCCGTGACGCCGCCGACATATTGGGGATGGTCGAGACCATCGATGATGGTCCGCTCGGGATCGCTGATCCTCACTTGCTCTTCGGATGTGATCCAGATCTCGGTCAGGCCGAAGAAATCCTTTGGTTTGACGTCGACGAAGCGGAACTCATACCCGTGGATGTGCTGCGGGCGCAGCCGTTTGGCGCAGGAGACGATGATCGCCAACTGCGGTTGGGTGACCATGCGGTGCAGCTCGAGGGCGCTGCCGTGGGAGATGAAGTAGGGCGCGTCGCCAACCAGAGTCCTCGCGATGAGGTAGGGATCGCTCACATGCTCTGTGTCGCGGCCCCGCTCGAAGGGCACCAGATTATAGAGGCCTGGCTTGAGGCGCGTGACGATGCCGCGCGCTTCGGTGTTGGCAACGAGGCTGCGTGCCGATGACGGGCTCAGACCTGTGATCTCTGTGACGTCGGCGAGCGAAAAGATCGGCTGACGGCGTTCGTTGAGTTCGACGATCAGCTGGGCGGCCCGAGGTCCAAGCGTCTTGAGATTATATCCTTCGCGCAATTTGAGCCTCTGTGAGCGATGTCCGGCGCGTTCGATATAACGGTGATTCTACTACCTGGCAAGTTTGTCGCATTCTGCGGGACGGGTCGCGCGCATAGTATATATTCGGCAGGCTCGAGTTGCACCCCTCGTGGTTTATCAGTCACGATCAATGACCGGCCAAGCCGAACAAATGTGCCGGTTCTTAAACCAGGAGGCGATCGCCGGACCCGTTTGTCGCAGAGGGGCTACAGCACAAAAGACCGATTCCCAGTCACCGGGAGCGGCTGCGTTCCTGAGGCTTGGGCTCGCGACCGGGACGAGGGTTGGGGGGCATAGCTGGGTCGCGGCCGCGGACCACATCCTGCCTGATGCTGGGGGCGGCATCCTTGACTATTGCCGGTCGGATGTTCCGCCCCGCCGCGATATGCGCATCGAGCTGCGTGCGGGCGACTGTCATCACCCGCGCAACCGCCTCGGGATTGTCGAACAACGTCCGTCGGATTACCGCTTCCATCACGCGCATCTGGCTATCGGCCGCACGATCGTTCGGCGTGCTGCCACGATCGCCGCGCCGGGCATCCGGTCGTTCCAGCCCACTGCCGTCGCTCTGGCGGTCCATCCCGGTTGACCGACGGACGACATCGACTTCACGGGCTGCCATGGGCGCGATCGTATTGCGGCTCGTCTCCCCGCGCAGCCGGTCGAGCTCCTGGAGATCGCGATCATTGGGCTTGTAGCCACGGACCTCGAGCCTCTTTTGACTAGCCTCGATCCAGACCGATCGCCGAAATTCTTCCGAGCCCGTGACGTGAATCCGATCCCAGTTACGGTGTTGCGCGATCGCCACCAGATCCTTGACGACCTCCTGGCTCTCCGTTGCTGTGACCAAGCGCCGCCCCTGATCGCGAAACGCAGGATCCTTTGCTTGCGCCGTCGTGAAAAAGGCGGGCTCGCCCGACCACTTTGCCTTGTCGGCATAATAGCGCTTCCGCACGCTATCCGGCACATCGCCCGCCTCGAGGGAATGCACCTTGGGCGCACTTCGTGACGCACCGACAGCGCCGGCATGACCAGGCGCTTCAGTGGGAGCATCCTTTGGTCCTCCGGGCGCAGATTTTTCCGGCGCAGCCGCCCCAGGTGCCGACGTCTTGCGTCGTTCGGCGTCATCCATGCCAACGCTGTTGGCAATGGTCCGGGTCGTACCGGGTTGCTTGGAATCATTCTCTGCCATGGTCACGCCTCTCGGTCACAAATGCTGGAGATTGGGCGCCGGCACCCACGGGTTCGAGAACGGCCCGGGCCGTCATCGCCGTGACAAAAGCGATAGCGGCCTGTTCGTCACCGGGCGGTGGTAGATCCACCATGTCGCCCAGCACCAACATGTCATCGGTGATTTCGGCAAAGCCCGACAGTTCATCACCGGTGAGCGCGCGCATGCCAGGTTCCGCCCGCTCTGTCGGCGCGATCGCCGGACCGTCGCTCAACAAGGCTGCCTTCTTCGCGCTAAGGGCTTGTGCCAAAGGATCACTGCTGCTCGCCTCCCCTGCCAATTCGGTGGGCGACGACACGGCGTTGATCGCGATTGGACGGGGCGCGACCTTGGGTGGGTCACTGATCCGGCTCGTGAAGCGCTTCGAGCGAAAATACTCGATCTTGCGACCTCGAACCGGCGGAATGCCGCCGCGCATCAGCAGAAGCTCGCCCTTGGGCATCTGCATCAATTCCTGCGGCATCATCAGCGCACGGCGCTGGTCTGATTCTGATATGCTGCGATTGGCGAGCAGGCCATGAATCGTCCGGCTCTTCGATTTGACGTTCATCGTCAAATAGCCAAGCCGCTCGGAGAGTTCGTTGGCGACCTTCAACTCCTTGGGCGTGAACACGATCTCCAGTCCGCAATTGGCGATGATCTCGTCGGTAACGTCAGCGCCATAGATACCGCGGGGCTGGGATCGGCTCTGGATGACTGGCAACAGGCGAAGCCCGTAGCCTGCAACGTAGGAAAAAGCCGATGCGATGACCGGCGCCTTGCCGAGGCGGGCGAATTCGTCGAGCAGAATGAGCACCGGCACGCGGCCGCCATTCTCAGGCAGTTCCCGCGTATTCAGATCGATCAGCTGCTGGAGGAAGAGGTTATACACGGGCGCGATGCGGTCGATATTGTCGGGCGACACCCCAAGATAGATCGATATCCGTTCGCGCCGGACCTGCCGCAGATCAAAATCGGTCTCCGACGTTGCGGCATCGACATAGGGATTGAGCCACAGATTGAGCTTCGAAGTGATTGTCTGTTTGATACCGGAGAAGGTGTTGTCCGACGCGGAGGTGAAGTCACTCAGCGCCGACACACAGGCCTGGCTCAGCCGCTGGCCGCGCCGCTGGGCCTCTTCGACGACCTTCGGCAGTTCGACCTTGGGGTCGCCCGTCGTCAGTCGCCGATAGATTTCGCCAATCGTGAAGGGGAGGGCGGGATTGGCCGCGACGAGCGCGCCGACGCCGACAAAAGCCGCCCGCGCGGCTTCCGCCCAGAACGGATCAGCCTTTTCCGGGGCCGGAAACAGCATGCCGCCGATCTTCTGCAGTTCATTGATCACATCGGTGTCGTCGAGCCGGTCGATGAAGCTCAAGGGATTGTAGCGGGCGCTCCGGCCGTCGGGATCGAGTGGGTCGAACAGATAAACGGCCTGGCCATGCCGTTCCCGGAAACCTGCGGTGATGTCCCAATTCTCGCGCTTCACGTCGAGCACCACCACCGAGTCTGGCCAACTCAGGAGATTGGGGATCACCACGCCCACGCCCTTGCCGGCGCGCGTCGGCGCCTCGAGCAGGACATGCTCGGTGCCGCCGAAAACGAGATAGCGGCCGCCCTTCTGCCCGACGATGATCCCACTGTTGCTGCGCAGCTGTTCACGCCGGATTTCGCTTTCACGCGCGAACCGTGCCTCGCCATGGAGCGTGCGCCCTCGCTTCAGGATGATGAGCAGGATGACGAATGCGATGGCACCACTGACCAACGCACCGCGCGCCAGCCACAAATGCAGGAGCGGATCGCCGCGGTAATACCAGAGCCAGACGGGTATCGCCGAGATCTGCATGCGCGGGCCGATCTGGTTCAGGCCGACGAGGGCGACCAGCACCGCGCACAGGGCGCACGCCAAAAAGGTCACCGCGAGCATTGCCGCAACAATTGCAACCTTAGTGAGCGGTCGTGCGTCCGACAGCCGGATCAAAATACACCTCCTCGACTTCGAATTTTCCGGCGCGCTTGCGGGTCTGGACGACGACGTCGACGAGCATGTGCAAGAGCCCACGGATATCGTCGCGGGCCAGATCGCGTCCGCCCTCGGATTCCTTCACCAGCAAGGTGAGCTGCTCGAACGCACCCATCGCCGAGCCGGCATGGACCGTCGTGATCGAACCTGGATGGCCCGAGTTGACGTTGCGCAGGTAAAAGAAGGTGGTGCCGTCCCGCAGCTCCTGCAAGAGGATGCGATCGGGCCGCATGCGCAGCGCACTCTCGAGCAATTGCTTGGGGCCGACCTTCGCCAGCCCCTGTCGCTCGCTCGAATAGACCATGTGCACGACATTGCGATGCTCGACGACGAGCTCGCGCGTATCCTCGATCGTGAGCAGCCGCTCGTCCGGCGGGATCAGCTGGATCAGCGCCTTGGCAAAGGTCGTCTTGCCCGAGCCGGTCGCGCCGCTCACCAGAATGTTCTTGCGGGCGGCAACGGCCGTTCGGAAGAAAGCTGGCCAATCGCCGGCATCGCGCTGCGCGATCAGCTGCGCATCGACTTCGCCAAGGCCTTGCGCGGCGGCGCGCGTGCCCGTGAACAGCCCCGAATCTGCGAGCTGGTCGATCGCAAGGGTTACGCGCGAAGGCTTGCGGACAGTGAAGGACGGCGCGCCAGTCGGCGTCACCGAGGGAATGACGATTTGACAGCGCTCGCCCCCTGGCAAGATGGTCGAGCAGATCGGCGTCTCCGCATTCACATCCTGCCGGGTGAAGCTTGCCGCTGCGACGGCGAGCGTCGCGAGCCATTCGCTATCGAGCTCGGCGACATTGTGCCAATGCCAGCCCAGATGGTCCTCGATGCCAACCTCGCCGGGCTTGTTGATGACAAGCTCCGTCACCTCGACCGGCTCCAGCAGCGGCAGGATCGGCGCGAGATAATGGCGCAGAACAGCGGTATCGCTCATCCTCAGCGCCGCAACTCGAGATTGTAGACGTCGGCGAAGTTGAAGTCCTTGGCCACGAATATCCCGACCTCCTCGCCCTGGTTCTTCTTCAGCACCGGACGGATGTTGATGCTGTTCTGGAGCGCGATGCTCGCCCCCTCGCTCGGCGTGCGCGTCGTGTTGTTGAAATTGTTGTTCCCGCCGGAGACGGACTGCCCCGCGATATAGGCGGCGTCGTCGACCAGCGAGAGTAGCAGTGCGCTACCGAAGCGCGCCCAGAAGAAGGTGTCCACGGACCCTGCGATGCCTGCGCGGCCAAGGGCATCCGACCCCGGCGAAGCCAGGTCGATGCGCACGCCCTGCGGCGTGACGGCGCGCGTCCACAG
The DNA here is from genome assembly GCF_057809915.1 of Sphingobium sp. FG11. Lineage (NCBI taxonomy): Bacteria > Pseudomonadati > Pseudomonadota > Alphaproteobacteria > Sphingomonadales > Sphingobiaceae > Sphingobium > Sphingobium sp. FG11. Next base: position 6,400 of record NZ_JBMDKW010000015.1, read on the forward strand.
CACGAACAGGCGGTTCTGCCCTTGCTGGATGCCGCCGTGATATTCGCCGAGGACTTTGGTGCCCTTCTCCATCAGCACGACGCGGCCGTTCTCCGAATAGACGTCGCGCGGGATCAGGCACGAAGTGTACCCTGGCTGCGCCGAATTCATGGCGGTCTGCAGAATGCAGGGAATCAGCGTGCCGGCTGTGACGAGATAGTTGCGATTGGGCAGCATCGAGGCGCGTGCCTCGCCAACGGCCGAACTCTGACGAAGTGCATCGAGCGCATTGGGCGCGCTGCGGGCGGCCGGATCGGCCGAGCCGTCGCCAGCTGTGCCCGCATTGCCGGTGTCGGGGCCAGCCCCGTTAGAACCCGCTGGAGCTTGGAGCGCGTCGCGGCCGCCATAGGCGATCAAAGTTGAACGACGCGCCTGATCGGCCAGGTTCTGGCGCGTGTTCTGCGCTGCCGCCGCTGGCTGCGCTCCGGGTTGTAGTGCCGGTACGATCTGTCCATCTGGGCCAACGGTCGGCGGAGGATTAAGGACAGGCGCGTTGGGGTCAGCGCCCACGGCGCCGAGCGGCTTGGGTTTCGCTGCGACAGCATCATAGGCGACCGTTTCGCGCGCCGCGAGATCGGGTCGTTTGGCCATTGCCTCGGGCTTTCCCATCAAACTCGAGCCCGTCTTGCTCGGTCCCGAATTCACCCACAAAATGCCAAGCACCATCGCCGTCCCGGCGAAGATCAGGGCGGTATTCCGCTTTGCCGGCGTCATCCCACCGATCGGATCGATACCGCGTTCGCGGATGATTTCGTCGCGTTCAGGTGTTGGATCGCCCTGCGGGCGGAGAGGGGCCTCGGCCGCAATCTCGTCCATCGCACTCACTCCTTCGGGTCTTGTATGGTGCGCTCGACATGCGGCGATGCGGTGTTGGTGCCGTGATCGACGCCATAAGGTGTCGGCGCGAGATTATAGATGCAAAGCACCTCCCGGTTCCGGCGCAGGCGCAGTTGAGCCGCCACGGCGTGGACGACTACGAACTCGTCGCGGACATCGAACGGGACCAAGGACTCCGAGTCGTCCGGTCGCACCAAATAGATCGCCGGGATTTCATGGTTGCCGGGGAAACGCAGGACCGTGAACTGGCCGTTGTCGGAGATCTCCGACGGCTGAAGATCGCTGGCACCCTGGACCTTGTAGTTCAGATTGCGCGGTCCATCGATGACGCCGTGGTCAAGGGCGCCCCGAACGGCACTCGCCTGCAGCACGGCAACGCGCTGCGCCTCCTGGGTGGCGCGCATGCGAGCGGCGCGATCGGCTTCATCGCGCGGGTAGCGAAACCGCACCTGGAAGAATGTGTCGCGGCTCCCGCTGCTGATCGGTCCCCGGCGTGCTGTTAATTCGAAGGCGTAGTTGCGCAGCTCGCCGCCGCGATTGGTCGTGACGATGAGGTTGGTCGGTCCCGCCCGCTCGCGGGGCTTCAGGAACAGGATATGTCCGGCAACCGCCACTTCCCATGAGATGGTGTCGCCAAGCGCAACATGTTCGATCGTCTCATCGGCGCCGAGCACCACCTGGGTCGCCGTCCGAAATGTGCCGACGATCCGGTAGACCTGTGTCTCCTGATATTCGACGAACTTCACGCGCGGATCCGCCGGGCCACCGCGCGGGGTGTCCTCCGCGAGGGCAGGTGTCGCAATTATGGCGAGAAGACTCGCGATGGAGAGAAGGCGCTTCACCGCACCACCTCAGGGTCCGCGCGGTAATTCTCGACCTGGAAGCCCAATGGATTGCGATAGCGGTCGCCCTCCGCCATCGGCGCATTCGTGTATCGGAAGGTGACGGTCGCGATCCAGTCGCTGCTCTGCGTATCGGTGTCCGTCTGCACCTTCCGCGTGAAGCGGACGTTGGCCACACGATCGTTAATGAAGGCGATATTGCGCACGCGGGCCTGGACGACCGCACCCTTGCCCCAGACGACCTGTGGGCTCGCGGGGTTGTTCGAGCTGAAAAACCTGCCCCAGCGCTGCTGCTCGCCTGGTTCGGACAGGATGGTAACAGCGCGAAAATTCTCCTCGGCCGCCGCCGGCAACCAGCTCTCCCTCGCCCTGACATATTGTGCGAGGAAGAATTTCGTGACCGCCTCATCATAGCGCATCGGCTTCTGGGTGAGGGTAGTCTGCACATCAACCGCGCCCGTCGTCTGATTGACGCGAATGATGTACGGCATGACCGTCTTCAGCGGGGCAAGGCCCGCAAGTGCGAAGCCCTCCGCGGTCGCGGCAAGCAGCGCCAAGCCGGCCACGACCCAGGCGATGCGTTCGGATCGCAACGATTTGCGCTGACGGTCCTGATCCCAGGATCGGGCATGCCCGAAATAGAGTTCGGCGTCCTTGGCCGGCACGCCTTCGGTCTGGCTCCGCATGATCAGCAACTCCTAAAGATGCCAGGGATCGCGCGCGCGGACGTTTTCTCGGGACGGGAGGCGGGAACGGGCGGGGGCGGCGTGCCGGCATCAACGGGCTGTTTGATCTGCGGCACGGGCGGCGGGGCAGGGGGTGCCACAATTGCCGGGAGCGGCGAGCCCGGCAGAACGCTCCCGTATATGTTCACCTCGCGCAGATGTTTGCCGTTGCACACGGGTAGTTTCTTTGGCCCCGATGCCCCTTGGGCGAGTGACGGGATCAGTGCGATGACGACGGCTGATCGCCGGAGCGCGCGGACTATCGTGGTTGTTCTCGTCAAAGGGGCTTCCTTCCTCATGCGCGGCTCACCGAACCACCGCGCTGGGCGGCACGTTCGAGATTGCGACTGTTGCGAGCGCTGCGGCGTTGCTGGAACGGTGCCGCCATGGTTCCCCAGGCCGAGCCGGCAAAAGCGCCGACGCCGGCCGCAGCGCCCCCCGCAATGCCGGTCGCGATCGACGGGGCCTGAAAGAAGAATATCGTCCCAAGGAAGATGTAGACCGCAAACAAGACAGCGCCGATCGTCACGTCCGGCGTGCCTTCGGCCGCAGTCAGCGCCGTGGCACCAAGATCGGTGATCAGAGCAGTGATTGCGATGATCACCGCCATTAGGACGATGTAGTTGAATACCTGCCCGAGCCATCCGTAGAAGAGGCGACGCGTGGTTTCGAAGAGCGATAACGCTATGAAGATCGGACCAAGCGCGATCACGATGGCGAGCGCCACCTTCGCGAACACGGTTATCGCAAATCCGATTGCTGCGGAGAGGCCCGCCAATCCGTAAATCGCCACCGCCAGCGTGAGTAGAACGAGCTTCCACGGATTAATGTCGAGATAGGTCGCGGCTTCGGTTCGGATGATCAAAACGAGGGAATCTACCTGACCAAAATAATCGTCGAACACCGAACCGACGCTAGTGATGGTCTTGCCCGCCAGCGCCTGTGAGATGGCGTCCGGCATCCCATGAAAGAGCGGATTCGTGATCCACTCGGAGTAGGCGACGGTTGTGGCTGCAACATAGAGGAGGCAGAGCTTCACCATCCGGTACACCAGCTCGCCCCAAGGCTCGCTGACGATACCGCGCATCACCATATAGCCGAACAGCGCGATGTAGATGACCAAGCCAAGCGCCAGCGGTCCCCGCACGACATCGATGACGTTGTTGAGACGCTCGTTCAGGAAGAGATCGAGCTTCCCGTCGATGTTGGTGTAGATATCCGCGAAGAGTGTGGACGCCATGGCCAATTCCCCGCCTATTTGTGACCCAGCGAACGCTCGAGTTTGTCGGCGTTTTCGACGTCTTTCGCGTTGCTGCACTCCTGGGCGTCGGTGTGCGTGCCATTGGCGCACGCAGCGAGGATTTCAGATCGCAGCTTGGTGTCAGATTTCAGGTCCGCCTTACCGGTAGGCTGCCCACAACCGGTCATGATGATGACAGCCATGATTGGGACGAACGCAGCCATCCGCTTCATGGTCGGCGGCCCAGGCTCTGCTCCAGCTTGGCGAGCCCGGCCTCGTCATCCCGTTGGGAGCGCAACCTGGCCTCAGCAGATTGCCGCATTTGAAGCGCCTGAAGCTGCACCGCGTCGTTCTGAATGTGGGCATTCTCCACGCCGACACGGGCTTGGATATCCATCACGTCCTTCGCGTCAGACGCAGTGTCCAGCGACGAGCGCAGTTCCTCAAGACCCGTCGTTCGCTGGGCGGTGACGCCATATGCTGCCTCGGCAATCGCCGCGTCACGCGCTGCCATTTCGCCATTGCGGGAGATTGAATCGCGGCTTGAACGCTCGAAAGCGGTCGCGTCAGGGCGGAGCGCAGGAAGATCGACCCGGTAATTGCTGCGAATCCGATCTGCGGAAGATCCAAGACTGCCTAGGCCTGTCGTGTCCGAAGACATAAGGCGCTGAATGTCCCGTGCTTCGCTTGGCAAGAGGTGACGAACGGCGTCGGTGTTCAGAGACGAGGCAATCTGATTGACGTTCGTCAGCTTGTTGACGCTGTTGAACATGTCGGTGGCCTGGGAAATCTGCTGCTTCCCCTGTTCGATCATGGACAGGGTGTTCTTCACCGTCGAGAGCGTCTGCAGGAACGTGCTGGAATCATAGACCGGGATGCCCTGCGCGAACGCCGGCACCGAGATCGCCAATCCGCCGACAACCGCCAGCGCTCGAATTGCTCTCATGACCTTATCCTTTCCTTCTGGTGGTGGCACGGCGGCGCTCGTGAAAGACGGGCAGCCATTGGCTGGGATAGTCGCCATGTTCGCGGCGAACCTGATCGAGGATTCCGACGGTTTCGGTGGTGCCCGAGAGCACGGCCAGCTCGTCGGACAGGCCGCCGAGATCCAGTTCCACCACGATGGAATCGTGACCCTGCTTGACCAGAAACCGCCGGCTTTCGGGGATTAGATCGTTTCTGATGAGCTTGAACTCGGCGCGGGTGAGGCCGAGTCCATCGATATAATCAACCTCCCGGCCATGGGGGTTGGGCAAGAGGATCTTGGTGGCGACCTGCTCCATGATGCTATGCGAGATGTCCGATCGCAGAGCGTCAGCCGGGCTTTGCGTCCCGAACACCAGAAAGGCATTCTGCTTTCGGTAGGTCTTCAGGCCATCCTGCGCGAAGGCGCGGAACGCATCATCGCCCAGCGCCTTCCAGAACTCGTCGATATCGATCACGAGGCGACGGCCATCTAGCAGCGCATCGATCCGATGGAACATGTACATCATCAGCGGCGCGCGGATCTCGGGATTGTCCAGAAAATCCGTCATGTCGAAACCGATGAATCGGGCCTCGAGAGTCAACTCATCCCGGTCATTGTCGAACACCCAACCAAGTGCGCCGCCGCGCGACCATTTCTCAAGCCGAGCGCCTATCCCTTCCGGATCGCGCTGTCCGAGCAATTGACGAAGCGCAAGAATGGACCGCTCCTTCGGGGGAAGGCGTCCGATCGAGAGTATGCCCTCGTCGATCATCCTCTCCTGCGTGACGCCGAGCTGTTTGCCCGATGGGGTCACCAGATGACGGATCAGCCTGCCGAGGAAAACGATGTTGCCCGGGGTCTGCTCAAGCGCGCGCAGCGGTGCAAACCCGGTCGGCACCCCATTGCGCAGCGCCAGATAGGTGCCGCCGGATGACCGCACATAGATCTCGGCCCCTCGGTCCTTGTCGATGAAGATCTGCTGCGCACCGGTTTTCTCCAGCTGCGCCATCAGGAAATTCTGGACGACGGTTTTGCCGCCGCCCGACGGGCCGATAATCAGCGTGTGGCCAAGATCGTTCACATGGAAGTTGAAATAGAAGGGAGACTGAGCCGCGGTCTTCATCAACGCGATCGCGGCGCCCCAATGATTGCCATCGGGCTTGCCAGCTGGGAAAGTGTGGAATGGCGAGAGCGCAGCAAAATTGCGTGACGTGATAGCCGCAGGCCGCGCACGCCATGCGAAGTTGCCAGGAAGCTGCGACCAGAAGGCGGCCTCCAGCGCCGGACCCTCCCGAGCGGCAACCAGACCCGCGTCGGCAAGGGCGGCCCGTGCGGTCGAGAGATTTTCGGCCAGGCGTTTTTGATTTTCACCGAAAACCGCGAGCGAGAAATGATGTTCGCCCAGGACAAAGCGATTGCTCTGAAGATCATCGGCCGCGTCGGCCAGCTCAAGCGCTTGGCTCGCAGCGGCATCTTCGGTCGATGCCATCTGGTTCTGCCGACGGCGCAAGCGCTCCGAGGCCCGCGCTTTGCCCATGAACGCGAAGGACTGTGTGACGACGAACGCGAAATCCTGGCTGAGGAGCGCGTTCATCTGTCCTGGCCGCGTCATGGCCGGATATTCGCGGATCCCGAAAAGGCCGACGAACCGGCTCGTGTCATGCGCCCGCACCTCGGCCGTCTCGCGACCGAAGATCACCCGTTCCCCATAGATGGCGGAGCCGAGATGGCCTCGGACCAGGGGCACCCTGCCAGCGCGGCCCATCATCACCAGTTCGAGCACCTCGAGCGGCTGCGAGAACATCAGGCCATTATGCTCGTACAAGCGGAGGCGTTGGGGCCGGCAGCGTGCGAGGAGCTTCTCAATGTCACGCGCTTTATCCTCGAAGCGCGCAAGCTCGTCCTCGTCGACTTCAGTTCCCTCCTTGCGTGCCGATGCTAGACGTCGAAGCAGCACGCCGGTACGATCGGCCGACCCAACGGATGGACGCATGATGAGCGTCAGGTAGAGCTCGTTGACGAACATGCGCTTGGCGGTCACCCGCGCGCGGTATTTTGCATCGAGATCGGCCGCAAAGGCCGAGCGAAACTCGCCTTCGGGATAGTCCGTGATTGGCCGGCGGACGATATGGGTCCAGATCGCGATGCGATCGTCGGCGATGTTGCGCAACGTGCCGTTGAGCTTTTCGTGCCAGTCGTTGAGATGGGTTGGGTCGGCGGTCTCGAATGCGAGGCCGTCGAGCTTGAACATCATCATGAGGTCGCGCCCGTCGAGCGCAATGACGCTGTCGTCGATATGCCGCGCATAAGGGAGATAGCGCGCGGGGTCCGCCTCGTTCTTGAGGATCCGCCACGGCGTCCGGGCGGCAGCGCCGCCCAACGAGTTGGCCCGACTAGCCATGTGCAAAGCCCCGGCGTTTCGCCCCCTCGACCGGCAGGGGGGAGTAGGAGCTGCCGCCCCACCATCCCCGGTTGCGGCAGCGTGCCTTTGTCATTGTCCAGAGCCACAAGAGGCGAAAGGCGTTTGCGTCGTGTCGCACGATTAGCCTGGCTATGGCCAGAAAGGCTCCGGCTAGGGCGAAGGCGTAAAGCGGGTTGCCGGTGATGATGAGCGTCAGGCACGCCGCCAGCGCGATCGGCAGAGACGCTTCGATCGGAACGCCCAACCACATTGTCGGCCGGGTCACGGCCAGGAAGAGCGTTTCTTCCCTAAGCTTTTCGTCTTCCATCCCAGCGCACTCACGCGCCGCCAGTGATGGTATCGACGATCCACTGCGCGCTGAACACGATGAAGATGCCGACGATGACGGTGACCAGGAGCCCCAGGCTCGCTCGTCCGGTGAAGAACATGAAACCCACGATGACGACGGCGATCACCGCGATCGTTTTGGCAAACGTGCCGGTCAGCCAGGTCTTGATGTTCTCAGCCATCGAGGTGACGCCGTCGGCCGCCTGGGCATGGGCCGGATCGGTGAGCAGGAGCGATACCGCAATGACCGCGACAAACAATGCCAGATACTGCGCGAACGTGCGCCGGCGCGGCGTCAACCATATCTTGAAATTGGTCGCTAAGGCAGTCATTCGGCTTGTCCTTTCGGTGAACTGTTGGATGCTCCCCCAAAGACCATCAATGATGCCGTCTGCGCCCCCGCACTGGTGTCCCATGCCTCTAGGACACGCGGCGAGCGAACACCCGCCGAAGGTTGCGTAAATGAGGGTTCTGGCGTCACGCGCGCGGGCAAAGCGGCGGGTTCTGGGATCGCTCGACGCCTGATCGCTGGCACGACGACACTCGACGACGCATAGACGCGGCCGACATAGCCATTTCCAAACCCGCGGGAACGACTACCCGTGTTGTACATCGACATGGCGATCGCGATGGCCGCCTCTGTAGAAGGGCTGGAGCGCGCGACGCTGAGATAGTTGGAAGCCAGCACGCGTGCGGCTGCGGCGAGATTGCGGCAGGGATCGAAGGCGTCCTCGACCGACAGGCCAAGCCACCTGAGATTTGCACTGTTGATTTGCCCCAGGCCAAGATCGATGTTGTAGCCGCGGGCGATCAGCGATCGCGCGGCTGTGGCGGCGGACGCCCGATCGCCGGGATGTGGTGCAGCGATGCCCTTCGCATTTACGCCGATGGCGTAAGGGTTGAAATGACTCTCGGTGTGGACGACCGACACAAGCGTTTCGACCGCAACTGATGGTGCGCATTGCTGCGCCAGTCCGACCACGGTTGCGAGCTCGAGGATCACTGTGGTGTGGTCCCGGGTTCGCTGGGAGACACTGGTAAGCTTTCAATATTCGCAAGCGAATAGGATTGCTGCCGCCCGTCGGTGAACGTCATCACCACCCGGCGCCGCGAAGCGGAATCACGATCATAGACCTTGGTCTTCGCAACGCCGCCACCGGAGCAGCCGGGGAATGAACCGCCCAATGCCAGACGCTCCCAGAGCTTCACCATAGGCGGCACGCAGGCGGGGTACTGGGTCGCACCGCCCGGGTTCGAGAGGCAAAGCAAAACCTAGCAGCCCAGATCGTTGGCGGACGCAGGAGCCCCCTGGGCGGACATCGCCACGATCGGCACGGCAAGGGCAAGGCGCAGGCGCTGCATCTGATTTCTCCGCTTTTCAGCGCCGCTGCATTAAAATGCGCCGACCACTCTCCGTTGAAAATCACCTCTCTTTTGAACCCGGTGAGGCAATTTCGGGCAATCCCCCCACAAAGGGGGGAGGGGAGGTAGAAGGTCGTGCAAGACGGCAGGAATGCAGGGCGGCGTTGATCGCCAGCCGCCTCTTGAGCCTCAAGTCGGAGAGACGCGAAGCGCCAATTCGCTATCGTGGGGAGCGACGCTGCTAGACGAGCGCGTCGATGTTCAGATGTCCGTCTCGGACCGCGCGAAGCACGAGCTGGGTCCGGCGACGCACGCCATACCGCCGGCGCGCACCTTCGACATATTCATGGACAGTGTCGCGGCTCAGACCCAGAATCTGTCCGATTTCCCAGTCGCTCTTGCCCTGTGCCACCAGATCAATGCAGTCGATCTGGCGCGGGCTGAGCGCTATCGGGACGTTTGCCAGTTCATCGGGACCGAGAAGGGCTCGAGCCTGGTCGAACGCAACCGTGCCAATCAATCGAGCAGAGAGAAGGTCCGGGCCTGAGATCGTCTCGTCGCCTTGCCGCGCTACGGTAAACATCGCGTCAGGCTCATCGCGCATCCTGATCGGCATAGTAAACCCAGATGCCAGTCCATGCGCGCGACCCCGTTCAAGGATCGAAAGCTGGCGGGCATTGGGCGCGATATAATCGCCGATTTGATCCCAAGTGAGCCCGGACACGGTCTTGGCGCAGGCGACGTGTACGGGATCGTCAAGATGGAGGCGCGCGTCTATTACCTCCTCGACCCAGCGCGCCGGATAGGTGGTTATCAGCAGGGCTTTTCGGGTGGTGCGTTTCAGGTCGACATTGTGCACCAATGCGAACCAGCGGAATCCGAACTGGCGCACAATCGCATCGAGCAAGGACTTGAGCTGATCGAGCGTCGTCGCCTGCCGACATTCGGCGTCGAATGCGGTGATATCGCCCAAGCGGCCAGCATCTTCGAGACTGCTCATAATGCGAACGACTCGCATTTTGTTGGCGGTTTCGTCCAGTCAGCATTCGGCGAAGCTATTGAAAAACAAGACCGGATGCTTCCAGCGACCAACTCCCCGCAAGAAAAGCACAGGTCGTCTTTTGTACGGATCGGCTGGAGTTATGACGAAAGGGCGCACGTGACACTTTATCTCCGGGCAAAGTGTCACAGCCGACAAAATGATGAATCTGCTGCAAAGGGGGATTCACTTCACCCCCTATATGTGCTTGATTCAATCCTGTTATGTTGCACGCTCCGATCATCGGTGACAGCCGCCAGCAACTGGATATGCCGTCCTTGTTGGAGATGCTTGCGCGATCCTCGTCTCGGCCGCGCTATGCCTTCATGGTGCTCAACCTGATTGCGCAGGTCTCCCGTTCCGACGGTAGCGCCGGGCCGTTGGTAGCCAAGGGCGGCGGTCTCATTCCGCTGCGTGACTGGCTTTGCGATGCGCTGACCCCGATGGGCCAGCGTGACCCCCGCCGTGTTGCCCTGGAAGAGCGGATACGGACTGATCTGGCAGTGTCGGGCATATTACCAGCCGACGTCGATCAGGCCACCGCGATCGTCGACGGCGCCATCCGTGAGCAGGTACGGGCTTCGGGCAAGACGAATGTGAGCCGGGCGGTATCGGAGCTGGTGCGCGCTGGCTTGCTCAAGCGGCACTATCAGGGCTATTGTGTCGATCATCACAATCGCGGTGCGCAGCGCCAAGCCGTCTATGTTCTGGCAGGCTGTGCGCGCGGTCTGATTGGCGGCAGACGAGAACAGCCAAGAGCCGCGCCGAGGCAGGCAGAACTAGCGTTCTGAACGCTTAGAAATCCACTAGATTTAACATAACTATTATTATCAAACCGCAATCGCCGCGCTAGATGGAGATGTCATCCCCGCCGTTGATGGCGCGTGACTTGGATAATTTTGAGCTCATCGGTAACTAATATCGCTCGAACGCGAGAAAGTGGTGCCGCGTTTGACAATCCTTGGATCAACCTCCACATTGAAACGATGAGCACCGTCAATCTTTTGCAGCGTGTCCGCACGCACGCGGGTCAACTCCTGACCGGCAAATAGCCCCGGACTCCCTTGCGGCTTCCCGCTCGAGTTCGGGGTCGCTACCTTTCACACACATACATACGAGTGCGGCGCAAGCATTTGCGCGCCCGTCACATGAAAGTATCATATCATGACCCGCCCCGCGGCGCGCCCCCCAATACATCTTTTGGACAGCGAAGCTGACCGCCTCTCCGACCTGGCTATGAGCATTGAAGACCGCCAGCCGGAGGTCAGTGCTTTGCTCCTGTCCGAGATTGAACGCGCCAAAATTCATCGTCCAGGAAAGCTGCCAACCGGGATTGTGACGATGCTTTCGACGGTCGAATTCGTCGATGAAGGGAGCGACACGCGCCGAACCCTCAAGCTGGTATTTCCGCCTGACGCAGACATCGAAGCCGGACGAATATCGATACTGACGCTCGTGGGTGCAGGCCTGATCGGATTGGCAGAAGGTCAATCGATTCTCTGGCCGGATCGCGAACATCACGAGCGACGGCTTCGGATCGTCAAGGTGACCCGGGACGGCGAACTGCCGTGACGGCCGATCGCGAATATCGAGCAGCCTGATAGTGCTAAAACTCAGTGATGCGCGATCGAGCCCTGCCCGACTTCAGACCATCATAGCGCCAAGACCCTTCGCGACGCAGCGAAGGGGTTCGTCGGCGACGTGCGTTCGCAGGCCTGTCGCCTGCGTTATAGCATGCTGAAGAATCTTCACTGAGGCACTGCCACCGCTGAGGTAGATCCCGCGATCATGAATATCGCGGGATAGCTCTGGCGGTGTCTCGTTCAAAGCGTCTCGAACAACGTCTACGATAAGAGCCGCATGGCGGTCGATAACGCCGATTAATTCTTGCGCGCTGACACAAAAAGTAGCGGGGCCTCCCGACAAAACGTTATGGCCTTTCAATTCCAGATCCGACGTATTGGATTGATCGTCAAAGAGTCGCTCAGAGATCTCCAGCTTTACGCGTTCGGCTGTTTCTTGCCCGATCAGAAACTTATGCCTGGAATGAAGATGATCGATGATAGCCTGGTTTAGGGCATGCCCGCCGATACGCACCGACCGTTGAACGCAAAGTGCACCAAGTGAGAGCACGCCGACTTCCGTCGTCCCGGCGCCACATTCTATGAGCATCGAACCTTCCGGCTCTTCCACGGGTAGTCCCGCCCCGAACGCTGCTGCGAGCGGCTCGGGCACCAGTTCAACAACGCGGACACCGGCATCGTTGGCGGTTGTTACCAAGGCGGTTCTCTCGGCATGTGTCGCATCGGCGGGCACTCCGATGATCGCGCGCGGTGATCGGAGTCGACGGCGACCGATGCTTGCATGGATCGCATGGCGCAACATTTCGCGGCCAGCTTCGATGTCGTTCAACACCCCACGGGCCAAGGGACGCGCTATGCGAAGCGGCCCCGACGTTCGACCGACCATGCGAGTGACGGCTTCACCAACAGCGAGCAACTTCGGTTCCCAGGTCTCATCGCTGAAGCAGCAAAGCGAGGGTTCTTCGAACACGATTCCAGAACCGCGCACATAGATCCGCGTGTTCGCTGTTCCAAAATCGATCGCAAGGTCGGCAGCACCTCTTTTGAGGGCTGCATGCTGTGTCGTTGTCATAAGGACGCCCTAGCAGAATCTAGCTGGTTTGTATTCCTCGTGGGCATCGCGTGCGTTAACACCACGGTAGCCCGACATGCTGCCAGCGTTCAGGTCGGTTCGCTCAGCTTGTTGTGGTGCCGCCTTTCCTTAACGATAGAAACTTCACCCTCTCAGTCTTGCTATTTATATCGTAACGCGATATATAATGAGAAGCAGAAATGGAGGGGATTGCGGTCGAGCGAGTCACCGGAATCGGTGGCGAACTGACCCGTCCACATTCGATGAACATGCTTGATATCGCTTTCGAAGCAATCACGGCAGTCTTGGGCGGTCTAGCAGCCGCACTGGTGCTTACATGGCTGGGCTGGACTGCCTTCAAGGTCGTCCGCCATCCCGAATGGGGGCCGCCAGCCATGCTGGTTTTGCTCGTGGCAGTTTCTGGTGGTGCCCTCAGATCGAGCGACTTCCTGCGCATGGTGGTTCTGTTTAGCGCAATCGCGGGCATGCTCGTTTGGGCCGAAGGCGGCGACTGGCGCGAACGCCACAAATCAAAAGGACGAAACGCGAGTCCCGATGCACACCCTTCGTCTGAGAGTGGCGCATTACCATCCACGCGGGGAGCCAAATTCCTGGATCGAAATCACCTGAAAGGATGACGTAATGCCACGTACCTTGGCCATCTATCCTGCGATCGTGGCATGCATCAACGAAACGCGCTTGCCGGAGCGACAGGAGATCGAACTGGTTGCCGCTCGCGTGTGGAATGAGACCCGGGACGCAAAGACGCGGCGGTCGTCGATGCTTGTCCCCGGATCAGCGGAGCACAGGAAAGTCCTTCGAGTTGCCGTAGTAGCGCTCGGTGTCAGAGGCGAAACTGCCATCACGAAAATGCTCGAACGACTGAACGACAGGCACACAAAGCTTTAGGGAACCGAATTCGCGGGGGAGCTTAAAACAAAGGACCGATATTGTGACAACCACCGGCCTAATCGTTGCGGCGGTAGCTGCTCTCGTCGTGCTCGGGTACATTGGTTGGATAACGCGACGCGCGAAGACAGGATCAGGCGCTGCTGCACCCCGTCAAAGACAGGGCTGATGCATTTTGTCGATCTCATGGCCGCGAACAACCGCCGTGTGCAGTTTTCTCATTGCTTTGACGGTGTTGACCATCCTCCCCCGAGGGCCAAAAAAAGCGCAATCTGATCGCGATTGATATCGGTCTGCGCGGCTGTAACGGCTTGCTCGGCAATGATCCGACTGCGCTGGGCATCCAGCGCAACCAGACCTCCCAGCTTGCCACCCCGCCGCAAAGCGGCCGTTCGCTCGGAAACCTGTACCGCGCCATCGCGTGCCGCTTTCAAATCTTCCAGTCGCACAAGATCGGCCGCATAGTTGTTCAGTGCGCTTTCCACCTCCCGCAAGGCGCTCAGCACCGTGCCGTCAAAGGCCGCGAGATTAGCGCGTGTCTGCGCCTCGCTCTGCGAAATTCGCGCCCGAATTGCGCTTCGGTGGATGTTCCTGCTGATCAATGGGCCAATGCCAAACCGATTGGTCAACGACGATAGCAGGTCTGTCGCAGCGCCGGTGGAGCCAAGCGAAGCCCCGAGTTTGATGTCGGGATAGAGCGCGGCCGTTGCTATACCGATCCGTGCCGTCGCCGCAGCCAATCGGCGTTCGGCCGCGCGAACATCGGGTCGTCGCTTGAGCAGCCCCTGTCCGTCCCCAACCGGCATCAGCGAGCGCAGCACCAACGGCGCGTGACATCCTAGCAGGCCGTGATCGAATTCTGCAGGCACCCGTCCCATCAACGTCGCAATGCGGAATACAGCGTTCCGCTGGCCTGCTTCCATGCGGGGCAAGCGCGCCCTGGTGTTTGCCAGCAGGCTTAGCTGGCGATCCTGCTCGAACTTCGGCGCACGGCCATGCGCAATCATAAGGCGGGTGAGGCGCAGGTCTTCGTCCAGTACAGCAATTAGCTGGCGAAGGTCCGCGATCTCGTGCCCGGCGTTGCAGACATCGGCATAGGCCTGCGCTGTCTGGGCCGCGACGTTGATCCGGACCAGATCGCGGGCGGCAACCGCGGCTTCGTCCTCGGCGGTGGCTGCCTCGACACCGCGCCGGATCCCGCCAAACAGGTCAAGGTCGTAACTGATCGAAAGCCCGCCATTGTAGATCTGATGTTCCGGCGGTTGGACATGTTGCATGACCGCTTCTGCTGAAGGCTGCGCCCAGCTCGTCTCCAGATTTGCGGTGCCTCCGACCTCTCGACCGGTTCGTGCCTCGGCGAGCAGCGCGTCACTGCGCTGAAGATTGGCTTCGGCAACCCGCAGGTCGGTGTTGGCGATGAGCGCTTGTTCGATCAAACGGTTCAAAACCTGGTCGTCGAATAGCTTCCACCATTGATCGGGTAGCGGATCGTTAGTGGTCCCCTGCCCGCCGGATATAAACGCGCCCTGCCCTTTTGGCGCGTTGACGAGGGCCTCGTCCGGCATCCGATAATTCGGGCCAACGGTTGCGCAGGCGGACAGGCAGAAGAGCGCGAGCGGCGCCAGCAGCCGGCGAAGGTTCACCATGGCAGGCTCCGGCGAACGGGCACATCGACAGCGCGGGCATGAACGATCACGGTCGCCGTTTGGCCCGGGATCAGCCGGACATTACTGGGCACTTTGTCGATTTTGATTCGCACAGGAATGCGCTGCGCCAATCTGACCCAGGTGAAGGACGGGTTGACGTTGGCAAGTTGTGCTTCCCCCCCGGCGCGTTCCCGATCTTCGACCCCGGCGGCGATGCTTTCGACATGACCGGTGATTTCGTCAGCGACGCCCATCAGGTAAACGCTCGCGGGATCGCCGAGATGGATAGCGGGCAATTTCGTTTCCTCGAAATACCCCTCCACCCGCAGCGACTGGCCATAGACAAGCGCGACAGCTGGCTTTCCGGCGTTCAGGTAGACGCCAGGCTGTAGCGTCATGTTCGACACCGTCCCGTCGACGGGCGCACGTACATAGGTACGATCCAGATTGAGCCGCGCCAGATTGCGCGCGGCAATGGCCTGATCCAGTCCAGTCCTAAGGGCATCGACCCGCGCCCGCCCCTGCTCGATCACCTCGGCCGCCAGCAACTCGGTCATCGAACGATTGCGACGATCCTCCCGCGCGGCCTGCGCCAGGCTCACCCGCTGGGTCGCCAGGTTCGCGTCAGCCTGATCGAGTGCCAGCTGATAGCGTGGGCGGTCGATGACCAGCAGGATCTGGCCCTTGCGCACGACCTCATCGTCACGGATGCGCACTTCGGTGACAAGCCCACTGACATCAGCGGCGACCGGCACGAGATCGGCCCGAACCTTGCCGTCACGCGTCAGCGGTTCAACCTGGTAGCGCATCCACAAGGCGTAGATTGCCGCGAGCACGATGCAGATCACCAGCGCGGTGACCGCTGTGCGCAGAAGGGAACGACGATGGATCATATCAGGATACCAGAGCACGGGAGAGGAAGTTGTCGGCAAGGAAGGTCAGAGCCCACCAAAGCGTCGCGAACAGCGCCAGCTCGAGAACGCCCGGGTGCCAAAGCAATTGGGAGAAAGGGAGGCGCTGCAGCAGATTGCGAAGACAATAAGCGAGGGTTCCCGCTACAACCGCCCAGACGAGCGCGGCTGGCATATAGATGCCAAAGAGATGCAGTTCCTCGATCATCGCGCGCGCGCACTCTCGAAAGGCAGCGCTGCCGGGAACAGGTTGCACCGCATACCGACGAGCGCCAGCAGCGCTTGATGGCGTGGCGCAAGCTGCGCGCTCGCAAGCATATCGTCGATTGCTGCATCGATCGCTTCAAGCAAAGACACCGGGGGTGACACGGCTTCACCGGCTTGTCGGCGCGCGCGAAATAAGGAGGATGTCTCAGACAGCACCATGCCGAGGGCGTGACGGACGTCATGGGGCACGGCGACCAGCGCGCGCCGGATCGGGATGATGTTCCGGCCGATACGCAGGTCGGCAAGACCATCGGTCTCGTGTAGCGCATCGCCGGCGGGCGCAACCGCCATGCGCGCCGCGATCTGTCCCAGCCGATCGACTGCCAGGCCCGTCCAGCGTTCGGCTTCGAACGGTCTGCGAATGTTAGCGAGTTGCTCGAGATCAGCCCAATTTCCCCGTACGATCCGGCGCGCCGTCCACAGCACATTGGTCGAACGAAACAACTTGGTCACGGCGAGCGTGGTCACGACACCCCCCACCTGGGCAAGCCCGGTGTTGATGAACACGGCAAAGTCCGCCTGAAAGCGCGCCAGAAAACCAAGGCCGACGATGAAACAGGAAAACATCGGTAAAGCCCGTGCGGACCGCGGCGGGTCGGCTTGGATATACCCCATCCAGAGCAGCGCTGGCGCAAGAGTGACGATCAGCATTCCGTAGCCATCGACACGCGGCAAGATCGCAAACAGGTAGAGCGCCGCCAGAGGGAATGTCATCAGCGTCGCGCCAAGGTAACGGCCAATCACGGGCGCCGGGTCGTCCTGCACCGCGAACGAGCAGGTGATTAACGCGGCAAAGGCAGCCGTGGCCGATCCATTGGGCCAGGCCAGAAGAATCCACACTGCGCAATAGAGCGCGATCGCCGTGGCTGTTGCGAGCCCAGCAAGCGCCGCGACGCTATGGTCCCGCGCAAGCGGGTAGCTTTCGCTAACCGTTTCCGGCGTGACAGGCTGTGGCCCTTCGGGCGCACCCCCAATTTGCTGGACGAGCCGGCGGCTGTCATCCAGCGCTTCCAGAAACTCAGCCACGCGCTCGCAGACGCTGACGACCAAAAGCCCCTCCCAGTCGGCTGTTTGTTCATGAAGAGCTGCCAGGGATCGACACCGATCAACAAGCGCACGCTCAACAGCGCCAGGCGTGTCGATCACGCCCCCAAGCCAGAGGATGACGTCGTCAATCAGCGCCTCAAGCGGGGCGTCGAGCGGCGAAAGCTCCCGCAGAAGGTCGAGCCGGTTTGCTGCAGCCGATGCCAGTGGCAGCACCGTTGCCAGACGTTCTTGCAGGCTCAGAACCAACCGTCGCGTTGCTGGCGCCGCGCGTTGATCAAACGGAAGGTGGATGGCGATCATGCCAAGTTCGGTCACGTCGGCGGCAAGGGTCCGACGATGCTCATATTCCAGCGCCGTATGGCGGCTTCCAAGCGCCTCGGCGGTCCAGCGGGACGCATGCGCGAGAAACGCTTCCGCCTTGCTGCGGATGACCGGGGTGGCGCTCCATGGCTGGAGCAGGGCGTGCGCGATCGAAACGCACACGATGGCCACCGTCATTTCCTCGACCCGGGATATGGTTGTGGTGAAGATATTACCCGGGTCGTCGAGATAAGGGAAACTGATCACGGCTGAGCTGAACGCTGCCATCTGGAACAGGAAGGCACGCGGCGTACGGTCGAGAACGGCAAGATAGATGCAAAAGCCTGTCCAGGCCGCCAGGCATAATATCAGAAGCTCGGGCGAATTCTGCAGGTTCGGAACTAGCGCGACCGTAACCACAGCACCCGTCACTATACCGCCGAGACGATAGAAGATCTTGGGCCTGAAGGCCCCTGCCATAGGTTGCGCGGTGACGTAGACGGTGAGAAGTGCCCACCATGGGCGCGGCAAGCTTGCGGAAAAGGCGATCGCAAGCGTAGCCGCTGCAGCAATATAACTGCTGAAGGAAAAGAGAAACTTCTGAGAGTCGATCGCGAAGAAGGGCTGCGCTGCGCCCGCGCTAGTCTGTACTGGCATGAAGATGGCTATCGCGTCGCTGTACAGACCGACGGCAAAAGCGACGGTCATTGTGAGAACATCGTCCGAAGACGAGCGCCTATTGCCTCACGGAAGCCGGTCTCCGAAGTTCAAAATATTTATGGCATAGCGCAAATATATTGCGGTACGTCTCCACGCGCATTTGGGGTGAACATCACCAGCGACCTCAGCGGAGGTGGGAAAGCGTGAACAGGAGGGTTATCGCGACACCAAAAGCAAGGATCATCACTCCAGAAATGCGCATTGCATAGCGGGCGGGATCCTCATCGGTCAGCGGTTAAGCGAGCCGGCGCATGGCATTCATGGCGCAGCACTGACCACCATCGGCGCACCAGATTCTGGCGGAACGCCAGATGGAATCCCAGAACGATCAGAATTAGCCCCAGTAGATCGATGAGTATGACAGCTGTGGGCATGGCTCGCCTCCTTTCGCCTAGTGGTCGAATTCGGCGGTGAGTCGTCGCTTCAACATGCGGACAACCCAAGATCGAGCCCTGCGATCAAATCCCTTTCATCTTCCAGGCCAACCGACAGACGCAGCAGGCCATCGCTGATGCCAGCGATGCGGCGGGCCTCATCACCCATATCTGCATGGGTCATCGTCGCAGGGTGTGCGACGAGGCTTTCGACGCCTCCGAGCGATTCCGCCAGCGTGAACATACGAACATGCGATATAAAGCGACGGACCGCCTCGACACCACCGACAAGCTCGAAGCTGAGCATCGCGCCATAGCCTCTTTGCTGACGGCGGGCGATCGTGTGGCCTGGATGGGATTTGAGACCCGGGTAATGCACCCGCGCCACTGCAGCATGATGCTCGAGATGATTGGCGATCACGGTTGCGGTCAGTTGCTGCCGTTCGATGCGAGGAAACAGCGTACGCAAGCCGCGTAAGGTGAGCCAGGCGTCAAAGGGCGCGCCGATGGAGCCGACGACATTCGCCCATTTACGCAGCACCTCGACCTGTGCGGGATCAGCCGCGATGATCGCGCCACCGATAACGTCGGAGTGGCCATTCAGATATTTGGTCGTGGAATGAATGACGTAATCGGCACCGAGCGTCAGCGGTCGCTGCAGCGCGGGCGAAAGGAAGGTGTTGTCGACAGCAACCGCGGCACCGGCACTTTTGGCCTTGGCGGCGATCGCCGCTATATCGACGATCCGCATGAGGGGGTTGCTCGGGGTTTCGATCAGAACGAGGGCCGGCACGTCCTCAAGCGCGGCATCGAGTGCCCTGTCATTCGACTGATCGACGAAGACGACCTGAAACTGGCGGCGTTCGGCGCGCGCATTCAACAGGCGATAGGTGCCGCCGTAGCAATCGTGAGGCGCGAGGACGAGATCATCGGGGCCAAATTGACCAAGAAGAAGATCGATCGCGGCCATGCCGCTCGAGGTAATGACGGCCCCCGCGCCACCCTCAAGCTTTGCAAGTGCGTCGGCGAGCAGATCGCGGCTAGGATTGCCGGATCGGCCATAATCATGAGCACGCGGTTGGTCATAGCCTTCGAACGTATAGGTGCTGGACATGTAGAGCGGCGGCGTTACCGCGCCGAAGGCCGTATCGCTCGCGACTCCATGCGAGGCAGCGATTGTTTCCAGAGCAGGGCGCCCCGGGGAAAGATTCTCAGTCATTGCGCTGGCGCCCTTCGCTCACTTCGCGGCGGGACACTCCCGAGCGAGACACCTTTGTCCCAGGATCTGGATGTGCCCTGGAGAGTCGGTTTTCGTCATTATCTGCACAACCTCAACATTGTGGCCCCCGCGCGCTCCGGTCTGCCAAAGCAGAATCCTCTCCGGGCGCGTTTATTGGGGGGCAATTCGTATGCGAACAGGTTGACGGTAACATGAGCATAAGACAAACGAGTATTATTGCCGGTTAATAGCAATATTTTTGTGGATTTACCTGCGTGGAGCCACCCTAACCGAATTTGGCCAATAGATCCGCAAGGAGAGGTTTCAGCCGACGGATCTCCTCGCAATGGGTCGCAGATAAAGCAGCGAGCATCGTTTCCGCCTTAGGTGTGAGCCGAAGCATTGCCCGACGGCGGTCGACGCTTGCCTCGTGCCGGGTAACCAGCTCAAGCGCCTCCAGTCGATCAACCAGTCCGGTTGCGCTATGCGGCTTGAGGATAAGCCGCTCGGCGATAATGCCGACGGTCACCTCGGCCGGAGACGCCGCGCGGATTGCCAATAAGGCCTGATGCTGTTGGGGCGTGAGACCAACATTCGTCGCATTCGCCTCGCTGAATGCCTGGAAACGACGCAACGCATGGCGAAAGTCGGCCAGCGCAATGTAATCCTCATCCGTCAACGCAACGCTATTTGTCATGCAACCCCATCTCACCCATTGAATTATATCGCACTGCGATATAACGGATCGCCCACACCGTATCAAAGGCGATTCATGACGTCCGCAGCAAAAGCCATATCAGAAACACATCGTCTGGCCGACCATAGCGCGAATTGGCGCATGCTCATGCTCGCCGCCATGGCGCTCGTCGTCGGCACGGGCGGCGCGCTCGGCGCCTGGATCCTGATCCGCCTGATCGCGATCGCTACCAACCTGTTCTGGTTTGGGCGGCTTTCGGCGCAATCGGTGTCTATAACCGATACCACCGTCGGATTGTGGATCATCGCCATTCCGATCATCGGGAGCCTGATCGTCGGGCTGATGGCCCGCTATGGCTCCGATAAAATTCGTGGGCATGGTATCCCCGAGGCGATCGAGACGATCTTGTATGGCGAGAGCCGGTTGTCGCTCAAGGTCGCGATCCTGAAGCCGCTTTCGTCTGCGGTATCGATCGGCAGCGGCGGCCCCTTCGGCGCGGAAGGACCGATCATCATGACCGGCGGCGCGATCGGATCGCTGTTCGCGCAATGCTTTCATCTGAGCGCGGCCGAGCGCAAGACATTGCTCGTGGCCGGCGCCGCAGCCGGGATGACGGCGATCTTTGGTACGCCGCTCGCCGCGATTCTGCTGGCGATCGAGGTGCTGCTCTTCGAATGGAAACCCCGCAGCTTCGTGCCGGTCGTGGTCGGTGTTATAGTTGCGTTTGCATGGCGCCCCTGGCTGATTGGCAGCGGCGCCATGTTTCCGTTTGTCGCGCTCACCCCGACGGGCCTTTGGCCAATCGCGGCGGCGGCGGGCGTTGGTATTGTCGTGGGACTCGAGGCGGCCCTGCTCTCGACATCCCTCTACCGCGTCGAGGATCTGTTTCACCGACTGCCAGTTCACTGGATGTGGTGGCCGGCAATCGGCGCCATCGTGGTTGGTTTCGGCGGCCTGATCGATGCCCATGTGCTGGGCGCAGGTTATCAGAGCATCCAGGCCTTGCTGGACGGGTCGCTGACAACGCGGGTCGTCGTTGCGCTGCTCGTCGTCAAGGCGGTCGTCTGGCTCGTAGCGCTGGGTTCGGGGACATCGGGCGGTGTGCTGGCGCCGTTGCTGATTTTGGGCGGCGCGGCCGGGTGTCTGCTCGGACATCTCCTGCCAGGTGGCCCCGGCTTCTGGGCCATGATCGGCATGGCAGGCATCATGAGTGGTGCCATGCGGGCGCCCATTACCGGCGCCCTTTTTGCCGCTGAACTCACGGGCCATTTCGACGCTCTGCCGCTTACCGTCACGGCGGCAGCCTGCGCATATGCCGTCAGCGTCCTGTTGATGCGTCGATCGATCCTGACCGAAAAAATTGCGCGGCGGGGTCGCCACATTCTCCAGGAATACAGCGTTGATCCACTGGACCTCGTGCAAGCCGCTCAATTGATGACACGCGATCCCGCCACGCTTCCGGGTACAATGACGATCGCTACGGCCGCAACCTTCTTTGCCGATGGTGCGGATCATCGTAGCTATCCCGTTGTCGATGACGATAATGCGCTGCTTGGCCTCGTCTCCCGAACGGATGCCTTGCGGTGGCAGGTTGGCGAGCATCCCGCCGATACCAGCCTTGCCGAAACGCTCTCCGACGCATCGCTTCTTGTCGCCTACCCCGCGACGCCGATCGGCGTGGTGGCCGACCTCATGGTCGATTCCGGGGTCGGCCGGATACCGATCGTCGAACCGGGCAGCCGCCGCGTCGTCGGCATTCTTTCCCGCCAGGATCTGTTGAAGGCACGCAGCGCGCATCGCCAATCGGAAACCGGTCGTGCCCGTTTTGTCAGTCCGTCGAGCAAAGCGCCAGAAACTGCACTGTAGAACGGCATAGAAGCCTCTCGGGAATCAGTGCTTATCAAGTTCGCGACGGATCGAGATTTGTGCGACCCGCGCGCCTTCGCCGTGCAGCGCCGTCGTCCAGACGATGTCCGCAGCGTAATAATCATCGATAGTGGTCCTCTGGGAGTAGACGCACTCGATCACTTCAGGATTACGGCGTTGCAGCTGGCAGCGCGCACCAGCACGCACCAATATCGCTTGGGCATCCGGTAGCGGCATGCCGATCGGTAGGGCGGCGGCGACAGCAGCTTGCGCTGCCGGCAATTGGTCCGTTTGGCCAAAAGCTGTCTCAATGTCCGCGAACCGCAAAGTCGGAGCGGCCGGATGCTCAGGGGTGCCAGCATATACTGCGGAGGTAGCCAAGCCGACAACCAGAACTGGTAGCCACTGCGGCGATATAAGCCACGAGCGCACGGTCTAGGCGCTGGCCAAGGCAGGCGTGCGCGACATGATCGCTTCATCGACTGCCTCGTTTATCAGAATGGCGAGCTTCGCGCCAGCAAAGCGGGCGCTCGGAAGATGCCACACTCTGCCAACGACGTAGGCCTTGCGGTCGATCTCGACCTCTTCACCGCACGAAGGCAGGGCGTCAAAATGCATTGCGCCCTTGTCTTTGGCGGTACCGACGTCAACGCCGTGATAGACGGTGATGAGCATTTCTCTTTCTCCAGAAGGGGGATGATGATCAAAATGACGGAATGAGAATAATCACCTTGACGGTGACATCCCCTTGAGCCGCGCGTGCATGCGCAAGCACGCGGCGGATATCGCCAGCGGTTCCAGAACATGCCTCGCCGAAACTGCATCGTCGCTGCCGGGCCCGTAGATCCAGATGCGATCGGGCAGATCCGCATCGCGTTCCATCCAGTGGCCCGGTGGAACGAGGGTCGCCGCCGCTGCCTTCTCGCCGGAATATCGTAGCGCGCGAACGCGGCTACCGTCGCCATAGCGCCAAACCGCTATCTCAAGTTCTTCCAGATCCACCAGTCCGGGAAATACCGTTCGGGCAATTCGACCGTCCAGTTCCCGGCTGGCCGCGCTTGTCGCCTCGCAAAGGTGGGCGAGATCCCGGCATTCTCGGGCCAGGTTCGAGGTTCCTGCAGCACAGAGCGTCTGATCGCTCACAATATATTCTCGTCATCATCATCGTCGCGGACATGAGCCTTACCCACGGGGATGCGCGAGACTGGCTCGCAAACACTTTGCAGGAGGCCGTCGCCGATAGCGTAGATAAGCCCATGTACCGTCAGGTCGTGACCATCTCGCCATGCTTGCTCGACCACAGCATTGGCGCAGACCTGCTCAACCTGGGCGATGACGTTGAGCTCGCACAGTCGATCCTCGCGTGCCTGCTCATCCGGTAAAGCATGAAGCGCAGTGCGATGTTGCCAGTATAGGGCTCTGACGGGTGCAAGCCACGAACCGATTGCGTCGTTCGCAACGGCATTTCGAGCCGCGCGAATGCCCCCGCAGCCATAATGCCCCACCACCAGAACATGCCGGACGCGGAGCACATTGACGGCAAACAAAAGAGCGGCGTTGAAATTGGTATCGCTGGCCGGCACGAGATTGGCGATGTTGCGGTGGACGAACATTTCGCCTGGATCGAGATCGACAATCTCGGTTGCTGGAACGCGACTATCTGAACAACCCACCCAGAAATATCGCGGGCTCTGTTGACCGACGAGGCGTGCGAAAAAGCGAGGGTCGCTTTGGGTCTTCCGGCCCGCCCATTGCCGGTTTCGTTCAAGCAAATCGGCGATATCATCATTGCCGGCTTGTACGACTGATTCAGGCTGCAGCGGGTTGCTCACCGGCCGAACCTCCCTCGAGATCGACGATCCGCAAATATGGTTTGAGCGTCGCGTAGCCTTGTGGGAATTGTCGCGAGGCTTCCTCGTCCGACAGTTTCGGAGAGACGATGACTGGGTCGCCAGGCTTCCAATTCACAGGCGTCGCGACGCTGCGTCGGTCGGTCAATTGCAGGCTGTCGATCGTCCGCAGAATCTCGACGAAATTGCGCCCCGTGCTTGGCGGATATGTGAGGATGAGGCGGACTTTTTTTAGCGGATCAATGACGAAGACGGACCGCACGGTGACGGTCGGATCGCTCATCGGATGGATCATGCCATAGAGCTGCGCGACCGTTTGATCGTTGTCAGCGAGCATCGGGAAGTTGACCTGCTGCCCTTGAGTAGACTCGATATCGGCCTCCCAGATGCGGTGCGCTTCGACAGGATCGATCGAGAGGCCGATAACCTTGACATCTCGCCTGTCCCACTCCGACTTGAGCCGACCAACCTCGGCCAACTCGGTCGTGCAAACCGGCGTAAAGTCCTTGGGATGACTGAAGAGAACGCCCCACGAGTCTCCAAGCCATTCATGGAAACGAATGCGTCCTTCGGTGCTGTTCTGATCAAAATCAGGCGCTAATTGTCCGAGCTGAATACTCATGCTCATTCCTCATTTTTGCTTGGCTCCTTATCCGCGCGCAATACGCCTCCAACAAACGAATGTTATTGGTTGTTTGCAGCGATATTTTTGCGGAAAAAAACCGAGGCGCTTATTGGGTCTGGTCGACCCGAGCCGCACCCGCCCCGTCGAGATTGCGCGAAACGAAATCCCAGTTGACCACTTTAGACAGCAGTTCTTGTGCAAATTTTGGTCGTGCGTTGCGGTAATCGATATAATAGGCGTGTTCCCAGACATCGATGGTCAGCAACGGCGTCATGCCGTGCACGATCGGCGTATCGGCATCGTGAAGCGATGTGATCCTGAGCTTGTCTCCTTCGAGTATCAGCCAGGCCCAGCCGCTCGCGAAGTGACCGACAGCCTCAGCCGCCAGTTTTTGAATTAAATTTTGATGCGAACCAAAGTCGCTCTCGATCATCTTCAAGAGCTTCTCCGACGGCTTGGTCGAGTCCATGGGTGCGAGGCATTGCCAGAAGAAACTGTGATTCCAGACTTGGGCTGCATTGTTGAACAGCGGCTTGTCACCACCTTCTTTCGCAAACGCCGCAATATCGATGATCGTTTTACCCGCCAGACCCTTTTCGTCGATCCAACCATTGACCTTATCGACATAGGCTTTGTGATGTTTGCCATGATGATAGTCAAAGCTTTCAGCCGAGAGCACAGGTTCAAGAGCGGACCGATCGAAGGGAAGTGGGGGAAGCGTAAATGGCATGACAGTTAACTCCATGGATGATGCCCAATATGTGGCGATGCCGGCATGCTGCTTCCACGCTCTGTCGGATCACGCATTTTACCGTCGATCGCGAGGGGCTTCGTCACCGTCCGGTCATCGCGTAGGTGCGTGCTGTGAGGTTTTGCCTTGGGCCGTTTCGCGCCGGCGACAGGAAGGTCTGTCATTTGACCGATTGGTGGAAGCAACGAGCGCTTTAAGGGCGGCACGGCATCTTGTTGGCTTGTAGGTCGGCGGAAAAGAGCCCTGGCGCCATCGTCGGCGAGGAAAAACGCCGCGACCGGGACCGCGATCACGATCGCCAATGTAATCGTATCCGCACTGACGATTTCGCTCGCGCAAAGCCAGTATATGAGCTGCCCTCCTGCAGCGCACGCGACCGTTAAAAGGATCGGCCACCAGCGGCGAAAAGGGCGCGACGACGGAGCAGGCCGGATCGGTCCGGGATATTTCATGGTGGCGTGCCTCCTTGCCGACCCCTCGTTCCTCCTGCTATTGTCATCATGCAAATGAATATAATTGTTATTTAACCAGAAAATGAGTGCTGGATGGATATCGGAGTTGCGCGGACATTTCTGGAAGTTGTGAAAACGGGCACGTTTGTGAACGCGGCTGCCAATCTCAATCTCACCCAGACAGCGGTGAGTGCCCGAATCCGCGTGCTCGAAGAGCAGCTCGATCGGCCGGTCTTCATCCGTAACAAATCAGGCGCGAAGCTTACCCCGGCCGGGGAGCAATTCTTGCGATTTGCGACTACCCTTGTGCAAGTGTGGGAGCGCGCGCGCAGGTCGGTCGCATTGCCTCCCGGGCGCGAGAGCGTGGTGACCATCGGCGCTGAGCTCAGCTTGTGGAGCCCATTGCTACGTCACTGGCTGTTGTGGATGCGCCGCGAATGTCCCGAGTTCGCGGTAAGCACGCAGATCGATAGCGCGGGAAGTCTCATGGAGCAGGTCCAGGATGGCTCTCTCGATGTCGCGATCCTCTATGGCGCACCACGCCGCCCCGGTGTGATTGCAGAACTGCTTTTCGAAGAAAAACTGGTGTTGGTGCGCACCACGCCTACCGATCGGGTGCTAGGCGCTGAAGATCATGTCCTTATCGACTGGGGCGAAGAATTCGCTGCGAGCTATCAGGCGGCGTATCCCGATCAACCCAATTCCGTCGTTGCAATCAGCTACGGTCCGCTGGCCCTCGACTATATCCTCGCCACCGGTGGAACCGGTTACTTCCGCAAAGGCTTCGTACGGTCCTATCTCGAGGAAGGCCGGCTCGCGCTGGTGCCCGATAGTCCCGAGTTCTCTTATTCTGCCTATGCCGTGCATTCCACCAAGGCCGACGAAGGCGTCATGGCGCGCATTAGAACCGGTTTGCGGGCCGCTGCGGCTATTGCGTCATGAACGACGAGCCTGCCTCCCCTGTATGTTATGCATCCCAAGGCGATGACATCTACATGGGCTATGGTGGCCGTGACGAGATCGCTGCCGCGCTCAATGTCTTGCTAGAGGCCGAGCGCGCAGGGGCGCGTGTTACCCTCGAAAGCGCAAACGACGCCCGTCATCCGCCGACGAAGCATCTGATAAAGGCGGTCTATGAGGATGAAGCAAAGTGGTGCGGGATGCTGTCTGCCCAGATCAAGCGTATTGGGGTGATCCCATCTACGCATTGTGGCGCATTCTATGACAAGGCCATGGCCATCGCCGATTCACATGAACGACTCGCGTTCCTCAATCGCGGCCAGGCCTGGGTGGTGCGCAAGCTAGAAGAGCTGCTTCCACGCGTGCGCGACGATATTCTGCATGCTGCTCTGAGCGAGATGAGGGCCAGCCATGTCGAGAATATCCAGCGCACGGAAGAGTGCATCGCCGAGACGAAAACCTGAGCCGGGCCCATGGCTATCCCACCCCCAGTCCGGATCAAACGCGTCTATGCTCCTCCCGCTGAAAGCGATGGTAGCCGGATCCTTGTCGACCGGCTCTGGCCCCGCGGTCTGGGACGAGACACGGCAGCTTTAACGTCGTGGTGCAAGAGTATCGCCCCGAGTACTGAACTGCGCAAATGGTTTGGTCATGATCCGCAGCGTTGGGCTGAATTCAACCGCCGCTATTGCCAGGAGCTGGATGCCAACGGCGCTGCGGTCACTGAACTGGCGTCACTGCTCGATCGGGGGCCCGGCATTCTGCTGTACGCAGCCCATGACGAGCAACACAATCACGCGATCGTCCTTGCAGACTATATGGCAAAGCATCGCTGAACCGGCTTGGCGGTTCGCAATGGCCACAACACCCCATTTTAACCGGTCTGGGGCAAATCCCGATTCCTTGCGGCGCTAAATAGCATCCCAAGTTCTGCCGGTTTTGTGATGAGATCTGCCAGCGTGTAACCGTCCAGCACGTTTAGAAACGCGGCCAGCGCCTGCCGCAAAGCGCCCGTCAGCCCGCAAGCCGGGGCGATGATGCACTCACCGCAATCGACCAGGTCGAAACCATCCTCGGTGTGCCGTATGACCGCGCCCACTTTGATTTCCACTGCAGGCCTGGCGAGCTTGATGCCGCCAAAGCGGCCCCGTGCACTGGCCAGATAGCCCGCGTTCACCAGATCGTTGACCACTTTCATCAGGTGATTCTGCGAGATGTCATAGGCGCGCGATATCTCGGCGATGGAGCACAACGCATCGGGCCGCGCGCCCAGGTAAATGAGCACCCGCAGGGCATAGTCCGTGTAGCGCGTAAGCCGCATGCAATCTCCTTGCATTCATATATGCATTTCTCTTGCATCTTTCAAAGCCGCCTTATAGATGCATTCTTGATACATGAATTGGAGTCGGTCGATGGACGACGGGAATGAGATCACGGAGGAAGGCCTCAAGCGGCTTGTCTCCCTGTTCTACGAGCGCGTCCGCGAAGACGAATCGCTGGGTCCGATCTTCAACGATGCGATCGAAAACTGGCCCGAACATCTCGACAAGCTGGTTACCTTCTGGTCGTCGGTGATGCTGACCACTGGCCGCTACAAGGGCAACCCCGTGGCCGCGCATCTCAAGCACCGGACGCGCATAAGTCCCGAGCTGTTCCAGCGCTGGCTGGCGCTTTGGAACAGCACCACGGCCGAGGTGTTGGAGCCCGGTGCAGCCGCTGCGCTGCAGAGCAAGGCCGCGCGGATCGCAGAAAGCCTGCAACTGGCGCTCTTCTTCAAGCTCGATACAAAAACCAAACCAGACCGCGCGGCGGCCTGACCGTCAAGGAATCCGTCATGCCAACCGCTCCCTTTGTTGACCTTAGCGTCCACTGCAAACCGCGCGGTCCGTCCGATCGCATCGCGCTGGCCTTCACCAAGATACTGCGGTTCACGGCCGACACATTCTTCGCCAAGCGCTACGGCCACCGTGCCATCGTGCTTGAGACTGTAGCGGCGGTGCCGGGCATGGTCGGCGCAACGCTGACGCACCTGCGTTGCCTGCGGCGCATGTGCGATGACAAGGGCTGGATCCGCACCTTGATGGAGGAAGCGGAGAACGAACGGATGCACCTGATGACCTTCATCGAGGTGGCCAAGCCGACGATGTTCGAGCGGCTCGTGATTCTGGCCGTTCAGTGGGTCTTCTACCTCGCCTTCTTCACGCTCTACCTGGTCAGCGCCAAGACCGCACACCGCGTGGTCGGATATTTCGAGGAAGAGGCGGTGATCAGCTACACGCTCTATCTCGCCGAACTTGACGAGGGCCGTTCCCCCAATGGCCCGGCGCCAGCAATCGCGCGGCATTATTGGAAGCTTGGAGACGATGCGACCTTGCGCGACGTGGTGCTCCTGGTCCGCGCCGATGAGGCACATCACCGCGATATCAATCATAGCTTTGCAAACGAACTAGCCGGATTGCCGGTCAACCATGCGGCGGTGGCGCCCTATCCGGACCACGCCGACGACATTCGGTTGGCAGCCTGACATGGCCGAACCCTATCGCTCAACCCCGGTGTTCGACGAGACCAGCCTCCCTGCGGCGCTGCGCGCGCGACACACGACCAAGGCCGGGGTCTGGGGCATGGTTCGCGTGCTCGAAGGCACAGTGAAACTGACCTATCTCGAGCCGACTTCCGAACTTCTGCTTGATCCCGACACCCCGGGACCATTGCTTCCCGAACAGCCCCATTTTGTCGAACCAATCGGCGCGATGAAGATGCGGGTCGATTTCTACAGTGAACCGCCGGGCGGCTAACCCCGCCCGCCCCAGCCTACCCCATTATCACGACAGGAGACGTTGATGTCACAGACACTCAGCGAGCGCACGATCGCGCTCGTCAAAGCCACGGTTCCCGCACTCGAAGCCCATGGTCTCGATATTGTCCATGAGATGTACGCGCGGATGTTCGAAAATCCCGAGATTCGCGACCTGTTCAACCAGTCGCACCATGGTGACGCGGGGTCACAGCCACGAGCCTTGACCGCCGCGATCCTCGCTTATGCGGCGAACATCGAGAATCTGGGCGCTCTTGCCCCAGCGGTCGAGCGGATTGCGCAAAAGCATGTCGGTCTGCAGATCCTGCCCGAACATTATCCCCATGTCGGTGAAGCGCTGCTCGGTGCCATCAAGGCCGTGCTCGGCGATGCCGCCACCGAAGAGATTCTCGCTGCCTGGGGCGAAGCCTATTGGTTCCTGGCCCATATCCTGATTGCACGCGAAGAGCGGCTTTACAAGGAGCACAGCACGGCCGACGGCGGTTGGGCGGGCTGGCGCACGTTCGCGGTCGACGAGGTCCGTCCCGAGAGCAGCGTCATCACCTCGTTCATCCTGCGCCCCACCGATGGGCGTCCGGTTATTCGCCACAAGCCCGGTCAATATCTGACCTTCTGGCTCGAGATTCCCGGGCATCCTCCGGTCAAACGCAATTATAGCATTTCACAAGCAGCCAATGGCGAGACCTATCGTATCTCGGTCAAACGCGAGCAGATGGGTCTCGCCTCGGGCTGGCTGCACGACCAGGCGAAGCCCGGCACCGTGCTCAAGGTGGCCGCGCCCGCAGGCGAGTTCTTCCTGACGGACAATCCCGAACGCCCGGTCGTGCTGATGTCCGGCGGAGTCGGCCTGACCCCGATGGTGGCAATGCTCGAAGCCATAGCGCAACAGCATCCTGACCTTCCCGTCCAATATCTTCATGGAACACTGGATGGCTCGACCCACGCACTGGCCAATGACGTCCACGCGCTCGCAACCGGTCACCCGAACATCCGCGTCACGAATTTCTACCAGACACCACGGGCAGAAGACGTTGCGGGCCGGGACTATGACCATGATGGCTTGATCGACGAGCCGTGGCTCACGGCCCATACGCCGATCGAAGAAGCAGACTATTACCTATGCGGCCCGCGACCGTTCCTGCGCGCGTTCGTCGCCACCTTGTCGCTCGCTGGCGTCGCATCGGACAGAATTCATTATGAGTTCTTCGGCCCCGCCGACGAACTACTCGCCGCCTGAAGGGACCGACCGACATGGATGACCTCACCATCGCGCGCATGATCCATATCCTGGCCGTCATTTGCTGGATCGGCGGGGTTGCGTTTGCAACCACCGTGGTCATCCCGTCGGTCAAAGCCCTGCCGTCATCGGAGCGGCTGACTGCCTTTCACCGCATTGAAAGCCGGTTCGCGCCGCAAGCGCGCATCTGGCTTCTCTTCGCGGGCGCAAGCGGCCTGTGGATGATCCAGCGCGGAGGAATGTGGGATCGCTTCGGTGATCTCCATTTCTGGTGGATGCACGCCATGCTATGCGTGTGGTCGATCTTCTTTGTGGTGCTGTTTATCGTTGAACCGCTGATCTTGCGTCGCCGGTTCGAGGTTTGGGCGGCAAGATCTCCGGATGGAGCGTTCAGGCTGCTCCACCGCGCGCATGTCCTTCTACTTGGTCTCAGCCTGGTTACCGTAATCGGTGCGGTTGCCGGAAGCCGCGGGTTTTCGCCACTTTAGATAGCCGATGAAGGAGTCCGACCGTTGTGCCTGATACCGAAAACAGATCGATAGATCCCGAACGCATCGAGGCGGTCGCGCACGCCGTCCATGCGCTTTGCCACGGACGATCCGATGTATCGCTAGCGGCGCATGTGGCGGCGGCGGTCGCCCAGCATTTTGCAGGCACCGCACCGATGACGGATTCTATTCTCGCGCAACGCGCTGCGCTGGAAACGGCCGTAACAAAGAGGGTGGAGCAGCTACAAGAGAGCCAAGCCGAGTCCGACGCAATCGACGAGGCATCGCGGGAATCCTTTCCTGCCAGCGACCCGCCCGCATGGATTTCAGGCCGACATTGACCGCTTCAGACAACGGTAGAAAGATAATTGATCATGGCACTTCATCACGCGCAGCACGGCGAGATCGTACATCTCTCAGGCTTGGGTGTGGGCGGAGATGATGCCCACACGACCGCCCTCGTCAAAACCGAGGCCTTCGAGGCGATCCACCTCCTCGTGCACGCTGGCGCCGTAATCCCGCCGCACCACGTTGCCGGGCAAGCGACGCTCCACTGCCTGCGTGGCAGAGTGCATGTATTGCTCGGAGACGCGAAGGCCATCCTGGAGATCGGCGACTGGATGTATCTCGATCGCGGCGAGGAGCATGGCATCGAAGGCATTGAAGATGGAGCCTTGCTGCTCACGATATTGTTCGAGCACCCAACTGTCTCAACCGTAAGCTGAGCGCATGCGAACTGCGATCATCATCAGCCGTTTTCGGCTGTTCTTTATGAGAGGCACCTTCCACTCTCCGCGCTGCCCTGCCTTCAACCGCCAATGGCGGGGCGTCTATCAGTCTACGGTCAGCTGGGCCCATTTCGGATGTTGAACGTGTGCCGGACCGTTCAACTCTTTCTAACCCTTCGGTTTCGCCAGGAGACGCGCAATGGACGAAGCCGCCCAACCCAAATTTGATCCTGAAGTCAGCCCCTTGTCGAAATGGTGGCTGCGATCGGTCCTGATGGTGATGATCCTTGGCTTTGTGGGGCTTCTGGCGATCACCATGCTCTCCTACCGGAACGCGCCACCCATCCCCGATACCGTGATTGATGCTCACGGAGAGACCCTGTTCACAGGTGATCAGATCCGCTCGGGACAGGCCATATTTCTGCGCTATGGCTTGATGGACAATGGCACGATCTGGGGACATGGGGCCTATCTTGGCCCTGATTTTTCAGCCGAAACGCTGCATCAGATTGGTGAGAGCCTAGCCACCTCCCTGGCACAACAACAATTCGCCAAGGCTTTGAACGCACTTACCCCTATCGAGACAGGGTCGATCCGCGGTCAGGTCGCCGTCACGCTGAAAACCAATCGTTTCGATCCTGCCAGCAACACTCTTCGCCTGACTGCGCCGGAGGCTATTGCCTACCGCGCGCAGACAGCCCGCTGGACATCCTATTTCATCAACCCAGCGCGCAACGGCGGTCTCGCGCCCAAGCTCATCACCGATCCGGCAGAATTGCGCGACTTGACTGCGTTTTTCTGCTGGACGGCCTGGGCGTCGGTCACCGATCGGCCTGGGGCGGATTATTCCTATACCAACAATTTTCCCTATGATCCCGGCGTTGGCAATGTCGCTCCGGCCGGGGCGCTCCTCTGGAGCACGCTTAGTCTGATCGCCCTGCTCGGCGGCATCGCGGCAGTACTGCTTGCATTCGGCAAATTCGATTATCTGGGCTGGATTACGCGGGGCCATAGCGCCACGCCGCAGGTGATCCCGGGACAGGCAAGCCCCGGCCAGCGCGCCCTCGTCAAATTCTTCGTTGTCGTTTCCTTGCTGTTTCTGATGCAGACGCTCGTAGGTGCTGCGGTTGCGCATTATCGCGCCGATCCAGGAAGTTTCTACGGCTTCCAGCTTGAGACTATCTTTCCGAGCAACCTGATGCGCATCTGGCACTTGCAGACCGCAATCTTCTGGATCGCAACGGCCTATGTAGCCGCCGCGCTGTTTTTGGGCCGCTCGCTGCGCGCCGACGAACCCCGCTGGCTGCCCGCAGCCATCCATCTTCTGTTCGCGGCTTTCGCCATCGTCATCGGCGCCAGTCTCCTTGGCGAATGGGCGGGCATCTCCGGGTGGCTTGGCGACTGGTGGTTCCTGTTCGGAAACCAGGGCTGGGAATATCTCGAGATCGGCCGCTTCTGGCAGTATCTGCTCGTTGTGGGACTATTGGCGTGGTTCGCGCTGCTCTGGTGGATTGCGCGGCCCAGCCAGGTCTCCAACGTCCATGCACGGCCGATCGCCCGGATGTTTCTGTTCGGCGCGCTGGCCATCCCCGTCTTCTACGTTCCCGCCCTCTTTTTTGGCGCCAAGACCAACTTTACCGTGGTCGATACCTGGCGCTTCTGGATCATCCATCTGTGGGTTGAAGGATTCTTCGAATTCTTCGCAACCACCGTAGTCGCGCTGATGTTGTTCCAATTGGGCCTCACGGGCCGGAACACAGCGCTGCGGGTAATTTATCTCGACGCGATCCTCTATTTCCTCGGCGGGCTGATGGGGACGGGGCATCACTGGTATTTTTCAGGACAGACCCAGATCAACATGGCGGCATCAGCGCTTTTCTCCGCGCTGGAGGTCGTGCCTCTGACATTGCTGACGCTCGACGCATGGGATTTTGTCCGCACGACGCGCAGCGAAACCGACAAAAGTGGCGTCGCCTCGGCGCTACCCCATAAATGGACGTTTTATTTCCTCATGGCCGTGGGATTCTGGAATTTCCTCGGCGCCGGAGTCTTCGGGTTCATGATTAATCTGCCGATCGTGAGCTATTATGAGGTTGGAACCATCCTGACGCCCAATCATGGCCATGCCGCTATGATGGGCGTCTTCGGCATGCTCGCCCTTGCCCTGATGGTGTTTGTGCTACGCCAGACGACTGACGTCGCGCGCTGGCCGAGCATCGAGAGATACGTCCGCATCGGGTTCTGGGGGAGCAACATCGGGCTCGCCTTGATGGTAATCCTGAGCTTGTTCCCTGCCGGAGTTTTGCAGGTATGGGATGTGCTGCAACATGGCTATTGGCACGCACGAAGCATCGCTTACACTGGCAGCAATATCGCGCGGCAGCTCGAATGGATGCGCTTACCCGCCGATCTGATCTTCATCATTTTTGGCGCCATTCCACTGATGATCGCTGCGCTGAAGGCCTATTGGGGGCTCTACATCAGGCCGCTCGATTCTCTTCAGATTAAGCTGCCCCCTCCACACTGACAGTCACTCCATTTGCCGAGTGTCGGATTGGTTCTCGTGGAGCAGCCAATTCTGCTATCCAGCCAGCTGCTGAGCGCGCAGGCATCAATCAGACCTTACGGAGCAAATAATGCGGACCGCTCTGTGGGGAAGCCCGCCCAGGACCTTGAGAATGGCCTATGTGCTCTCGAGAACGCTATCAGAGTCGCCTTGTCGCGGTCAGAGCGACCGTCCGCCATCGACCGAGATAGATGCACCAGTGACGAACGCACCAAGGTCGGTGCTCATCCAGAGCACGGCGTCGGCGATCTCCTCCGGCTTGCCCAGTCGGCCAAACGCCGCGAGGTCGATCGCCAGTCCGTTGATCTGCAGCGCGATGCGCTGATCGCGACAGGGGCGTAGATGAGCGGTACGTGTATTCGGCCAGTTCGCCGCGATGAAGCCCCTCGCCGCCAAATAGATAATTACTCGCGGCCCTTGACCCTGACACGATGTCAAACCCTAGATAGGGGGCGTCGATAAGGAGAACGGGAATGTCCGAGCCAAAATCCACGGCACATGACAGCCAAAATCATGTCTGCTGCGCGGGTCACGCGAAGAATGCGGTCGATCCCGCGGGTTCTCAGCAAGCCGTCGATCCTGTTTGCGGGATGACCGTCGATCCGGCGACGACTCAGCATCACGCCGAACATGACAGCACGGCCTATCATTTCTGCAGTGCCGGCTGCCGCGCCAAGTTCGTTACCGACCCGGCACGCTATCTTTCGAAGGGCGGGCAATCGCAGCCGGAAGTGTCTACGACCGCGATCTGGACCTGTCCGATGCATCCCGAAATCCGTCGGCCGGGACCAGGAGCCTGTCCGATCTGCGGCATGGCGCTCGAACCCGAGGTCGCGACGGCCGAGGCCGGACTCAGTCCCGAACTCGTCGATATGACGCGGCGCTTCTGGATCGCTCTGGCGCTCACTGTGCCCGTGTTCCTGCTCGAGATGGGCGGGCATCTGTTCCCGGCATTGCACCACCTCGTCTCCGAGCGGATATCGGGCTGGATCCAGTTCGCGCTGGCGACCCCCGTTGTGATCTGGGCGGGCTGGCCGTTTTTTGAGCGCGGCTGGGCATCGCTCCAGACGCGAAACCTCAACATGTTTACGCTGATCGCGATGGGAACAGGGGTCGCCTGGGCTTATAGCGTGGTGGCAACGCTCGCACCCGGCATATTCCCTGCGGCGTTCCGCATGATGGACGGTACGGTCGCGATCTATTTCGAGGCCGCTGCGGTCATCACCGTCCTTGTGCTTCTCGGACAGGTTTTGGAATTGCGCGCCCGCGAGCGCACCTCGGGTGCGATCAAGGCGCTCCTCAATCTCGCGCCGAAGACCGCCCGCCGGATCATGGCAGACGGTGGCGACGAGGAAGTCGCGGTCGACCTGATCGCCGTGGGCGACAGACTGCGCATTCGCCCCGGCGAAAAGGTGCCCGTGGATGCCGTGGTTGAGGATGGCCGCTCTTCGATCGACGAGTCGATGGTCACAGGCGAATCCATGCCGGTGACGAAAACTGTCGATGCTCATGTGGTCGCGGGAACGATGAACCAGACCGGATCGCTCATCGTGCGGGCCGACAAGGTTGGCCGCGATACGATGCTGGCGCGGATCGTCCAGATGGTGGCGGACGCGCAGCGTTCGCGCGCGCCGATCCAGCGCATGGCCGACAAGGTCGCGGGCTGGTTTGTCCCGGCGGTGCTCGGCGTCGCGCTGCTCTCGTTCGCACTATGGGCGATATGGGGTCCGGAGCCGCGACTGGCGCATGGCCTTGTAGCCGCTGTCGCGGTGCTGATCATCGCCTGCCCCTGCGCCCTGGGCCTCGCGACGCCGATGTCGATCATGGTCGGTATCGGCCGGGGTGCGGGCCTTGGCGTCCTGATCAAGAATGCCGAGGCGCTGGAGCGTATGGAGAAGGTCGATACGATCGTCGTCGACAAGACCGGCACGCTGACCGAAGGGCGACCTTCGGTGACAAGCATCGTGGCGATGGATGGCTTTTCGGAGCACGATCTTCTTCGTCTTGCGGCGAGCGTCGAGCGGGCGTCGGAGCATCCCCTGGCGCTCGCGATCGTTGCGGCCGCGAAGGATCGTGGCATCCCAGTTCCCGAGGTCTCCGACTTCGACTCGCCCACGGGCAAGGGCGCGGTCGGCACCGTGGACGGCAAGCGCATCTTTCTGGGCGGCGCGGCCTATCTCCAAGAGAGTGGCATCGACGTGTCGCCAGCGGCAGCAAGGGCCGATGAGTTGCGGGCGGACGGGGCGACGGCGATTTTTGCCGCCATTGACGGCCGGGTCGCCGGGATCCTGGCCATTGCCGATCCGATCAAGACGACTACGGCGAAGGCGCTGGTCGCCTTGCGGAAGGAGGGCGTGCGCGTGGTCATGCTGACGGGCGACAACCGGACGACCGCCGAGGCGGTGGCCCGGAAACTCGGCATCGACGCGGTTGAAGCAGAGGTGCTGCCCGAACAAAAGAGCGCCGTCGTCCTGCGCCTGCAACGTGAAGGCCATGTCGTCGCCATGGCCGGCGATGGGGTGAACGACGCGCCGGCGCTGGCGGCAGCGGACGTCGGCATTGCCATGGGCTCGGGCACCGATGTTGCCATTGAAAGCGCCGGAATAACGCTACTCAAGGGCGATCTCAATGGCATCGTGCGGGCGCGACGGCTGAGCGAGGCGACGATGGCCAACATCCGCCAGAACCTGTTCTTCGCCTTCATCTACAATGCGGCTGGCGTCCCCATTGCCGCCGGGCTTCTATACCCAGTCTTCGGCATCGTTCTGTCGCCAGTGATCGCCGCTGCCGCGATGGCCCTGTCATCGGTCAGCGTCGTCACCAACGCGCTGCGTCTCAATCGGGTAAAGCTGTGAACATCGGCGGCGCGGCGGCGGCGAGCGGGGTCTCGCAGCGGATGATCCGCCACTACGAGAAGATCGGGCTTATCCCGTCGCCACCGCGACGTGACAGCGGATATCGTGACTATTCGGAAGCGGACATACATCGCCTGCAGTTTATCGCGAATGCCCGGGATCTGGGATTTCCGATCGAGGAAATCCGCGTGTTGCTCGATCTCTGGTCCGATCGCGATCGCGCCAGCGCCGAGGTCAAGGCGCTGGCGGAATCGCGCGCCGCAGACCTCGGTCGGAAGGCCGATGCGCTCAACGCCATGCGCGGAGCATTGCTAGACTTGGCGAAAGACTGCCACGGCAATGATCGACCAGAATGTCCGATACTCACGCGTTTGGCTTCCTGACGCTCCAGCTCGTCGAGAAGCGTGCCAATCAGCATGGGGCCAGTCGCTCCGATCGGATGACCGAGCGCGCATGCGGGACCACCGATAGCAAGCTCGAAGATCCAATGTCGTCGCCTAAAATAGGGTAAGCATAGGCAAGGCGTCGGCAGCGTGGTAGGTTGATTTATCACCCGACCTCCTCTGCAGGCGTCCTGTGACAGAGGGATCATCGTGCCTTCGCCTGCAAGTGCAAGGCCGGACAATGACGTTTGCCGATTCCCTCAACATCGCAACGGGCTGACCGGAGTGCCGACAACACTTCCTGTGCGGAACCTCGAAGAGGCGAATCTGCTCGCTCATGCGATTGTGAACACGATCCCCGAGCCCTTTCTCGTCCTCGACGCCGATCTACGGGTGCTTGAGGCAAGCCGCTCCTTCTACGAGATTTTCAAGGTTGCGCCTGGGCAGACGCAGGGCTGCCTGCTCTATGCTCTTGGCCATGGGCAATGGGACATTCCCGCGCTGCGGTTGCTGCTCGAGACGATATTGCCTGAACGAGTAGCAATGGACGGGTTTGAGGTCGATCACGATTTTCCGGTGATTGGCCACCGCATCATGCTGCTTAACGCCCGCAAAGTCCTGTACGACGAGAGCGATACCATGGCGATTCTTCTCGCTTTTCGCGACGTGACCGAACGGCGCGCGATCGAACAGGAGAAGGAAGCCCTGCTTAAACGCTCGGAAGAATTGCGGCGGCAGAACGAGGTTTTGCTGCAGGAGATGAAGCACCGCGTCGCCAACAGCCTTCAGATCATCGCCAGCATTTTGATGCTGAAGGCGCGGGCGGTTTCCTCCGACGAGACGCGTTTCCATCTCCAGGATGCGCACCAACGGGTAATGTCGGTCGCGGCTGTGCAGCAGCATCTCGACATGTCCGATGGCATCGACCAGATCGAGGTCGGCAACTATCTCCAAAAGCTATGTACCGGTCTTGGCACGTCGATGATCGGCGACAGCCAGCCCGTAACGATAACCGTGAGCTCCGACACCGGCATGATCCCGTCAGCGAAGGCAGTGAGCCTAGGGTTGATCGTCACCGAGCTCGTGATCAATGCGCTCAAATACGCCTTTCCCATTCATCACCCCGAAGCAACGATCGATGTGCGCTATGCGATCGATCAGGACGATTGGACGATGATCGTTTCGGACAATGGTGTCGGCAAAGATGCCGACAAGCCGCCGAAGGCCGATGGTGGCCTCGGCACCACGATCGTGGCGGCGCTCGCTAAGCAGTTGGATGCCAAAGTCACGATGACGACCAGCCCGGCAGGATTCAGCGTTACTGTCGCACGCGCAGCGGCAGCGACACCGCTGCTGCAGGGGGCTTAACCGCGATGCGTAAGGAGCCGTTGCCAACGCCTTTACCCGCGTTTCGTTTTCTCGCCCCCGGTGCCTTCTCGCCGAAGCGGAACGGTCGGCAGCGGAGCGAGTTGCGCATGCCGCGCTGCCTTCTTTCACCCTTCTGGGACGATTCGGGATCTCGGGCGTGCAGCGACCCAATCCGAACTTGTTCCCGGCGCTGATTCCTTGTTCACCGTGGCCTAGGCGCTACGCCACGCGCCACCCTGATGGGCGCAAAGCACTGAGATGCGCGGGTTGAACTACTTGTCGTCTTAACGATGGTCACCCGATCTTCGCCATTAGCCGCCCGGCGGCGCCGTGCTCCGCAGCCAAATTCCGGTTATAGGAAAGCGGCATACGAGGAGATTTCCACCGCAGTGCGTCCATGATGCCGGCAAGATCCTCGCCGCTCGTAAACAGATCCTGATTGAGCCCGACCCGCGTCGAATGCGCGCTGATCCCCTTGAGCAGCCGAGCAAGATCGTCCGCCGTCAGATCCGCGAGCGCACCGGCATCGAAGGCCCGCTGGATCATCGCTCGATAGACCTGTCCGACCGACGCAGGGTGAAGCGCCCCCTCCCCGACATCGTACTCGACCCGCGCTGGCACCGCCCGCTTTGACAGAGCCTTGCGCAGATCCCAGGTCTCACGCCCGGAGATGCTGTCAATCGACCGGCCCCGCACTGCCGCCTTGGCTTTGTAGCGCCGCACGTTCACGCGCCGAAACACCGCCCCCTTCTCGATCCCGGCCGCCTCCAGCCAGGCTGCGATCGCCCGCACCGTTCGGGGGCTGAGGTAGGCGGTTGCCCCCTCCCCGTCCTGATCGCCTTTGCTGCGCGGGATGCTCAACAGCCGCGCCTCGGCATCGATCGCCTCAATGACATGCTCGACCTGAATCGCCACGAGTTCCGAGGCGCGAAGCCCGGTATCGTAACCGGCCGACAGCAGCGCGCGATCGCGCAGGCCCGGAAGATCGTCCGCGCAGCTTTCGAGCAGCGCCCGCACATTCAGGCCGCGGGGCTCATCGCGCTCGACATTGCGCACCGGCCCCTTGAACCGCAGCGGCCGGGCCTGCTTCTGTGCCGTTCCAAGCCGGCGACGGATCGCCTGCAGTCGGAGCTTCACCAGCGACGCCGGCGTCGGATCCTTGAGATCGAGCAGCAGGTGGATCCTGGCGATCGACGCCTTGTAGCGGCCAAGCGAGGCCGGCTTGCTGCCCTTCTCCGCGCGGGCGTCAAGATAGTCCGCCACGGTCTCCGGAGTTGCTGGGAGCGATATGCGGTTGTGACGCCGGCACCAGAGATCGAACGCCTCAAGGTCGGACTTGAGCGCGCGGATGCTGTGGGGCGAAGACGCTGCCTGATATGCGGCGATCAGCGCTTCGTTAACGACGATGGGCTCGCCGGCGCGCATCTTCACGATTGCCCAGGAAAGATCGTCGGCCGACGCCGTCGGCGCTGGCACGGCTTCCCCCGTCAATAGGGCGTTGTCGTCGAGGTGTGAGGGCTGATCCATCGGAGCGATGTGTAGCGCACCGTATAAAGAGCCGTCAAATATGGACCTGTGATAACTGTATTATCAAAATGTGCATATTGATGAATCACATGTTTTCATCGACTTAACATACCTATTATTAACGCGCCGGAATTTTGTAAGCACCATTTAAATGTCCCATCCCACTATTGTAGCTATCCTCGACGCGACTGTCCCAGCTGCTGGCAAAATTCCTCCAAGAACTGTCACCATCGATACGCCGGGACCCAACACGAGCAAGCCGGGCACGAAGGCAAAGCCGCGCTTTCGCACATTCGTGACGAGATCGTCTGCCCCGTTGAAGAGCCCTGCTGACCACGGTTATCGCTCGCGTGCCCTCAATTGCTGTTGAATGCGCCGACCGATAGATCGCAGAAATCCTGAGTTAGGGCCGCTAAACGCGGAAATGGTCTGTTCAAGCGCGGCTTTCGATAAAGATAAACTCTGCCCCTTGCGGGCAATGACCGTCCGGTTGAGACTGCCGATCGATGGCACGCTGACCGCGTTGCCGGCAAAACAATGTTCGACCCGCGCCTGATTAAGCAGTCAATTCGGATCGTCGCCCCACAGATTGACAACCAGAAGTCCTCCCAATTGGAGGCGCCTGAAGCAATGAAGGTAGAATTCTGTGCTGCACAATTGCGAGGGCTGTCCGCCGGCCGTAAACCCGTCGAGAAGGATGACATCCGGCCTGTCGGAGGACGAACGGACATGCCGCGCGCCATCATCGCACAGGGTGCGAAACCTATCACTCTCTGCGGGGACGAAGAAATGATCGCGCAACGCGATCACGTCTGGATCGATCTCAACGACCGTGATGTCGCTTCGCGGTAATGTATGGCGACAATATTTTGCAAGCGACCCGCCTCCGAGCCCTATTATTTCGACCTGTTGGGGCGCGGGCGCGAAGAACAGAAAGCCCATCATCGCTTTGGTG
Source organism: Sphingobium sp. FG11 (assembly GCF_057809915.1). Classification (NCBI taxonomy): domain Bacteria; kingdom Pseudomonadati; phylum Pseudomonadota; class Alphaproteobacteria; order Sphingomonadales; family Sphingobiaceae; genus Sphingobium; species Sphingobium sp. FG11. The sequence goes on from NZ_JBMDKW010000015.1 coordinate 48,371, forward strand.
TAGTCGAGGGTCAGCTTGAGCGGATTCGCGATGCTCATCCCGCTTTGGACGCAGGTCCAATCGAAATGCAACGACCGGATGTCGCCACTTTCCGAGACGAACGGCTTGCCCGTTTTTGGATCCCCGACGGTCGCTCGGCCAGGCCATATTCCTTCTCGCCGCAGAGACTGGATGTGTTTCACCAAAATCGCTTCGAAAAGACGATCGGACCCGCTGTCGGCGTGTTTGCGCACGCAGTTCCACGCGCCAAAAAGAGCGGCGACGACCCCGGGCTTGTCAGCGGTCGCCACGATGGTTCCGCGGGCTTGAGCATGCAGCGACAGGGTCACAAGGCCAAACCGGCCCGAGACACGCCCCGATGGCTGAACGCCTCCGAACGAGCGTGCTGACCGTTGAGCCGTTCCAGGCATTGCTATAGTATGCGAACCGGAAAATCATGGCGACCAAATTCCTCACTGTTCTGGTCCAAGGTGACCCGTCATTCGAATGGGAAGTGGCGTTGGAAGACGTTCCACTTGACTGGGACGACGCCAGCGGCGCGTCCGCGGATCTGCTTGTCTGCTGGGTCAGGCAGTCGAGGCCTATCCGCCTGAAGATTGGCGCCGCGAGATCATCCTTTCATGCGGCCCGGGCGGATGGCGGAAAACTGGCGCGTTCGATCACCGTAAGGTGCCCGAACCTTCCTATCCCAGGTGGCGACCAGGGGATTAATGACGCATCGCCTGCATTTCTTCGAACTTTGCCGCTTTTTCGTACATTTCCTGCCAAGCCGCGGCAGCGCGCATGAGCTGGTCTCGGACGTTGGGAAGGTTTTGGGCCTGGGCGTCACGGCGACATCCTTCCGCGCGAGACATAAACAAAGAACTATTGCGTAATGTGGCTTTTACTGGCGCTTCATGAAGCATCTGACAGATCTCCGATCATGTGATGTGAAAGGTGTCGTTCAATTGGTGCTGACATCGTTTCTGTTTGGTTTGAAAAGTTGGTCACGCGCCATGTCCTTTGGCGAGATAGTCTTGCGAGCCCATCTCGTTGAGGCGTGACACGGTGCGATCGAACTCGAAGGCGTCGTCGTCGGCGTTATAGAGGGCGTCGGGCACGGCATCGGCCGCCGCCAGCAATTTGACGCTATTCTCATACAGCGTGTCGATCAGAAGCTTGAAGCGCGCGGCCTCGGAGCGAAGGTCGGGACCCAGCAAAGGAATCCCGACTAGGATGAGCGTGTGGTAGCGATGCGCAAGCGCGAGATAATCCGGTATCCCGCGCGGCTCCCCGCACAGGCGCTTGAACGAGAAAACGGCCACGCCCTTGAGCGCCTTCGGCACGAACATCTCCCGTCCCCCGCGGACCGTGATCGTTTCCGACGGGACGTTGTCCCGATCTTCGACCGGAAAGTCGGTCAGACGGAAGAAGGCGCGGCTGAGTGCCTCCGTCGCCGCAGGCCCGTTCGGGACATGCCAGGTCTGAAACCCACCGAGGCGCTGCATCCGATAATCGATAGGACCATCAAGCGTCAGTACATCGAGCCGCTCCCGAAGGAGCGCGATAAACGGCAAGAAATGTTCGCGATTCAGCCCATTTTTATAGAGGTCTTCGGGTGGGCGATTGGACGTTGCGATAATCGCGACGCCTCTCTCGATGATCCGCGTGAACAGCCGCGACAAGATCATTGCGTCCGCTGAATTGGTGACGATCATTTCGTCGAACGCGATCAGCGCAACTTCGGAGGCCATCGCCTCCGCGACAATAAGGACGGGATCGCCCTTCGCGGCGGCACGCTCAACACGAAGACGATCATGCACTTCCTGCATGAACTCGTGGAAATGCACACGGCGCTTGTTGGGGATGTCGACGCACTCGAAAAACAAATCCATGAGCATCGACTTTCCGCGGCCTACGCCTCCCCACAAGTAGGCGCCGCGAGGAACCGGCGCCTTCGCACGCGAAAAACGAGACAGTAGCCCGCCACGTTGAGCAGGCGTTTCCAGCTGGGCAACGAACCGTCCGAGATGTTCCACGACCTGGCGCTGCGCGGGATCCAGTCGGAGCTGGGCCGTCGCGATCGCGTCGTCATATCGGTTGAGCAGTTTAAGCGATGGCAAAGCGATGTCCCGAGAGATCGACAAGGAGTGAAGCACGGATGGCCGTCTCCGCACGAGGGTGGTGACTGTCGCACCGGCCAGCTTCATTTTGGAAGCGTTGGGTCCTCGTCTTGTGAGGGAGGAACCGCCGGTTTGTTCTCGAACCCGTGCATGCCCAGCCACCATTGCAACGCGATGATACCCCCTTTGGCGGGTTGCAGCAGCGCAAGCATCAAGGTCAACGCCAAGGGCAGGATGATCGCGACCTGCGCCGCACTGGAGAGATTCGCGTCGCGCACGAGAAGGATGATGATCGGGGCCATGATGTGCCCGGTCAGCAGGATTGACACATAAGCTGGAAAGTCGTCGGCGCGCTGATGGCTCCAATCCTGACCGCATGCCGGACATAGCGGAAGCGGCTTCAAGAACTGCGGGAAGAGCTTGGCGCCAGCGCATTTGGGGCAGAGACCACGCGCGCCACGCCCGACCGCCTCCCAACCCGATTGCGGAAGCGGCCCTTTCTTCGGCGGGTCATTCCTGCGCTTGGGGGGCGGCACGTCAGACCGACGATCAAAGGGCGTTGAAAAGAAGTAAGTCATGGTGCTCCGCGTGGCTTGTGACGGCATGGCTCGCTTTGCTCCACTGATCCGGGTTCGGGACATTCGCCCGCGTCGCGACGCCGGTGCCACACGGGATACACGTCGACTGGTCCTCCTCATCACGCCCGCAGCGGTTCAAGGATCGAAACGCAGTTGGCGACGGCGCCACCGCCCATATTGAAACACACGCCAAGCTCGGCGCCGGGTACCTGCATATCGCCCGCTGTCCCGGTCAACTGACGCGCGGCAAGGACGTGCATGGACACGCCCGTTGCCCCGACGGGATGTCCTTTGGCCTTCAGGCCCCCCGAGAGGTTGATCGGCAAGCGGCCGCCTCGTTCCGTTTGTCCCTCGGCAACAAGCTTGCGGGCGTCGCCTGGGGCGCACAGCCCCATCGCCTCCATGGTGAGCAGCTCAGCGATGGTGAAACAGTCGTGCACCTCGGCGAAATTCAGGTCATGAACCGTTATTCCGGCGGCCCGGTAGGCGCGCTCGAAGGCATGGCGTGGCCCCTCAAACGCTGCGAGATCCTTGCGCGACATTGGCAGGAGGTCATTGACCTGCTCGAACGCGCGGAACCCAACCGCGCGTTGCAACTGCTTCACGACATCCGCATGCGCGATCACGACGGCAGCGGCGCCATCGGAGATCAACGAGCAATCCGTCACTTTGAGCGGTGCCGCGATGACGGGGTTGCGCTCCGACGCGGTCAGGCAAAACTCGAGTGCCATCTCCTTGCGAAGATGCGCCAACGGGTTGCTCATTGCATTGTGATGATTTTTAACGGCGATCCGTGCCATCGTTTCGGTCGGGTCGCCGTATCGTTCGGCATAGGCTTTGGCGAACTCGGCGAAGATCGCTGGAAAGGAAAGTTCGCCCTCTTCTGCCTGATAGCTCGCGCCCGACAAGGCGCGCGTAACGCCAGCGGTATCAAGGCCGGTCATCTTCTCCGCGCCGACCACGAGCGCGATCCTGACCCGGCCGCTCTGGACGGCGTCGAGCGCCGAGTAGAGCGCGGCGGAGCCGGACGCACATGCGTTCTCGCAGCGAGTTGCAGGCTTGAAGCGCAGCGCCGGGTCGGCGCCAAGCACCATCGACGAGCAGAAAGCGTCCGGAACCATACCAGAGTTGAAATGACCAAGCCAAATGGCGTCGATGTCTTTGGCATCGACGCCTGCGTGCGTGATCGCTTCGCGCGCCGCGGTGACGATGAGGCTTTCCAAGGTTTCGCCTGACAGCTTCCCGAAGGGGGTGTGGCCCCAGCCGACGATCGCAGCTCGATTCTTCAGTTTCGTCATCTATCCCTCGCAACCCATTGCTGAAGTCGCAGGGTTTGACCGACCCGATGCCTTCGACACCCCCTTGCAGAGGTGTTGCCACGCCTTGATCGCTACGCACTTCATAGTAGATATATAAAGCAGATTAGATAGTATGTGAAGTAGCAATGATGAGGTATAAAACATCATATTAGATTTTAGCGATTGAAGCTGCCGCTGCCAGGGGGGCGAACCGAGAAGCTCAGGGGCGGGGTTCGTTGTCCTGATCCGCTGCGCTGGTGCGCTTGAGTTGCTCCAGTCGCGCTTGCTCTGCGCGATCGCGGAGTTCCTTCTGCTGGTCATGCCAGCGCCCACCCGCCAATGTGGGGATGATGAAGATGATCATCAGGATCACACAGATCAGGCCGATCCAGAAGTAGATCATGCTGTTGTCTCCCTTCCTGTTGCGATGGGGCGGGTTGCCGGTTGCTACTGGAGGCGTTCGATGATGATCGCCGGCGCCATGCCACCCCCCGCGCACATGGTGACCAGGCCACGTTTGAGATCGCGGCGCTCAAGCTCATCAAGCAGCGTGCCGATCAGCATCGGCCCGGTCGCGCCGATCGGATGACCAAGCGCACACGCCCCCCCGTTGACGTTCACCGTGTCGCGATCGAGATCGAGGTCGCGCATGAACTTCTCTGCCACCACCGCGAAGGCCTCATTGACCTCCCAGAGATCGATATCCTCCTTGCGCAAGCGAGCCTTTTCTAGGACCCGCCGTGCAGCGGGAACCGGCGCGTTGAGCATCAAGGTCGGGCAATCACCCATATTCGCCACCATCACGATGCGCGCGCGCGGTTTCCAAGCCAGACCGGGATATTTCTGATTGATCAGCTGCCTGAACGTGGGGCCGCCCTCAACGAGAGCATGGTCGGCGATTGCCGCGAAACTGGGCTTCAGGCCCGCCAGTGTCTCGGCTGTCGTCTCGGGGCGCGGATATTCGTCATGGTCGAGCGCGACGCTGCCGTCTTCGTTGAAAACGGTGACGAGGCTCTTGGCGAAGCGGCCCTCGCGGATGGCAACATCGGCGCGGCGTTGGCTTTCGAGGCCGAGCATATCGACATCCCGTCGGGTGATACCCTCGCGGGCGGCGATGGCGTCCGCGCATACGCCTTGGTTGGACTGCGGATGGATCTGCTGGAGCGCGGGATTGCCCGATCCCATGCCCATTGGTTTAAGACCACCGGCGGCCTCTTCGGCCGCGATCTGGGCGTGATACGACATCATCTCGATGCCGCCAGCGACAACACAGTCGGCAAGACCCGAGATGATCTGCCCGGCCGCGAGATTGACGCCGGTGATTCCGCCGCCGCAGAAGCGGTCGAGCGTCACCCCGCTGCTTGTTGGATCATACCCTGCCAGCAGAGCCGCCATGCGACCGAGGTCCCCGCCCTGCTTGCCCTTCTGCGTGCTGGTCGAGCAGATGAACGTCGACCTCCGCGGTATCGAGATCGTTGCGTTCGGCGAGCGCGCGCAAGACCGTCGCCCCAAGATGCTGGGGATGGAGATGGGCCAGCGACCCCTTGCCGGGCTTTCCGATGCCGCGCGGCGTCCGCACGCTATCGATAATATACGCAATGCCCATGGCAATATCTCCTGTTGGTCCGTGCGGTGCCGCGCTGCGGACAATCAACTGTGATGCGGACGCGTGTCGGGCTCGTCACTTTCAAAGCGCTTGGACAGCAGCACGACGCTGCCGATCGCGTAGCCAAGCTTTTGGTAGAAGCGGACGGTTTCGCGATTTTCGGATCGCACCATCAGCTGGATCTTGGGAATACCGAGTTCTTCGATCCAGGCCTCGCAAGCAGCCATCATCTGCCCGCCAAAGCCACATCGCTGATGGCTCGGAGCAACAGCCAGATAATACACCCAACCGCGATGACCGTCGCTTCCAACCATTGCTGTCGCGATCAGGGTCTCGCCCAAAAAACCGCCAAGGATCGTCGAGGTCGGTGTGGCCAGCGCGCGCTCGGCATCGGATTGCGGATTATTCCACGGACGAATGTGGTCGGTGACCCACCACAGCGCGATGACGGCCTGAAGCTCTGCGGCCACGACCCTTCGAATCTTGAGGATCGAGGCCATCACCACGAGCCGTGCCGAGACCGATCGCCACATTGTGGTTCACGGCGATCGCACCGGCCAACCGCCTTTTGGCGCGAGGAACCCTCGCCATTCGCGCTACGCCAAGCAACATCACGAACAGGTACGATGCTTCGTCTAAAGCCGCTGTGGAATCGATAGCCAGTGGCCCAAGACTTCAGCTGCTCCCGAAACAAGGGACCGCGAGAATTGTCGTGATCGAGACGCAACGCGCGTCGATCACGCGATCGGCAGATGATGTGCGACGGGCGATCGGCTCCAGAAGGGAATTGAGCGGCTGTCACGCTTAGGCAGCGACGGCTGGCGCAGCGTCCCGAACGGATTGATCGACGGCATCGGCGAATTGGCCGAAATTCTCAACGAACAGCGAGACGAGCTTAGCGGCCGTCGCATCATAGGCTGCCGGATCCGCCCAGGTCGACCGCGGGTCGAGGATGGCATCGTCAACGCCGGGGACTGCTACCGGGACCTTGAAACCGAAATTGGGATCCTGGCGGAATTCAACATCGTTCAGGCTCCCATCGAGAGCAGCATTGAGCAAGGTCCGCGTGACTTTGATCGGCATCCGCCGGCCCGTGCCATATTGCCCGCCGGTCCAGCCCGTGTTGACGAGCCAGCAGTCGACAGCGCCCTTGGCGATGCGATCTCGCAGGAGATTGCCGTAGACCGAGGGGTGACGGGGCATGAACGGCGCGCCGAAACAGGTCGAGAAGGTGGCTTCGGGTTCCGTGACGCCAATTTCGGTCCCGGCGACCTTGGCGGTGTACCCCGACAGGAAGTGATACATCGCTTGCGCGGGCGTGAGCTTGGCGATCGGGGGCAAAACGCCGAACGCATCGGCGGTCAGCATCACGAGATTGCGCGGCACCGGCCCCATATTGTCGTGCGACGCATTGGGGATGAAATCGATCGGATAGGCTCCGCGCGTGTTTTCGGCGAGCGTCGCATCGTCGAGGTCGAGTTGGCGCGTGTCGGCATCCATCACGACATTTTCGAGAATGGTCCCAAACCGTTTTGTCGTTGCGAAGATCTCGGGCTCGGCCTCGGCCGACAGCCGGATCATCTTGGCATAGCAACCGCCTTCGAAGTTGAACACAGCGGTGTCCGACCACCCATGTTCATCATCACCGATCAAAATGCGGCTGGCGTCGGCTGAGAGCGTGGTCTTGCCGGTCCCCGACAAGCCAAAGAAGATCGCCGTATCGCCATCGGAGCCGATATTTGCGGAACAATGCATCGGCATGACGCCAAGCGGCGGCAGGACATAGTTGAGGATCGAGAACACGGCCTTCTTCATCTCGCCGGCGTAAGCGGTGCCCCCGATCAGGATGGTCTTTCGTGTGAAGTCGACCGCCACGATCGTTTCCGAGCGGCAACCATGCCGCTTCGGATCCGCCTTGAAGGAGGGGAGATCGATGATCGTATACTCGGGCGCGAAGGCCGCCAGTTCCGCTGTGTCGGGGCGCACCAGCAATGTCCGAACAAATTGCGAGTGCCAGGCCAGTTCGGTGACGACGCGGACATTGACGCGATATTCGGGCTGCGATCCACCGAACAGATCCTGGATGAACACCGTGTCGAGTGTCGCGAGATGGGCAAGAAAGTCACGCTGCAGGACGTCGAAATGATCAGGCGACATGCCCTGATTGATCTTGCCCCACCAGATCGCTTCCTCGGTAATCCGATCGCGGACGATGAATTTATCCTTCGCCGAGCGACCCGTATGGGCACCGGTCTCGACGACCAGGGGGCCGTTCTCGGCTAGACGGCCTTCTTCGCGTCGCAGTGCGGCTTCCACGAGGAAGGGGACATCAGCGTTGTGATGAACGACAGTCCCGGATTCGAAGCTAAAGCCATCGAAAGCAGGTGCGCCAGCGTTGAATCCCATCGGTATCTCCGTTTCACAAGTCGATTGAAAAGATGTCAGGCCGCGTCGCGAGGGGGGCGACCAGAGACGATGCGGGCGGCCTCTTCCAAGGCAAAACCCAGCTCGAACATCAGCTCGGCCGCTTCCGATGCGGTCAGGGCCATGTCGACGGTCCCGTCACCGGTGCGCACCTCGAGGATCACCGTCCGCGCGCCGCCAGTATGGCTGGTGTCGAGCGCTCGTGCCGACACACCACGCCCGCGAACCCGCGCGAGCGAAACAACAGATCCGCGCTCGGGCAGCGAATTCGAGGAAGGAGCGGTGCCGCTCATGCCGCTGCTGTCCAGGCTGGCGACCGACTGGAAGCATTGGGGCCGGGATGTGCTACAGGCCAGCTGACGAACATCATTGACTTGCGTACCCTTCCCTTACCAAGGACCGGCGGAGCCGACCGAGTCTGCTGCACTGCGGTAAACGCATGCACTGCTAATATATGACATATGAAGATGCATCTTTAAAGTGGCATGATGATGCTTTAAACATCATGCTGTAGACCGATGGCGCGAGATGCTTCGATCTTGATGCTCGGGCCACCGATAACAGCGTCATGAGATAAGCTGCACCTTTACATTCATGTCTGAGACATGCATATCTATAGGTTCACCATCACCGCCGCGTTGAGAGGTTTTCGGGATGATAACATCGGCGCAAATGCGAGCCGCGCGTGCCCTTTTGGGCGTCGACCAACGTGAGCTCGCCGAAATGGCAGGCCTGTCGCTACCGACGATCCAGCGCATGGAGGCGTCTGACGGTCAGGTCCGCGGTATCATCGATACGCTGATGAAGGTCGTTGACGCGCTTGAGCGTGCCGGTGTCGAGTTGATTGCTGAGAATAGCCCGAGCGTCGGTGTCGGTCGCGGCGTACGCTTACGGGAGACGCAGCCCCGGCGGGTCGCCGTGGCAGTCGCCGCCAACGAGGGGCAAAGTATCGGGGCCGGCAGCTAAGCCTCGGCGGTGTGGACCGAGGGGCGTGCCAGTGGGTCGTCGTATGGCACGCAGGCCAACAGCTCGCCGAGCGCCCGCTTCGCCTTCCGTGAGCTGGTGTGACATCCGCAAATCGTCAGGTGGGCATGAGAGATGGTTGGGGCGCATCAACCGCTGAACGCTTCTTCGGCGAGGCGATCAACCGCCCGTCGGATCCGCCCGCCGATTGCGGGCAAAAACGCAGCCTGGCGTTGCGGAAACTGCTCAGCGATACTGGAAATCTCCTGTCGGCTGAGGTCGAGGCCCATCGACCTTCTGGCTATCGCGGCTTGATTGGTGCCCCCTTCGGTTGGTGCAACAATGAGCCTTCCGTCAAAACAGACCCGCAAGCGCGTGATATGGTGGTGGACATTGTGATCGCCTCCCCAAAGATTTGCGATCATCACACCGCCCGGGTTCAGTCGATCGCGGCAATGCCGATAAAAGGCGGCTGAGCAGAGCTGCTCCGGTTGTCCGTAGATGTCGAAGCCGTCCACGAGCAAGACGTCCGGGCGCGCGTCCGAGTGTCGGACATAATCGGCGCCATCGGCATGGATGACCCGAAAGCGCTCGTCATCGCGTGGCACAAGAAACCGGTCGCGTAGCGCGATTACATCGCCATCGATTTCCACGACCGTAATGTCGGTCCGGGGAAGCAGGTAGTGGCAAAGCTTCGCAAGCGAGCCGCCGCCTAGACCGATCATCTCGATACGGGCAGGGCGGGGATGGTACAGCAAAAACCCCATCATCATGCGGGTATAGTCGATCGTCAGCGCGAGCGGGTCTTCAGTGTCCATCTCGCTCTGGACGGTGCTCCAGTCGAAATGCAGCGACTGGTATTTATCTATCTCGGAGATATAGGGGGTTTCGGCCGGCGCGAGAAGGTCGGCATGCCGTCCCGGGAAAAGTCCTAGTCGCGCAAGGACGCGGATGTCCGCGCTCGAAAGGCCATCGATGTCCGACACCCCGTGACATTCGTCTGGGAGGGGAACGATGTCCCACTCATCCCGGAAGGCGTCGCTGGTGAAAGGGTTGGTCATTGATGAAGAGTATCCCGTCGTCCGCAATGTGACCGGCACGACGCGACTGATGGCTAGCGAGCGGGGCCGTCTTTGCGGCATCGGCTTCGAGGCGTCGCACCCCACATGGTTCTTTGTAGATGATGTGCCAAACATCATGACTGCGCTATAGCATATTGATTCCGATTTTGATACGTCAAGGGCCATGTATCAAATCGGCTCTGCCATCGCGTTGAAGGCGACAGCAGCCACATTGGGATCAAGGCTTCGCGATGAGCGGCTCGGATGAATATGTTTATGACGAAGCAAGCGGTGAATGGCGGCCAGCGGCCGAGTTGACCGCTGCCGACATACCAACCGATGCCGCCCACATTGTTCGGGACAATGTGGGCAATGTCCTGGCCGATGGTGACAGCGTGATCCTCGTCAAGGATCTGAAGGTCAAAGGCACCAACCAAACCTTGCGGCGGGGCACCGTCATCAAGTCGATCCGCCTCACCGACGATCCGCAGGAGATCGATTGCCGCCATGAGAGCATCAAGGGGCTCGTCCTGCGCGCGGAGTTCGTCAAGAAGCGATGATCAGCGCCGGGCGAACGCCCGGCTTGAAGACCATACAAAGCGGCAAGGTCCGCGTTTCAAGCGGTGGTTGCATGGCGCAGGGTGAGCGACGTCCAGCGAGTTCTGATCGAAACGGCGACGACCGCTTTTTCTGGTGGGACGGTACGACGCTCGTCGTCAATATTCTTGGCAAACCAAGTGCGCGCGAAGATGCGATCGGCAAAGTCCGCGGTCGACAGCTCATGGTGAGCGTCACCGCAGCACCGAAGCTAGGGCGCGCCACAGACCATATGGTCAGGTTCCTTGCCAAACATTTCGGGGTGCCTGCGTCGGCGATTACAGTCGTTTACGGACGAATGAACGTCAATAAGCAGCTTCGGATCGAAACGCCGTCGCAATTGCCGGCGGTCTTTCAGCATCTTTCATTGCTTTAGATCAGAATTTTGCCGTCCGTCCTGCTCCCGCGTCTTCGCCCGAATATCGCGCCTCGAGATGATCAAGTTCCCGGATGATCTTGCGCGCCGCCTCGCTCCCGAGCTTACGCGTCCGCATCTTGCGCAGGATTTCGGTGCGCTCAGCCCTGAGCGCCGCCAAGCGCAATTCCCGCTCGATCGAGTCCGCCCTGCGCGCAAGGCTTGACGTCTCAGCGTCATGCGAGCGGCTCTCGATCCGTTCGCGATACTCGTCCATGATCCGACCGGCGGTGGACACATATAGATCGGCGTCCTTCCGGCCCTTGGACAAACGATGTTGCACCCGTTCGATCTCGGCGATCGCCGCTTCGGCTGCGGCAACGCGCGCGCGATCATCATCTGCTCTGGCGGTCGCGGCGAGCGGCAAATCCAGTGTCTTCAACAGCAAAGGAAGACCCAGGCTGCCTGCTAGCAATGACGCAATGATCACGCCCATGGCCAGGAAGATCGCCAGGTCGCGTGCTGGAAACGGCGTGCCATCCGGCATCATCAACGGAAGAGTGAGGACACCGGCCAGGGTGATCGCTCCACGGACACCCGCAAACGTCATGGCCATGATCGTACGAAACCGGGTGGCCCGGCTCGCTTGACCGTCGCGAAAGACGGTCAGATGAAAGGACGCCCAAACCCATGCAAAACGTAGTGCCGCCAGCCCGATCGTGATGGCCAGGATGTAGGCCAGCAACCACCACGGCGTGTGATGGCCCGTTGTCCGCACGGTCACCGCCGCGCCTTTGAGGATCAAGGGGAGCTGCTCACCGAGCAACACGAAAATGATGCCGTTGGCGGCAAACTGGATCATGTCCCACACAGTGTTTCGTCTGATCCGAGTCACCGCCAAGACCGGTCCGGACGTTTCGGCAAGTCCCATCGTGAGCCCTGCGGCGACCGCCGACAAGATTCCTGAGCAATGGATCGACTCTGCCATCAGGTAGGCGCCAAACGGAATCAACAGGCTGATTAGGATATGAGACCCGCTGTCCTCACCGAAGCGTGCCGAGATCTTCGACTTTATGCGGGTCACCCCCCACGTCAGACTGGCCCCGATCATGACGCCGCCAAACGCCATCCATACAAAACTCAGCCCCGCTTCTGGAAGCGAGAACGTGCCGGTCAGCGCGGCGGCGACGGCGAAGCGCAGGCACACGAGTCCCGACGCATCATTAAGCAGCGATTCGCCTTCAAGTATGTGCATCAGGCGTCGCGGGATCGGCACGCGTTGGGCGATCGCTGACACTGCGATCGGATCGGTCGGGGAGAGGACGGCAGCGAGTGCGAATGCGGATGCCATGGGCATGCCGGGAACCAGCCAATGGATGAACAGGCCGGCGCCGAGCACGGTGAACAGCACCAAACCGAGCGCAAGCGCCAGGATGGTCGCGCCATCCCGCGATAATTCTTCTCGCGGAATGCGCCAGCCATCCAGGAAGAGGAGCGGTGGCAAAAAGAGCAGGAAGAAGATTTCGGGCTCAAGCGTGACATGGAATGTGCCGGTGACGCCGATCAACGCGCCGATCCCGATCTGAAAAAGTGGCCGAGGCAGAGAGAATGGAACCATCCGCACGGCCGCGCCGCTTGCGGCAACCGCGAGGAGAAGGATGAGTATGGTCGCTATGATCGCCAAGAAAGTATCGTTCCGCCATGCAAATCAGTGAATTTGTGGATGGTGCCACGCGCTCGGAAAAAACAACGGGTAGCCAGGATATCGCGTCAGCGACCTACGGACCAGTTGATCTGAACGGGATGCGCTAGCGATTAAACACCGTCAGTCTCCCGCCCCACCGCGATGCCAGCCACGGGCCATCTTCATACTTAGCTTAGCTTGCGAAGATCGATCCCCAGAATCGATCCGATCGCAACGCGACGAAAACTCGAATCTCGCCGGAAGCGCTCGGCGGCGCTACGCCGCCACTGACGCGTCGGACCCTGAGAGTAAAAAAGATAGTCTATGTCCCGCCCGGACAGCTTTTCTGCGTCGACAGCGGCGCGGCATGACCGGTCATCTTGAACAGGTCCTTCGACCGAGAAGGTTCGCGCGGTGCGGTCGAATATGATGACGAGGAAGTTGGCGGTGGGTGGACGCACCACCATTACCCTAATGGATCGCTGGTCGCGAAAGCCCGCAGTCGGAGCAGAGGCCGGAGCCGGGGCGGCTCAGCGATACGCTTCGCGACATCCGGCAAGAATGCCGCGTGACGCCTGCCATGCGCACGCAGGACGGCGTCATAATCGGGAACAGGCGCCGATCGGCTGCCTTTCACCGCAATCACAATATGATTGCCCCCGTCCCCGGCGGGCACAACGATAAGACCCTTGCGGAAGCTGTTCCGCAGGCGACTGGCGCAAAGCTGATATTGCTCCCAGACGTTGACCACCAGCACGCCGCCGGGAGCCAAATGATCGAAGCATTGGTCGTAGAACGCTTGCGAGCATAGCTGGGGCGGCTGCACATTTTCCTGACAGACATCGATTAAGAGGGCGTCCGCCTGTTCTATGCTCGCTCGAATATAGTCCGCCCCGTCTCCCACGAGAATTCGGAGCCGATCGTCATCGTCGGGAATGCAGAATCTCGTGCGCATCGCGACGACCGCTTCGTTAATTTCGACAGCGGTGATGCAGCTCGACGGCACATGGCGATAGCAATATTTGGCCAGCGAACCACCGCCGAGACCGATGATATCGATCCGCTTGGGCTCTGCCCGAAACAGCAGAAAGCCCATCATGACCCGGATGTAGTCAAACTCGAGACGCAGCGGATCGCTTAGGCTCATCCAGGTCTGTACGAGCCTGTGGTCGAAGCGAAGAAAGCGCGCATCGCCGCAATCATCTATATAGGGTGCTCCGGGCGACACGCGTGTCCTCATCTTGCATTCGAGCAGCGGAGTTGTGGCCGCTGCATGGCCGTATCTGGAAGGCCGCCTGACAAAGGCGAGCGCCGCGACAACACCGCTTGGTGGCGCGGTTTTGATGTGCGCGCGAACGCCCGCTCATCTCAGCGGGCGGGTTCGGCGGCTTGTCGAGCCAGCTTGAGCGCTTGGGCGAAATCGTCGGCATAGCTGACGCGACCGTTGCCGTACCCGAGGTGGACGCGCCGAAGCATTTCCAGGGGCTGTGGCCGCACGCCCGACAGGATCACTTTGATATTGGCGCGCGCCGCCTCGTCGACGAGACCTTCGAGTGCGGTTGCACCCGAGGCGTCGATCATCGGGACCAACCGCATTCTCAGGATGATGACGCGGGGCTGCTGGCCCATCGCGCGAAACGTATCCATGAGACCACCGACGACACCGAAGAAAAACGGCCCGCTCATCCTGAAGATCTCGACACCAGCTGGCACCGTGTCGCGCTGATGGGGATCCTCGGCATCGTCATCCGATCCGGCGCCAATCTCGACGGTCGAGCTCATCCGCGCCATGAAGATCAGAGATGCGAGGGTCACACCCACGCCGATCGCCGCGGTGAGGTCGACCAGCACCGTCAGGCCAAAGGTCAACAGCAGGACGATCCGGTCCCCGTTGGGCATCCGGAGATAGCCGAGAAAATGCCGATATTCACTCATGCCCCAGGCGACCATAAACAAAATAGCGGCCAGCGCGGCCATCGGAACGAAGGCCATCAGTTTGGAGCCAAGCAGGATGAACAGCAGGATGAACCCTGCGTGCGACATGCCAGCGATCGGCGAACGCCCGCCGGCCTTGATGTTGGTAGCCGTCCGCGCGATCGCGCCGGTAGCCGGCAGTCCGCCAAACAGTGCCGAGGCGAAATTCGCGACGCCCTGGCCGACCATCTCCTGATTGGAGCGGTGGCGAAATCCGGTCATGCCGTCGGCGACGATGGCCGAAAGCAGGGACTCAATTCCGGCGAGAAAGGCGATCGTGAACGCGGAGGGTAGGACATCCTGCACCTTTGCCAGCGAAAAGGCTGGAATGTGTGGTAGGGGAAGTCCAGTCTCCAGATGCGGGAAACGTGTGCCGATCGTGTCTACTGGAAGACCGAACACCGCGACAATGATCGATGCAAGCACAACCGCGACCAAAAAGCCCGGGATCCGGGGTGCAAACTTGCGGAGAATGATAATGGCCGCGAGCGAGCCGCCGCCGATGACGATCGTTGTGACGCTCAGACTACCGAAGGCGTTGAAATACGCCGCCCATTTCGGCAGAAAATCCGCTGGGACTGCCGCCATGCGCAGCCCAAGAAAGTCCTTCACCTGACTCGAGGCGATGATCACGGCAATACCGGCTGTAAACCCCGTCACGACCGGATGCGGGATGTACTTCACAAGGCCGCCAAGCCGCATGTACCCAGCGACCATCAAGATGATTCCCGCTAGCAAAGTTGCAAGGACTAGGCCGTCATAGCCATGCTTGGTGATGACATTGAAAACGATGACAACGAACGCGCCGGTCGGCCCGCCGATCTGGACGCGCGAACCGCCAAGTGCCGAGATCAGCAGGCCCGCGACAACCGCCGTGATCAAGCCCTTGTCGGGCGTTGCCCCGCTGGCGATCCCCAACGCCATCGACAGCGGCAAAGCGACGATAGCCACCGTCAGACCGGCCGTCACGTCCACGCGGAGTCTCGCGGCAGTATATCCTTCGCGCAAAACCGAGAAGAGCTTTGGGGTAAACTCGCGCGGAATTGCCTTAAGCGTCATGATCAGTCCTCTTCGGGACAATGCCGTTATCCGCGATGCGGCGGTTTGAACGTCTGACCTCAAGCCGCGCCGTGGCCCTCCGCCCTGCTTGATGGCACTTCCGAGACGATCGCGATGCGTCCTCGCCCATCTGGGAACAGATCATCATTTCAACGGAGCCTCCCAAACGGCGAGAATGATGTTTCATGCATCAGAATTAAGATACTTAGCACCAATAGGAAGTATGATGAAGCATTTCTGATGCATTAAAGCGCATAAGCCGCGGCGCTCCGGCATCGCCGTAGATCAGCCTCCAACCGGAAATCTTCGTCCAATCCTTTGCTAGGGGCCCATCACGCAATTGCGTTCAACGTGCGTCTTGGCCTAAATGCCCCCGCCTGCGGAGACGAAGGCGGAGGCGTCGAACCTTCAAAAGCGAGAGCCGGTGCCAGCTATGGAGGCCGGGTGACGGATGCGCCTGTCTCGTTTCAGGTTTCGAACATCTGGTTCTAGCGACGGCCCGTCTCAATATCCTGAGCGCGCCGCCGATTATCCAGCTAAAATCCTAGGCCCAGTCATTGCGATCGTTCCAAGTGGCTGGCGATGATAAGGAACACGATCTCGATACCGAGATAGAAAGTTCATCCTGTAATTTCGGCCGACTATAGCGACGTTCTGCCCATCGCCTGCTTTGCCGTAATCGAATTTTCGGAGAACGACCGGCTGATTGGCACTATCAGCTGTGCACTCAGGAACATGGCCGCGCGCATGGAACGTGCCACGGCGGAGTTTGACAGCGCTCTGGCATGTACGGCACCCCCACCGTTGAATCCAGTCACGATGCGGCAGCGATCATCGGTCGATGGCTCCTGGCCCTGCGGAAGCTGGCTAGCGACCAGTTTGTCGAAACTAGCTCCCTGGGCTAACAAAGCAGCCCCGCTTCATTGCGTCGCTACATATGCCTTGAAGCCATATCGCGCGAATATTGCGAGGCCCTCGCTCGAGAGCGACGACAAATCTGCCCGCCGATACCCTCGCCGACATAATGGAATTTTACCCAATCTTCGCCATCAGCCTCCCGGCAGCCCCTTGCTCAGCCGCGAGATTTCGATTGTAGCTGAGCGGCATTCGCGGCGATTTCCACCGCCCCGCGTCCATGATGCCGGCGAGATCCTCGCCACTCACGAACATGTCCTGCGTCAACCCTACCCTCGTCGAATGTGCGCTGACTCCCTTGAGTAGCCGCGCCACATCGTCGATCGTCAAATCCATCAAGGCGCCTCGCTCAAAGGCCTTTCGGATCATTGCCCGCCAGATCGGTCCAATTGAGCCAGGATGGAGCGTTCCCTCCCCCACGTCAAACTCCACCCGCGCCGGTACAGCACGCTTGGGCAGCGTCTTGCGCGCTTTGTAGCGCCGCACTTGCACGCGCCGGAACAGCGGCCCTCTCTCGATCCCCGACGCCGCCTGCCAGGCGGCAATAGCGCGCACCGAGCGCGTCGACAAAAAGGCTGTTGCCCCCTCCCCGTCCTGGTCCGCCTTGCTGCGCGGGATTTCGAGCAGCCGCGCCTCAGGATCGAGCGCGTCGACAATATGCTCCACGCACACGGCCACCAGCTCGGAGGCGCGCAGGCCAGTGTCATAGGCTGTGGAGAGGAGAGCGCGATCGCGTAAGTCCGGCAGATCGTCGCCGCACGCCTCGAGCAGCGCACGGATGTTGAGCCCGCGCGGCTGGTCCCGCTCGACGTCTTTGACCGGACCTTTGAACCTGAGCGGCCGCGCCTGCGCCTGCGCCACCCCCTTCTCCCGCCGGATGCCCCGCAAGCGCAGTTTGACCAGCTGAACCTGGGTAGGGTCTTTGAGATCCAGCAGCTGGTGGATCTTGGCGATCGACGCCTTGTAGCGCGATAGCGACGCGGGTCGGCTCCCTTCCCCGGCCCGCGCGTCGAGATAGTCGGCGACCGTTTCCGCTGATGCCGGCAGCGCCATCCGACTGGTGCGCCGGCACCAGGCGTCGAACGCCTCGACGTCAGACTTCAACGCGCGGATGCTGTGGGGCGAGGACGCGGCTTGGTAGGCGGCGATCAACGCCTCGTTGACGGTGATGCGCGCGCCGGCGCGCCTCTGCATGATCGTCCAGGCGACGTCGGCCGGCGTCCTGACGGCCGGCAGGGCCGCTTCAGCCGCCGCTACAGCGGTTTTCGGCCCTTCCAGGCCCAGTCGGCCCGAAGCTGCGATTTTGGTCATCTTGGAGAACACGTCGGGAACGGGCTGGTTGTTGTTGACGGTCGCCCATGCGAGGAACGACGTTCCGCTCCGATAAGGGAGTGGCGTTATGAGCCTTGGCGTTTCGAGTGGGGATCTGATCGGCTCCTGGAGCCTGAGTTTTTCGGACATCGCGTTCGTGACCGGCAAAGCGGAGACGGCGCGACTGGGATTGGCGGTTCAGCTTAGATTTTTCGCCGCGCATGGCTTCTTTGTGCCGGATCATGCGTCGATACCCTCCGACGGTGTCTTGTATCTGGCGGAGCAACTTGGTCTCGATGCCAAATCCGTGAACCACTATGATTTTTCCGGTCGCACCGCCCGCCGGCATTGCGCGGAGATTTTGCGGCATCTCGGGTTCCGCCGTATGACGCAGACGGATCGCAGGGCGTTGTCGGGGTGGATTTCCGACGATCTTTGTGCGGGCGGGCAGTCGATCAATGCCATGCTCGAGCATGTTTTCCTGTGGTGCCGCGACCGCCGTATCTATGGGCCGTCGCGCAAGGAGCTGGAACGCCTCGTCCGCTCGCAACGACACCTCTATCTGGAGGCCCTGTTGGCCCGAGTCCGCGACCGGCTTGTGCCGGATGCGGTCGCCTTGCTGGAAGCCTCGCTCGCCGATCCCGATGGCCCGACCGGCTTCAACACGATGAAGGGCGATGCAGGTCAGGCGACGCTCGAAAACATTCTTGGCGTGACCGCCAAACTCGCCTTTATCCAGCGGCTTGCTCTTCCCCGAGATTTCCTATCGGTCACGGGCAAGGCATGGGTCGATCAGATCGTTCGCCGGGCTGCCGGCGAGAAAGCCTCGGAGATGCGCCGGCATGTACCGGCGCGCCAGCTCGGGCTCTATGCCGTTTATCTGATGGCGCGGGAAGCTCAGCTTACGGATGCGATGGTCGACCTGCTGATCGAGACGGTCCATAAGATCGGATCGCGCTCGAAACGCAAGGTGGTGGGCGATATCGCGAAAGACATCGAGCGGGTCTATGGCAAGGAGCGACTCCTGGTCGAGATTGCCAGCGCTTCGATCGACGATCCATCCGGGCGCATCTGCGATGTCATTTTCCCAATCGCCGGCAAGGACAAACTGGCGGCGATCATCAAGGAAAGCCAGGCAAAGGGCGCCTTGGATCGGCGGATCTACAAGGTGATGCGGAGGTCATGGGCCAATCATTATCGCCGTATGCTGCCAAGCCTGCTTTCGGCACTGGAGTTCCGGTCGAACAACGCCGTGTGGCGTCCGGTGCTGGCGGCCCTGGACTGGATCAGAAGCAAAGTGGATGATGGATGCCGCTACGTGCCGCCGCACGCAGTGCCGGTCGACGAGGTCATTCCGGCGAGATGGCGCAGTTCCGTCATTGATGAAGAGGGGCGCGTAAACCGGATCAGTTATGAGCTTTGTGTCCTCGCGCAACTGCGCGATCGCATCCGTTCTAAGGAAATCTGGGTTGTCGGGGCGGACCGATACCGCAATCCCGATGACGATCTTCCCAAGGACTTCGATGCGCGGCGAGAAGCATATTACACAGGATTGAACCTGACGGCGGATGCGCGTGCATTTTCAAGCGCCATCCGGGAAGAGCTTGCTCAGGAACTGTTGCTCCTCAATGCCAATATTCCCCGGAACGACAAGGTTCGGCTGCTGTGGCGCGGCGAGAACCGTATATCTCTCACCCCGTTCAAACCCTTGCCCGAACCCAGGGGTCTCGCCTCGATCAAGACCGAGATCGGCCAACGCTGGCCGATGACCGGGCTGCTCGACGTACTGAAGGAGGCTGCCCTTGATACGGGACTTCTCGAAGCGTTCGAAACATCGGCCTCGCGTGTTGCACTGCCGAAAACCGCGCTGGATCAACGTCTCCTGCTATGCCTCTACGGCCTGGGAACGAATGCCGGGCTCAAGCGGATCGCCGGCGCCACCCCCGATGTCAGCTATGAAGAGCTGCTGCATGTCCATCGCCGCTTCGTTCATGCCGCGGCGCTCAAGGAGGCGTGTGCCAGGGTTGCGAATGCGACCCTGGCAATCCGCAATGCTGCAGTCTGGGGGGACGCCGGCACGGCCTGTGCGTCAGATTCCACAAAGTTCGGAGCCTGGGATCGCAACCTGATGACGGAATGGCATGCGCGTTATGGTGGACGGGGCGTCATGATCTACTGGCATGTCGAACGACGCGCGACATGCGTCTATTCCCAGCTCAAGCGCTGCTCTTCCTCCGAGGTCGCCTCCATGATCGAGGGCGTGCTGCGCCATTGCACCGACATGGAAATCCAGCGACAATATGTTGATAGTCATGGCCAAAGCGCGGTTGGCTTTGCATTTTGCCGGCTTCTCGGATTTGAGCTTGCACCCCGCCTGAAAGCGATCGCTCGCCAGAAGCTGGCTCTTCCCGATGTCGGCATGCGAACGCGGCTTCCCCACTTGCAGCCGATCCTCTCCAGTCCGATCAACTGGGATGAGATCGAGCAGCAATATGACGAGATGGTCAAATATGCAGCCGCGATGCAGACAAAAACCGCCGACCCGGAGGCGATCCTGCGCCGGTTTAGCCGCTCCGAGGTGATGCACCCGACCTACAAGGCGTTGAGTGAGCTGGGCCGCGCGGTCAAGACGATCTTCCTGTGCCGGTATCTGCGCGAGGAGTCCTTCCGCCGCGAAATTCATGAAGGCCTGAATGTCGTTGAAAACTGGAACAGTGCCAATGGGTTCGTTTTCTTCGGCAAGGGCGGCGAGATCGCCACCAACCGCATCGATGAGCAGCAGCTCTCGGTCCTGGCGCTACATTTGCTGCAAGCGTCGCTTGTCTATGTGAACACCCGAATGCTTCAGAGCGTGCTGGTGGAACCGAAATGGACGGGCCGGATGACGCCGGATGATTATCGCGGCCTCACACCGCTGATTTACAGCCACGTCAATCCTTATGGCCGCTTCGACCTCGATCTGAATAGCCGGATCGATTTTGGGCGGCTTGCTGCCTGACCGGGGCCTTTCCGCTCGCACCATTTGGGTGCACCCGAACGTGACGATCGGAAGTGACATATACGACATGTCACAAAAGGGTGGTTCCGTCACCAATGTTACTGTACGAGGGCAAAGCCACCCTAATGTGACGGATTTGCCCATGACCCGCGTCGGCTACGCCCGCGTCAGCACCATCGACCAGGATCTCGACATCCAGGTTGCCCGGTTGAAGGCAGCGGGCTGTGAAATCCTCCGCTCCGAAACAGGCTCGGGCGCATCGCGCACTGGACGCACGGAGCTTGAGACGATCATGCAGTTCCTGCGCGCCGATGACGAACTCGTCGTCCTGCGTCTCGATCGGCTCGGTCGCTCCACACGCGATGTTCTCAATCTGGTTCATGAACTCGACCAGAAGGGAGCCTCATTGCGGGTGCTTGAGCCGGAGGTGACGACGGCCGGAAGCATGGGGCGGATGGTGATCACCATTCTGGGCATGGTCGCGGACATGGAACTGACGTTCATCAAGGACCGGCAGCGCGCCGGGATCGAGGCGGCGCGCGCCGAAGGCGTCTACAAAGGCCGGAAGAAAAACATCGATGACGATGAAATCCGACGCCGGATCACCGCCGGCGCGAGCAAGGCCAGCGTCGCGCGCGACCTCAAGATCTCAAGAATGACCGTCTATCGGGCGCTTGACGTCATTCCTTCAAGGATCGGGCTGCCGGAAAAGCCGCCTTCTGTCACCATCGCCCTGCATCTGACCATCGAGAACTTCAACAAGCATGGTCGTGGCAGAAAGCCCGCTCGCGAGCGCATTGAGGCGATGCTGGAGCGGGATTACCAGATGCAAAAGACCGGGAACTGCGATTACACGCTGACCGTCGCCTATGATCAGGGTGCCGATGGCGTCAGCCTCGATGATGAGATCGCATCTCTCCAGACAGAGATGTTCAACATCGCAGAGAGCTACAGGTGCTCGATCGAGACCGATGTTTACGAGATTGGAGGACAAGAGCGAGCCTGGTAGATCGCCATGTTCAATCTTTGTTCTTCAACATGGCCAAAATCGCAGCTTCGGGCCGACTGGGCCTTCCAGGGCGGTTTCGGTGCCCATGATGCGCCACGCTCCTCGGCGGCGCTTGTACGTCACGTTATAAGGAAGTGTCAATTCCGCTTATGTGATAAGTGCAATTATCATAGGTCCATATTTAAGGAGCAACAGCATGATAGACGCTAAGGCTACTTTGGGGATATGTTTAACGTCATGCCTGCTGCCATCCCAGACCTGTCAGAGCCAATCTGGACTTCCAGGCTCGTCGCCCGTCTGGAACGGGCGGCAGCGGCGATAGGCCGTCTCGATGCCCGTGTTTCTGCCAGTCCTGCCGCAGCGCCATGGCAGCGACGCGCCACCTGGACGGGCTATTCCACGGCGCTGCAGGTGCAGGGCGCCGAGATTGACGAAATTGATATTTTCGGCCGGGAATGCGCCGTCAATCTGCCCGGCCGCCCGCCGATGCCGACCAATCTGGACGATCGTGATGCGCTTCCGATTTGGCAGCGGCAATTGGCCCAGCGCGAATCCCGTTATTGGCGAGACGAGCTCGCGATCTCAACGGACATCCCAGAAGATTGGAGCCAGCGGCCAGCCCTCCTCCGCGCGCTTGAGATTACGGCCAGGCGCTCCCGCGCAGACAGCACGATCACGCCGTGGCTTGCCGTCCCCGGGCTCCTGCGATCGATGAAGATAACCCAGACCGTGCTGCCGTGCCTGACCATTGGCGACAAGGCGCTTCGCCTCTCGCCGCGCGACACGCAGGCCATCGTCCTGCGTAACCTCCGGTCGCTTACCGATCGGGCGGAAGAGGGGCTGGTGAGGCTCCAGGCGCTCGAGGAAGACCGTTTACGCGCCGCCGCAGCCCTCCATGGCGCGCACCGTCCTGGCAAACTCCTGGATTTGCTCAGCCTTGTCCAGTTTGTCCCCGTCGTCAGTCCTCGCATGCTTGCCCGGCGATTGGACCTGACGATCTCCGGTGCCGGCAAGCTGCTTTCTCGCGCGGCAGAGCTGGACCTTCTAGTGGAAGTGAGCGGTCGTCAGGCCTGGCGAACCTACATGACGCGCGATCTGGCTATCGCCTTCGGGTTTGGTGTCCGTCCGGTAGGGCGCCCCCCTGCCCCGCCCCAGGCGCTCCCAGATTTTGTACCCGCGCTCGCAGAGTTTGATCGTGAAATGGCCGAACTCGATTCGATGCTAGCTGGCCTCGGTATCGATGTCTCGGCTCACCACCACTGATTGAGTTGCAGCGGGGCGGACCGCTCGATGTCACGCCTCCCGTTCTTGCGTCGGCCCACTTCAGGCCCAGTGGGCGTCAAGCACCTCGCGAATGGCTTTCTCGGCATCCTCACGAGAGGCCCCACCCCTATTGAGAAGTGTCAGGCGAATTCCCTTGCGATCAGTGCCCTCGATACGAAGCACGGCTTTCCCGGTCTCGCTGGATACAACCTGCGCCATTCCTGACTTCTTGGGGGATCCTGACCTTTTGGGGGGGTCGGCCGCCAGCGCCAATGCACGGACGATGTCGGGCACAGCCATGGGAGCGCCCTCCCCTCCCGATCGAGCACTGAGCGCGGCCGCTTCAGCAAATACGCGTTGGCGACGATCGTCCGGCTTCAACAATGGCTTGATCGTTGTGACGTGCTTGATCCGCAAATCCTGCGGATTGGGAAAAGCGACCATCAATTCCACCGGAAGGCGGGCGAGATCAAGATAGCGGCTCAGCCAGCTTTCTGTTACATTGATCCGCTCGGCCATGACCTTCTGTCGGCCCTCATAATAGGCATCAAGCGCACGGAGATAGTCGCGTGCCCGCTCCAGATCGCTAAGGTCTTCGCGCGCCCTGTTCTCGATATCCGCGATGCGGAATGCTTCTTCATCTGACAGTTCGCGGATGTCGACCAAGAACCGGAAGTCGGGGTAATTATGGCTACGCAGCCAGCTGATCGACCAGTGACGCCGAGCGCCACAAATCACCTCGAAATCAAAGTCCGATTCGCCGCGCACCCGCCGGACAATTGCCGGCATTTCCTGGCGTCCCTGCGCCTTTATGCTTTCGATGAGATCGGCGCATCGCTCCTCGTTGAGGAGCGCATATTCCCGGTTGTGCCCCGCCCACATTCGGCATCGAGCGGGATCGACCAGTTCATGCGTGCGGCTAACAACCGATCCCGCTGCCAATTCAGCCAAGCGGTTCTCTCTTCCAGTCAGTACATTCGAACCAAGGCCGGGACGACGCGGGGCGGGCGCACCATCTTCAGGCAGATTTATTCCGGCTGCTAAGTCAGCCGCGAAACTCGCATTCTTTCTGCTCATAATGCCGCCCCTCTACCGGGAATTGCACCGGTGCAATTTTTGCGTTTCATGCCAAACCTTCCTTTCGCAAACGGCCTAAATGGCTGGGCCACATGGCGCGAATATCCAATTCCAGCTCAGCGTTGACGCCATCGAGATAAGTGAGGCAGCGGTTGCGCACCGCACTGCTTGTGACGGGGCCGTCGAGCTCATAAACCGTCATCAGACGAGCCGTCGCATTGTCGATCTCAGCAGAATCCTTAAGCGGCGTACGTACCATCGCGTGACCGAACAACGTCCGCATCAGATTGAGCAGTTCCTTCTGCATCGACTTGTTCTCGTCGACCTTCGAGGCAACAAAGCGCAAGAATTTGAGAGTTGGCGCAAAGCCGCGTTCGGCCAGCGTCTCGATGGTCTCATCAAGCATCGCCAGAAACGCCGCGGTCGAAGAAAAGTCCATGACGGTTGGAGGCACGGGCACAACGAGAGCATTCGCCGCGCGCAAAACCGACAAGGATATGGCGCCAAGGGCTGGGGGCGGATCAAGGACGATGACATCGAAGCGATCAGCAATGCTCGCGATGCCTTGAGAGAGGCGATCGATAAGCCCCCCCTGCCCGCGCGCCATCCGGGCGGCGATCTCATATTCCGACTGAAATAGCCGCAAATTGGCAGGGATTAGTTCAAGGCCATCGAAATGCGTTTTGCGCAGGGCATAGTCGAGCGAGGTCATTTCCTCCTGGCGGAGAAACGGATAGAGCGTGTCGTCCTCGGTCAGGTCGAGATCCGGCACATAGCCGAACAGCGTCGTCGCGGAGGCCTGGCTATCGCAGTCGATCAACGCGACCCGATAGCCCTGGATGGCGAGATACTGGGCAAGATGCACCGACAGCGTTGATTTGCCGACACCTCCCTTAAAGTTCTGGACAGCAACGACACAGCACGGGTCGTCTGCTGCCCGCCAAGGTCTTGTGCCGAACAGGCCCCGCATATCATTGAGCTGCGCGAGCGTATAACCCACTCTGCGATTATTCTCGGTTCGCGGCGGCGGCGGAAGTCGTCCGTCCTTTTCTGCGTCGCGGATCGCTGCAGGCGTCCGCCCCACCAGGTCGGCCGCCTTTCCGATTGGGAAAGTGGGCTCACGGCGATCATCCGCGCGCGCGCTGCGCGCCGAATCGCGAAGCCGCTCCAGCACCGAGGACGTTCGCTGGGCAAGCGTGGCCACCGATAGAAGATCGTGGGTGTCGTCGATGTCTAGTGATGCTGCCACAGGGCGCCCCTTTGCGAAACTCGGGGTACTGTAGCGCTACTTGCGCTTTTCCGTCAAATAGAAGCGGAATTTCGAAAGTCGCGACGCATCGTGGTCGGCATATCGCCTGAATATCGCCAATCACCGCTTATCGAGGGGGTCTATCCTGACTCGGTGGGGGCGACGGAAAATTGCACCGGTGCAATTTTCGCTAGGGGCGCCCCCTCCGCGCAACGAAACTCTCGCAAAAGCCTGTCCAAGAACTCGTCAGCTTCGCGCCCTTGAGCTTCGCCAGACGGTCGCCCATCTGCTGGCGATAGGCGTCGGCGATGAGATCGATGTCCCATCCGCCCCCATGCGAACGGGCAATCGCGGCCAACCCTTCCGCGTTGAATCGGATCGTCCCTTGCGGAAAGACGACTTCCGAACTCTTCTCCGGCGCGATAAGCGCGCCGATGGCAGCCTTCACGACCGATCCCACTTCCACCGTGTCGGCGACCGTCTCTACTGCCCCTTCCCGGCGTGCCTTGCGTCCCGTCGAGTGCCGCTCAATCTCATCGACGGTCGCGATCTGCGCTGGCGCATCCTTCGGCTCAAAACGGAACTCGATCTCGGTCACCGTTCGGCCCTGTCGTATCTCCTTCCACTCGACTCGGAAGTGAGCGAGCTGATCAATCTCAGCCTTTGCCTTCTCGAGCACCTTGCGACGGAGTTGCGCGAAATCCTTGTACACCTCTGGCGATATGCCCAGCGCTGCACGCAGCGCTGCCATATCGCCCTTCCAGGTCGACTGGCGACGATGGAGCCGCAGCGATCCAATCTCGTAGAGTTTGAGCGCATAGCTCGATCGGAAGCCCAGCACCGCCTGCCTATTAAGAACGGCATAGCTCTCGGATTCCTGGATGAGCTTGCGCGCATCAGGCGTAAACTCCCATTCGATCCAACCCGCATCCGCGCCGTCTGTATCTTCCGCCTCTTCGCGAGACGACGAGATCAGCGAAAAACGCAGCGTAGCTTTCTTGCCTCGCCAGGACCGGTCGTCGATCGCAAACAAGGTCCGGTGAAGTTCCTCCAACATGTCGGAGATACGTTCATTACCCTTGTGACCGCGGCGAATATCGGCCTTGCGCATGCGATGCGGCCGATCTTGCCAGGCATCGCCGCCAGCGGTCAGAATCATCAACGCGAGCAATCGCGACGCCGTCAGGCTGAGCGACTGGCCTTTCACGAATTTGATCTCAACGATGCTGCCGGGTTTGGCGAATTCTTCGCCACCCTTCGCCTGCAAAGCCGCCGCGACTCTCATGGCACGGCCCGGCGCCGAATCGGCCTCCGCCTCTTGCGCTGCATCCGCGCTTAGATTTTCCGCATGTTCCATGTCATATAGGCCGAAAGCATATTGGGCAGATTCCCCTAATTGCTGCCTGACCTGTCCTCGCTCGTCAAGTCAGGGCAGGCTGAAACTCTTTTGTCGCCCCCATCCGGTCAGGTTAGAACCGTATGGCACTCCCGCAAAAGCACCGGGATCCTGCCGAGTCGCAATGCGATTCGCGTTCTCTTCGTTTTCGGCTCGCCCACGCTCTATAAACGCCGCAGAATGACACCATTCCGAGGCGCGAGGCCGCCAAAAGCGATCGCCCCCAATCGGTCAGGATAGCCCCAACAGGTCAGCTATCTGCCCCCGACCGGTCAGGTTGACGCCCCCGCCGGGTCAGGCAAAATCCCCCGTGCGGTCAGGATAAACGCGACAGATCATTGAAATTGCAGACGTTTTCGGCACAGAATCTGAATCACTTAGAATCATGAATCCTTCCGCTGCGAGCAGCGGCGTTGTTTTAGAATGATTCTAAAAGACCAAGCAGGCGATTCGCTCACCCCTTCAGGTCGGACAGCATAACCGATTCCCCCCCTAGCTGGGGGGATACCGCGACACCGATGTTCCACGATAGCATCCCGGTCTCGATCCTTGGCAGATCCGCCCAGCGACGAGATCCTCGGCGACCCGACAGCAGCTGAATCACCGCTCGTCGCCGCTGGGCAGACGCAGTGAGGAGGTCGCATGATCAATTTTGCCAAATTCGAGATCATCGGACGGATCGGCGAGATCGACGCCAAGCCCAAGGTCACGAGCATCTCGGTGTGCGCGAACTATCGCCGCCGCGGAGAGGGCGACCAGTGGATCGAGGACAGCTACTGGAACCGCGTCGTCATTTTCAGCGATGGCCAGCGGAAATATATCGATGAGAAGGCCCAGGTTGGCGATCTCGTGAGGATTGCCGGGCGGCTCCGTGACACCTCTTACGAGCGCGATGGCACCACCCACTACACGACCGACCGGATCGTCGAAGAGTTCGGTGTGCTCGCGGCAAAGGTGGCATAGGTCGTAGGAGGCAGCGCCGATCGGGCCAGAGGGGAGGGGGCATGCGCGGAGCGAGCCTAAATCTTCGATAGGAATTTCGCTTATGTCAGTCACCATCGACGCAGCGGTTCGCGCCAAGCAGATCGTCGAGAGCCTGGGCGGACGCTGGTCAGGATCGCGCGGCGAGTGCCGCTGCCCCGCCCATGACGATCATTCCCCCAGTCTTTCGGTCCGCCTCGGCACCAAGGCGATCCTGTTCAAATGCTTCGGGGGATGCGCGTCGACCGATGTCCTCAAGGCTCTCGATCGTCAGGGTTTGCACGATCGAGAGCCGGTCCAAGTCGTACCGCGTGCGCCCTCACGCGATCTGAGCGGTTTGGCCAGGTCATTATGGCAGCACAGTATCCCCATCGCCGGCACACCGGCTGAAGCCTATCTTCATGCTCGGGGCCTTTATGCGCCGACGCCTGACCTTCGCTTCAACCCACAGACGATCATAGGGAAGGGGAAGGATCGGCGCAGCCTTCCCGCAATGATCGCAGCAGTGAGAAATGAGCTGGGCCTGGTCGCGGTCCACCGGACCTTCCTCGATCCCACGGACATTTTGCGGCGCCCCTTCCGCAAGCCCAAGCTGGCGCTGGGTCTGCTCGGTTCGGGCAGCGTGCGGTTTGGTGACCCGGATGACGTTCTGGGGATCGCCGAGGGGATCGAAGATGCCCTGTCCGCCATCGACTGGTTCCAATTGCCGGTTTGGGCTGTGCTTGGTGCCGAGCGCTATGCTCACGTCGGCATACCGTCCCATGTGAAGCGCGTCATCGTGTTTGGTCAGCGAAACAAGGCGGCGAAGATCTGCCTGACGAGGGCAGGGGAGCACCTCAGCGCCAACGGGCGAAGGGTCGAGGAGTGGCTCCCATCCGAGCATGACGATTGGAACGATGCTCTGCGCGATCGGCTTGCCCGGAACGCCGTTCCTCGCACCGTGATCCAGACACACGCCCACTGAAGAGAGGAGAGGAGGCCTCCGGCTTGTTGATCCGGTGATGGGCACCGGACGATAAGATGGAGGCCTACAATGCGCACCTCAGCCGCTGCTCTCGAACTCGATTTCACCGAACCATCCATTACCGCCGCAAACGCGATCTATGCCCTGCTGCGCAAAGGCGACAGCGTGGACCGGCCTGGCCTGCTCCGGGCGATGGAAACCGCCTATGGTTCAACTGCTGCTGACGGGCATTGGTCACTCCGCGATGCCTATGATGTTCTGGAGCTGGCCCAGGTTCTGCACCTCGCCACGCTTGACCTGTCGCAAGAGCCCACCGAGTGCCTTGCGGCCCTGAGCGCGCTCACCGCATCCCTCCCGACGCATACTGTGCGCAGCGAAGAACAGATCGCGCTCCAGCAATTTTCGACACCGGCCGCGATTGGCTACCTTACCGCACTCGCCGTCCGCATCACCACAGCCGATACCGTCCTGGAGCCCTCCGCCGGCACCGGGCTCCTCGCCGTTTTCGCCGCACGCGCTGGCGCCAAGCTTGTTCTCAACGAGATCGATCCCGCGCGTGCCGACATGCTCCAGGCAGCATTCCCCACCGCACCGGTCAGTCGCCACGATGGCGAACTCATCCACGATCTGCTGCCGCTGTCGATCCGGCCGACCGCAGTGCTCATCAACCCGCCCTTTTCTCGCAGCATCGGTCGACATGCCGACCCGCTTGCCGCGTTCCGCCACTTGCGCGCCGCCCTGAAACGGCTTGATGCCGGGGGGCGCTGCGCCGCTATCCTTCCCGATCGCGTGGATAGATCGAGCCGCGCCTGGGCGAAGGCGACCGACGGCTGTGCGATCACGCTCCACGTCGAACTGCCCGCCAATGCCTATGCCAAACACGGCACCAGCCAGATCGTGAAGCTCATCGTTCTGGAAAAAGGCGTCCAGGATGACGTCGCCATCGTTCGGTGCAACTCACTCGCCGAAGCGCTCGCGACGATCAGCGCTTCCGCGGCCAGCGTTACGGAAACCCCGAGACTCTCCCCAGCGCGCCTTGCACCAACCCGTGCGCGCGCATCCCTGCTCGGCGGTCTCTCGAGCAGACCCCGGCTTTCGGCCCCGATCGCGACGACCGCCCAATCTCTCAATGCGCTTGATATCGGCTACACCGTCTTTGCTGCACCCGTACCGACCGGTGAGGCGGTGGGGGTGTACCTGCCGTATCGGCCAAGCCGGATCGCCATTCCCTGTGCATCCGCGCATCCGACCGCTCTGGTGGAATCGATCGCCATGGGCTCGATTACGGCACCGCGGCCGTCTTACGTTCCGAAGCTGCCGGCCAGTGTAGTCGACACCCGGGTGCTGTCCGACGCTCAGCTCGAAACCCTGATCTACGCCGGTGACGCTTTCGAGCGCGACATCTCCGGTCTGTTCAAGGCGGCCGAGGAAGGGTTGTCGCTCACGCCGGACCAGAACGGTCGCCCTTACCGGACCGGATTCTTCCTTGGCGACGGCACGGGTGCCGGCAAGGGCCGTCAGGTTGCCGCCATCATCCTCGACCAGTGGCTACGCGGGCGCCGCAAGCACATCTGGATATCTAAGACCGAGACACTGCTGGAGGACGCACGTCGCGACTGGACCGCGGTCGGCGGTCTCGCGCTCGACATCCAGCATCTCAATCAGTGGAAGCTGGGCACGCCGATCGGTGCGGCCGAGGGTGTGCTCTTCCTCACTTATGCGACGCTCCGCTCCAACCGGGGGGACAAGGGTACTCGCCTTCAGCAGATCCTCGACTGGGTCGGCGATGATTTCGACGGCATGATGGTGTTCGACGAGGCGCACGAAATGGCGGGTGTCGCCGGCGGCGAAGGCCGTTTCGGCACCAAGGACGGCTCCGATCAAGGCATCGCCGGCGTGCGCCTGCAGAACCTGCTGCCTCGCGCCCGCGTCCTGTACGGGTCGGCAACCGGCGCGTCGGACGTCAACAATCTCGCTTATGCCACCCGGCTTGGCCTGTGGGGTCCGACCACCGCCTTCGCCGATCGGCGCGCATTCGTCGACAGTTTGCGGCGCGGCGGGATCGCGGCGATGGAATTGATCGCCCGCGACCTGAAGATGCAGGGCCTCTATGTCGCCAGGGCGCTCAGTTTCGCCGGTGTCGAATATGACATCCTCGAACATCGCCTGACGCCCGATCAGGTCGAGGTCTATGACGCCTATGCCGATGCGTGGGCGATCATCCACGCCAATTTACGCACCGCGCTCGACGCCACCCGGGTGACGGACAGTTTCTCCAACGACACCTACAACAGCGGCGCGAAGGCCGCTGCGCTGTCGATCTTCGAATCCACCAAGCAGCGGTTTTTCGGCCAAATCCTGATCGGCATGAAGCTGCCCTCGCTGATCCCGGCGATCAGAGCGGATCTGGCCCGGGGCGAGAGCGTCGTGATCCAGCTCGTCTCGACGTCCGAGGCGATGCTCAACCGGGCTCTCGCCGCGCTGAACGCCGAGGACCGGGCGAATCTCGACATTGAGCTTTCACCCAAAGAGTTCGTCATGTCCTATCTGACGGCCGCCTTTCCCGTCCGACAGATGAAGACCTTCGTCGACGACACCGGCAAGACGCGCTCCGAGCCTATGTCCGACGAGGATGGGCGTCCCGTCTTCAGTCAGGAAGCGCTTGAGATGCGCGACAATCTCGTCGAGCGGTTCTGCTCCCTGCCGATCGTGGGGTCCGCCCTTGATCATATCATCGGGCATTTCGGGACCGATGCCGTCGCCGAGGTGACGGGACGAAGCCGGCGCATCGTCATCGACGCGCACGGTCGCCAGCGTATCGAGAGCCGTTCGCCGCGAACAAACCTTGCCGAGACCGACGCCTTCATGCGGAACGAGAAGAAGATCCTGATCTTCTCCGATGCAGGCGGCACCGGACGCAGCTATCACGCCAGCCTTACCGCCGAGAACCAGTCGCGCCGCAACCACTATCTGCTCGAACCCGGTTGGCGCGCTGACGCGGCCATCCAGGGTCTCGGCCGCACCCATCGCACGCATCAGGCAACTGCGCCGCTGTTCCGTCCGGTATCGACCGACTGCCGCGGCGAGCGGCGCTTCATCTCGACGATTGCCCGCCGCCTCGATAGCCTTGGTGCCCTGACACGGGGCCAGCGTCAGACAGGCGGCCAAGGTCTGTTCGACCCGCGTGACAACCTTGAAAGCGACTATGCCAAGGAATCCCTCGAAACATGGTTCCGCCTGCTTGCCGACGGTAAGCTGCGCTCGACCACGCTTGGCGAATTCCAGACCCTGACCGGACTTGAGCTCGAGGGCGAAGGCGGCGGGCTGAAGGAGGAGCTGCCGCCCATCCAGCGCTG
Source organism: Sphingobium sp. FG11 (assembly GCF_057809915.1). Taxonomy (NCBI): domain Bacteria; kingdom Pseudomonadati; phylum Pseudomonadota; class Alphaproteobacteria; order Sphingomonadales; family Sphingobiaceae; genus Sphingobium; species Sphingobium sp. FG11. The sequence continues at coordinate 80,591 of NZ_JBMDKW010000015.1, forward strand.
GCTCAATCGTATTCTCGCGCTGCGCATCGCGTTGCAGAATGCGATCTTCGATGAATATCTCGGCCTGATCGAGGCCCGGATCGAAGCGGCGCGCGAAGCCGGCACGCTCGATCTCGGCGTTGAAAGCATCAATGCCGAACGCATCACGATTCTTGATCGCACGGTCATCCGGCGCGACCAGACCAGCGGCGCAGAAACCGAGATTCTGCGCCTCGAAACGGAGGAGCGCTACAATCCGGTCTCGCTCGACCGTGCGTTGCGGATGCTCGGCGACGACTCGCGCCCGATCGTCAATCGCAAGTCCGGCAGGGCCGCGATCCGGTGCAGCACTTATTCGCTCACCGATGACGATGGTGAGATCGTTCGCCGCTACGAGCTGGTTCGGCCGACCCGTTCCGAGCGGATGCGGCAGGATTTGCTTCTGGAAACAATGTGGGAAGAGACCAGCGAGGAGGAATTTTCGGCGCTGTGGCAGGCCGAGGTGGAGGAGATGCGGGACAAGACCCGCACCAGCACGCTCTATCTGGTCGCTGGCTTGCTCCTGCCGGTCTGGGATCGCTTGCCCGATGATCATGTGCAGGTTTGGCGCCTGAACACCGATGACGGTCAGTCTTTCCTCGGCCGGATCGTTCCTGCACCGCTGGTGTCGAAGCTCGCGGACGCCTTCGGGATCAACGCCGCCATCACCGTGTCAGGCGACGATACCGCAAAGCATGTGATGACCAGCGGCGAGATATCGTCCGTCGGAGCCTACCGGCTCAAGCGCAGCTTGGTCGCCGGCCAGCAGCGCCTCGAACTGCTCGATTGGCCGCACACGCGGCTTGCCGAACTCAAGGCGGCCGGCTGTTTTACCGACATCATCCAGCACAGGACGCGGATGTTCATTCCCGTCGCGAATGCCGCTGCCGTCATCGAGCGCATCGCTGCCTGACGATCCAGGTCCTCTCTCCGCGCCCAGCGCAGGAGAGGGGAGGGGGCCTTCGGCTTTGTGGGCCTGATGAGCAGGCTCGCGTGACCGTCGAGGCGGCGCGCCAGTTCCAGATGGAGACGAAAGATGATCCAGTCCGTGAAGGTCAAGAACCTCTCGCTGTCGAAGGACAATGTCCGTAAATCGAGCCGTGAGGCCGGTATCGACGCCCTAGCCGCCAGCATCGCAACGCAAGGCTTGTTGCAGAATCTCATCGTTACCCCGCTCAAGAAAGCGGGCCATTTCACCGTCAAGGCGGGCGGGCGCCGGCTGCGCGCACTCCAGAGCCTGATCGATCAGGGCAGTCTGCCCGTCGACCATGTCGTGCCCGTCCTCGTCCTTACCGACAACGACAACTCGGTCGAAGCGAGCCTCACCGAGAACTTCCAGCGCGTTCCGATGAACCCGGCGGATGAAAGTACCGCGTTCAACTTCCTCATCCAGAAGGGAATGACCGCCGAGGACGTTGCCAAGCGACAGGGCGTCACCACGCGCTTCGTCGAGCAGCGGGTGCGGCTTGCCGAGCTTGCACCAAGCGTGTTCCAGGCTCTCGCCGCCGGCGAAATTACACTGGGTGTCGCCCAGGCCTATGCCGTGACGAGCGACATCGATCGTCAGGCTCGCGTCTTCGCACAGATGAGCACCTCCTATTATGGTGATCAGCCCGACAACATCCGGCGTGCGATCCTCAACGGCACGATCAAGGCGAACGATGCCAAGGCGCGGTTCATCGGTCGCGATGCCTATGTCGCGGCAGGCGGCCGCATCGAAGGTGATCTCTTTGCCGCCGAGGGGGACGAGAACTGGATCGACGTCGATCTTCTCGAAGATCTTGCCGGCAAAAAGCTGGAGGCGGCCGCAGCCGAACTTGCGCAGGCCGAGGGCCTTGCCTTCGTGACGCCGATCGCGGCCACCCACGTTCCCTATGATCTCGAGCGTCAGCTCCACGAGTTTCACGCGCCTGCGCGGCCGCTCAGCGAAGCGGAAAGCGCGCGTGTCGAAGCGCTTTCGGCCGAAAATGACCAACTCGTCGAGCAGCTTGAAGGCGAACTGTCCGAGGGGACGCCGGAAGCCGAGGTCGCGAACGATCGTCTCGACGAAATCGAACGGGAGCTTGAAAGCATCGAGGAATCCCGTCGCGAGATCGATCCGGTAGTCCGGGCGCAGATCGGGACGTTCGTCTATATCGGCGGTGATGGCGAAGCCCGCGTTCACACCCGCATGTTCAGTGAGAAGCCCGTTGTCGATCCGAATGCTCCGCCCAAGGCGACGGGGGGTGGCAATGGTGACGACGGCGCCGGCAACATCGATCATGGACCAAAACTCAGCGCTACGCTGATCGACGAGCTTGCAACCCAGCGCCGGCAGATCCTCGTCGCCCACATCGCCAGTGATCCGGCGCTGGCGCTGGACCTCACCATCTTCCTGCTGGCGCAAAATGTCGTCTTCGAGCAGAACTACGTTCGCAACCACTCGACGCTGAAGTCCAGCGGTGCGCAATTCCCGATCTTCGGCTTCCGCGATGAAGGGTCGATGGCGTCGCAGACCATCGAGGATCAACGCCAGCGTCTCGATACGAGCTGGGCCGGTCACGACACCATGACCGAGCGGTTCGACGCCTTTCGTGCGCTCGACGACGAGGCACGCGGCAGTTGGGTGGCCTTCTCGATCGCGCGCACGCTGGAGCCGAGCCTGAACGTTGCCGAGGGCGGACGGTCCAACGGGTTCCATGACCATCTTGGTCGCGCGCTCGACATTCAGGTCGAGCATTGGTGGCGCCCAACGGCCGAAAACTTCTTCGGCCGCGTCAAAAAGGATGTCATGCTCGACGCGCTTGAGGACATCGGCGGGCCGATCCTGCGCGGCCGCTACAAGGATGCCAAGAAGGGCGACCTTGCCGCAACCTGCGCCGCGCTTTGCAACGGGCAGGGGATCGTCGAGGCCGAAGTCCGCGAAAAGGCGGCGGCCTGGCTGCCGGATGCGATGCGCTTTGATGCCATCGAAAAGCCCGAGACCATCGCGCTGCGCTCGACCTTCATCGACGAGGTCGATGATGTCGATCCCGGCGATGATGGCGACGATGAGTCGGACGCCGATGACAGGGCGCACGACGGCCAGGAGGATTTGAGCGAGGCGGCCTGACGCCTGTTTGCACGGTTCGAGGCGACTGGGGGCGGCACTCTTCGCGGAGTGTCGCCCCTCCTTTTGTGCCCCGACGGCAGGCTTTCTGAGGAGAGGATGCTGGTCCGGGCTCACCTCTTCCAGATCAGGAGAACTTGCCGTGGCAAAGACCGCCGATAAACCGTCGCCCGCCGACACCATCACAAACGCGATTATCGACAAACTCGAATCCGGCGTACGCCCTTGGGTGAAGCCGTGGCGACCTGGTCTTGGCGGCCGTCCCCTTCGCGCGACCGGCGACCCGTATAAGGGCATTAATTGCTTCTGGCTGTGGCTCTGCGCGGAAGGCGCCGGCTACCATTCGCGCACCTGGATGACGTATAAACAGGCACAGGCATTGGGCGGCCAGGTCCGCGAAGGCGAGCGGTCGCAAATCGCCATCTTCTACAAATCCTACAGCAAGACCGTGGAGTCGCCCGTTACCGGCGATGCCACGGACGAAATGCGCCGCGTGCTGCGATCCTACGCCGTCTTCAATGCCGATCAGATTGAGGGGTTGCCGGAGAAGTTTTATCCCTGCGCCGTCAGCGCCGTCGCCCCCGACGACGTGCTGTCAGATCGCGCACAGCGCTTTCTCGGTGCTCTTCCTGCGAGGGTTCACCAGCGCGGCGATCGCGCCTTCTACGACCGTGTTGCCGACAGCATCACGATGCCGCCGGTCGCGTTGTTTTCCACCCGCGCGTATTTCGCTTCGACGTTGGCGCATGAGGCAGGGCATTGGACCGGCCATCCTGATCGGCTAAACCGCGAGTTCGGCAGGAAATTCGGCGACAACGCCTATGCGTTCGAAGAGCTTTGCGCCGAGATGACATCCGCCCTGCTTGGCGCGGATCTTGGCCTCCCGACCGCCCATATCGACGATCATGCTGCGTATATCGGCTCGTGGCTTGCGGTGCTGCGAAAGGATTCCCGCGCCATCATGACGGCTGCGGCAAAAGCCGAAGCGGCGGCCGCCTTTCTGCTCCGCGCAACTGGCCTCGACACGTCGGACGAAGGCCAGGAACAGATCCGTGAAGCAGCATGATCGCGGCGATCGCCTGCCCCGACCCCGGCGCCTACGGCCGGTCCTTCTCCTGATCCGCAATCTGGCTGACGGCGTCGAGCGCAATTCGACAAGCATCAGCGACCCTCATTCGCCTGGCCGACGCAATAGGCCTCGATTCGGACGATAGGCGATATAGCGCGGAGCCTACTGTACTGGCGGCTGTCGACCAAATCCGGCCCCTCCAAGCGGGCCGATAAACGTCCGGTGCTGACCGAAGCGGCCAATCCTATACTGAAGGAGCACGTCACCGCTATCACGGCATCAAGCGCTGCTCGCGACGAAGAAGGCAAGGTCCCAGACGATCAAGCCTCCGGCGGCTCGCTGCTCATCCTCAATCCGCTGAGGCAGCGTGGCCAAATCGACCTGCTCGGCAGTCGCCACGCCCCGCTCCACCATCCGGGGCAGCATCGCCTGCGTCAACGTGGGCAGGAACGATGGCTGCTCTGGGTCCAGCAAGATCGCTTCTCCTCGGGCCTCCACCACGGAGAGGCCGACACGCCGCATCATGTCGGCAAGGCGTAGCGCCAAACCCACGTCGCCACCCTCCGCCGCGACCGTGCTCCAGTTCCAATCGTAGAGTTGGCGGTGAAGCACCAGATCGCCATTCCCCGCAGGAAGGCCGGCGCGTCCGTGTTCCTGAAAGGCGACGACCGCGCCCGGCTTGGCCAGGCTCGCCAACCGTACAAGGGTCTGGGCGGCATCAGGAAGATACATCAATACGCGGCGACCGACGATCGCATCGAACAGGCCCAGGTCGGGTAGGTCGCCCGAGAGATCGATCGCATGATAGTGGATGGGGGCGGCGCCCGGTAACCCTTCCATCGCTCGCGCCGCCGCCAGCGCCTGTTCGCTGCGGTCAATCGCGATGACTTCGCCCCCAGGTCCGGCGATCCGGGCCATGAGGCGACTCAGGTCGCCATTGCCACACCCGACATCAAGCACGCGGGCGCCCGGAGCGATGCCAATGCCGCCGAAGAACCGACCGCTGGGAGCATTTGCCGGATTGGGTGGGGGAGGTGAAGGTGAATGAGACATTGTTACATGATACAGATGGCCCGGCGAATGCCAAACAAATCCTGTGCTTAGAACCGAAAGGACGATCGCTGACGAAGCCAGCGTGGAGGCATGACCACCTGGGCAACTCCATGGCCCGCTCATGGAGATAAATTGCAAGGCTGAGCGACCGCTCGGCGACATCGGTTTACGTGGGGTGAAGGCTATTGTCGGACCACAGCCGGTCGTCCCTATCTACTCACCACGAACGCCCGCTTCTCACATAAGCCGATCGGGCCGGTCAGAGCGGATGATCAGCTACGCCCCCACTTCAGCCGTTCCGCCTAACCATCGATTATCCCAGAAGCTGACCTAGGATCACGCTAGGTCGCGCGACAGCTATACGGTGGAATGCCGCCTAGATTTCTAATGGAACGTCCCAGTTGTTCAGTAGATTGTTGATTGCCGTTGAGAAGTGACCCGGGGAGGCCAGTAATTTCCACTGAGAA